>JBEVKV010000588.1:0-5508 GCA_040509515.1 Pyrinomonadaceae bacterium | reverse complement strand
TCTACGGGCCGACGGAGGCGACGACGTTCGCGTGCCGGCAGGCGGTGGAGGAGCTAGGTGCGGGGGAGGCGGGGGTGCCCATCGGGCGCGCGGTTAGCAACACGCAGGTCTACGTCCTCGACGCGCGGATGCGGCCGTCGCCCGTCGGGGTGTACGGCGAGCTGTTCATCGGCGGGGTGGGAGTCGCACGCGGTTATCAGCGCGAGCCGGCTCTGACGGCGGAGCGGTTCGTGCCCGACGCGTTCTCCGGCGAGGCGGGCACGCGTCTCTACCGCACCGGCGACGTGGTGAGATGGACGAACGGCGGCGTGCTGGAGTTCTTGGGGCGGAGGGACGAGCAGGTCAAGCTGCGCGGCTTCCGCATCGAGCTGCAAGAGATAGAGGCGGCGCTGCTGCGACACGCCGCGGTGCGGCAGGCGGTCGTCGTCGCGGAGCGCGATGGCGCGGGCGCGGTCAGTCGCTTAATCGGCTACGTGGCCGCCGGCGAAGTCAGTGAAGGCGAAGACAGCGACGGGGAACCGGCGACCGGCCGGGAGTCACTGGGGCGGCAGTTGCGCGAGCACCTGAGAGAGCGTCTGCCGGAGTACATGGTGCCGTCGGTCTTCGTCATCCTCGACGAACTGCCGCTGACCGCGAACGGTAAGGTTAACCGCAAGGCGCTGCCCGCGCCCGCGCAGGGAATCACGGCCGGAGAGGAAAGTGAGTTCGTTCGGCCGCGGGATCAGGTAGAGTTGGAGTTGATAAGCATCTGGGAAGAAGTCCTGCGGAGCGGGCCCGTCGGCGTGAAGGATAACTTCTTCGACCGCGGCGGCCACTCTCTGCTCGCCATCCACCTGTTCGCCGCGATTGAGCGGCGGCTCGGGCGGCGACTCCCGCTCTCGACCCTCTTCCGGCATCCGACGGTCGAGCAGTTAGCCGTCGCGCTGCGCGAGCAGGATGTCACGGCGCACCGCTCGCCGCTCGTCAAACTTCAGGGCGAGGGCGCGCAGACGCCCTTCTTCTGCGTGCACCCGGGCGGCGGCGGCGTCTTTCGCTATCTGGCGCTGGCGCGACAACTGGGCACCGACCGACCCTTCTACGCGTTCCAGTCCGCGGGACTCGACGACGACACGCAGCAGGCCGCGACCGGCGTCGAAGAGATGGCCGCGCGCTACGTCGAAGAGATGCTCGGTGTCCAGCCGCGCGGCCCGTACCTGATCGGCGGCTGGTCGTTCGGCGGGCTGGTCGCCTTCGAGATGTCCCGGCAACTCGCGGCGCGGGGCGAGGAGGTCGCGCTGCTGGCGCTCTTAGACACGATGCCGCCCGACCCGAAGTCGAAGCGGATGAAGGAGGACGACCCGGTGCTGCTGTCGAGCTTCGTGCTCGATTTGGGCCTGCCGAGGGAAGCGCTGCTCGCGCGCGCCGGCGAGTTGAAGAAGCTCGGGCCGGAAGCGCGTCTGTCGTTCGTGCTGGCCGAGGCGAAGGGCGCAGGCGTCGTGCCGCCGGACGTGACGCTCGCCGACGTGCAACGTCTGTGGCGAGTTTTCATCTCCAACTGGCGGGCGCAGCAGAGCTACCGGGCGCAGCCGTCGGCGACGCGCATCACGCTGTTTCAGGCCGCCGTCGCGCCGCCGCCGCCGCGCCGCAAGCGCGCGCCCCGCTGGGATGATTTCACGGCCGCGGGCGTAGAACTTTACACGGCACCCGGCGATCATTATACGATGGTAGACGAACCCCATGTGCGCGCGCTGGCCGCGCTGCTCGGCGGTTGCCTTGAGAGGGCCGCGGCCGAGTCCCGGCGGCCGTCATAACGCGCCGCTCAACCCACTGATCGGGAGTTTGAAGATGCATTTGAAAACATTTCGTTGGCTTTGTCTCGTCCTGTTCGTCCTGCTCGCCCTCACCAACACGGCCGGCGCGCGGCCCGCGCAGGGACAGCTCAGCGGTGAGGTGACCGCGGTTGACGGCGCGGCGCGGCGGGTGACCATCAAGACGGCGCAGGGCGAGGCCGTCATCGTGCAGTTCGACGACACGACCAGCCTCAGGCGCGTGCCGCCCGGCGCGACCTCTCTGGCGCAGGCCGCACCGATCACTTTTCAGGAGATCGCCATCGGCGACCGCCTGCTCGCGGGCGGCCCGTTGAGCGCGGATAGAAAGTCGGTCGCCGCCCGGCAGGTTCTCATCGTCTCGCGCGCCGAGCTGACGCAGAAGTCAGAGCAGGGGAAGGCGGAGTGGCAGCGCCGCGGCATCATCGGCTCGGTGCTCAGCCTTGAGCCGGCGGGCAAGACCCTCAAGGCGCAAGTCCGCGCCGAGGGCGGGGTGCAGACCTTGACGCTGACCTTCAACGAAGCCTCGCGCCTGCGCCGCTACGCCGCGGACTCCGTGGCTTACAAAGACACCACCCCGAGCGCCTTCGAGCAGGTCAAAGTCGGCGACACGTTCCGCGCCCTCGGCAACAAGAGTGCGGACGGGGCGAGCTACGCGGTCGAGGAGATGCTGGTCGGCACCTTCCGCGTCATCCCCGCGACCGTGGTCGCCGTCGAGGCCGGCGCGGGCGAGCTGAAGGTCAATCAGCTCGGCCGTCAGGAGACCATCACCGTCGTCACCAACAAGGACACGCGCACGCGCCGCCTGTCGAAAGAGCTGGCAGCCTCGCTGGCGGGCGGGCAGAAGGAGTCCGGGCAGGGCGACTTGCAGCAACAGGTCGACGCGATGCCGCAGGTCAACCTCGGCGAGTTGAAGGCGGGCGACATGCTGTTGCTCACCGTCACGGCCGGGGAGAATCAGACGCGCGCCACGGCCATCGCGCTCATCGCGGGCGTCGAGCCCGTGCTCAAACCCCTGCAGGCGCAGCTCCGCGCCAACAGCCGGCAGCCGAATTACAAGCTCGGCCTGCCCGAAGGTTTATCGAGCCTCGGTGTCAGCTTGCCCTGAGTCCCGGCGCGCGCCTCCCCGCGCGCCTCTCGCAACTTCATCATCGTTGAAACTTCATAAAGGAGGCTGGAGGTGACACTCGTAGCTCGGACAAGAACGGCGCTTTGCCTGGCCGTCCTCTCTCTTCTGCTCTGCGGGGGGGCGGCTTCGGCGAGGCAGGCCGACGGCTCGTTGCGCGGACAGGTGAAAGACCAGAACGGGGCGGTCGTCGCCAACGCCTCCGTCAAGCTGTTGGACGCGGCGGGCCGCGAGCGGCAGACCGTGACCAACCGCGAGGGCGTCTACCTCTTCGAGCAACTGACCCCCGGCGGCTACCGCCTGCTGGTCAGCGCCGCGGGGTTCACCAACTACGAGAACGGCGAGGTGGCGGTGGCGGCCGCGCGGCGTGAGACGTTGGACGTGACGCTCGGCATCACCGTCGAGGAGACGGTCACGGTCGGGAACGAGAATAATGAAATAAACGTCGACCCCGAGAACAACGCCAACTCGCTCGTGCTGCGCGGCAGTGACCTGAACTTCCTGCCCGACGACCCGGACGCGCTGGCCTCCGTCCTTCAGGCGTTCGCGGGGGCCGCCGCCGGCCCCGACGGGGTGGAGATTCTGGTGAACGGCTTCAGCGGCGTGCGCAACCTCCCGCGCCGCAGCCAGATCGCCGAGATTCGCATCAACCAGAATCCCTTCACCGCCGAGTACGACCGCATCGGCTTCGGCCGCATCGACCTCCGCCTGAACCCGACCACCGATCAGTTCCACGGCAACGTCGAGTTTTATTTCAACGACGAGAGCCTCAACAGCCGCAACCCGTTCGCCGTCAACCGCGCGCCCTTTCAGGTCAGAAACTACGCCGGGCAGTTGAGCGGCCCGCTGATTAAAAACCGCGCCTCCTTCTACACGGCCTTCGCGCGCGAGGAGACCGACGGCAACTCCGTCATCAACGCCACGGTGCTCGACGAGCAACTGAGGCCGACGCCCTTCGGCGTCGCCGTCCTCGTCCCCGAGCGCGAACTCTATTCCGACGTGCGGACGGACTTCAAGCTCAACACGAACAACAACCTGACCTTCAACTACCAGTACCTGCCGAACAAACAGATCGCGGCCGGGGTCGGCGGCTTCAACCTCCCTTCGCGCGCCTACGACGTGTTAGACCGGACGCACATCTTCCGCTCGCTGCTCAATTCGGTCGTCAGCCCGCGCACCTTCAACCAACTGCGCTTCCAGTCGAGTTGGAACCTCAACCGCATCCGCAACGCCAACACCGAGCCGACGATTCAAGTGCTCGAAGCCTTCACGGGCGGCGGCGCGAACGTCAACGGCGACCGCACCAACATTAAACGCTTCGAGCTACAGGACAACGTGACCTACGGCCTCGGCAACCGGACGCTGCGGTTCGGCGTGCGCGTGCGCGGCATCAGTATCACAGACTTCTCGCCGCTGAATTTCAACGGCACGTACACCTTCGCGGGCGGCGTGGCCCCGGCGCTGGATCAGAACGGCGGGGTCGTCTTCGGGCCGGGCGGCGCGCCGCTGCTCGTCGACATCGACAGCCTTGAGCGCTACCGGCGCACGCTCTTCTTCCAGAGTCAGGGGTTGACGCCGGCCGAGATTCGCGCGCGCGGCGGCGGGGCCTCGCAGTTCTCCATCGCCGGCGGCGACCCGGAGGTCGACGTGACGCAGTACGACCTGGGCGTCTACGCACAGTACGACTGGCGCATTAGCCCGACGTTCAACCTCGGGCTCGGGCTGCGCTACGAGAACCAGAGCAACCTTTCGAGCCACCTCAACCTCGCGCCGCGCGTCTCGTTCGCGTGGGGCCCGGGGGCGACCGACCGCGCGCGGCCGAAGGCCGTCATCCGCGGCGGCTTCGGCATCTTCTACCTGCGCGTCAACGAGCTGCTGACCTTGCAGACGGAACAGTTCGACGGTGTGACGCAGCAACAATTCATCGTCAACGACTCGGCCATCCTCGACCTCTTCCCGGCCGTCCCGTCGGCCTCCGCCCTTCAGGCTTTGAACATCCCGCAGACGACGAAGGTCTTTGAGCAGAGCCTGCGCGCGCCCTACTCGTATCAGGCCGCGCTCAGCGTCGAGCGGCAGTTGGTGCGCAACACCACCTTCTCGGCCACGCTCGTCAGCGCGCGTTACATCCACCTGCTCCGCTCGCGCAACCTCAACGCCCCGCTGCCCGGCACCTTCGACCCCGAAGACCCCGAGAGCGGCGTCCGCCCGTCCGCGGGCGGCAACATCTTCGGCTTCGAGTCGAGCGGCTGGCTGAACCAGACGCAGTTGATCTTCAGCGTCAACAGCCGGTTCAACCCGAAGTTCTCCGTCTTCGCCAACTACACGCTGAACCGTTCGCGCGCGGACACCAACGGCTCGGGATGGTTCCCCGCCAACAGCTACGACCTGAGCGGCGAGTACGGGCGGTCGCAGCTCGACGTGCGCCAGCGCTTCACGCTGGGCGGGAACTACGACGGCCCGTGGGGGCTGACCTTCAACCCGCTCATCGTCGCGCGCTCCGGCCTGCCCTTCAACGTCACGCTCGGGCGAGACCTCACCGGCGACACGATCTTCAACGAGCGCCCGGCCTTCGCCACC
>JBEVKV010000587.1:0-13797 GCA_040509515.1 Pyrinomonadaceae bacterium | reverse complement strand
GGTGGGCCAGCCGCGGGCGGAGGCGGGGACGTGCGGCGCGGGGTCTTCGCGGTCGCGCCGCACGATGGGGGCGGGGGCGGCCGGTTCTGTGGCGCGCGCGCGCGCGCCCGGCGCGGCGCGCGCCCCCGGGCCGCGCCCGGCAGGCTCGTCCGGCTGCGCGACGACGCGGACGGTGGCGCGCGCGCGGTTGAAGGTGGCGCGCTCGTCCTGCGGCGTCTCGAAGATGTGGAGCCCGCTCTCGGACCGCAGGATGTGGAAGGCCGCGTAGCCCGAGACGGCGGCAACCGCGCGGTACTCCTCCGCGCCCGCGCCGTTCGCGCCCGCGCCGTCGTGCTCCTCGACAAGCTCGAAGCGCATCCGGCGGCGCTCGGCCCAGCGCCGGTACATGCGCGTGAGCGTGCGCGCGAACTCGTCGCTGTGCGCGCGGTCGGTGCCCGGCTCGCGGCTGGCCGTGACGGCGACGAAGGCGTCGCGCGGCTCGCCCTCGGCCAGTCCGCGGCAGGCCGAGTCGAGCAGGTAGAGCTGTTCGGCGAGCCGCGCGACGAGCCCCGGCGGCAATCGCTTGCGGTCGCCGCGCAGCCGCGCGAGCAGCGAGCCGGCCGTGTCGAGTCCCGCCTCGATGCGATCCATGTATTCGGCCGCGCCGAGCACGCCGAAGCGGCGCGGCGAAGACCAGAAGTCGCCCGACTGCATCTCGCCGAGCGCCTCCTCCTTGCGCCGCCGCCACTCGTCCGCCTCGACGCGCGCGGCGACCTCGTCGTAACGCTCGTGAAGAAAGCGCAGTTCCTCGGGCGCGCCCTTCGGGTCGAGCGCGATTGATTCGAGACGCAGCTCGCGCTCGACGCCCGCCGCCTCCTCTTCGTCGAAGTCGTACGGCGCTTGGAGCACCGCGGGCGCTTCCCCTTGCGCGGGCGCGTCGGGGTCAACGAACTGCACGTCGAGCGCATGGCCGTCCGCCGACGAGCGGACGAAGAGGAACTGGTCGCCTTCGGGGAACTGGTGGTTGACGATGGTCAGCGCCAGCGGCGAGAGCAGGTAGCGCTCGACCGCGCGCTTCAGCGGCCTCGCGCCGAGGTCGGCCGTGAAGCCCTTCTCAAGCAGAAACTCGACCGCCGAGTCGTCCCACTCGACCGCCCACTGTCGCGTGCGCAGCCCGCGCCGCGTGAGCACGTCGTTCAACTCCTTGCGCAAAAGGTCGCGCATCACGCCGCGCCCGAGCGGGCGGAAGACGACGACGCGGTCGATGCGGTTGACGAACTCTCGACGGAAGGCGCGGCCGACCGCGCGCTCGACTGAAGCAGAGGCGAACTGCGACTGCTCCTGCGCGAAGCCCACCGACGCGCCGTGCGGGAGCGTCGCGCCGAGGTTCGAGGTGAGGATGATGACCGAGTGTCGGAAGTCGGCCGTGTTGCCGCGCCGGTCTGTGAGGCGGCCGTCGTCGAAGACTTGCAGAAACAAGTCCCAGACGGACGGGTGCGCCTTCTCGAACTCGTCGAGCAGGACGACCGAGAACGGCTGCTTGCGGATGAGGTTGACGAGGGCGGCGCTCTCGCTCGTCTCCTCGGCCTCGCCGAGTATGCGCGCCTGCGACTCCCACGTCTGTAGCTCGCTCATGTCGAGGCGGAGCATGCGCTCGGGCGAGCCGAAGAGGAATTCCGCGAGCGTCTTGGCGATCTCGGTCTTGCCCGTCCCCGTCGGCCCGACGAAGAGGAAGACGCCCTGCGGGCGCGTCGGGTCGGTCAGTCCTGCCTTTATCATCGCGACGCGTTCGACGAGGCAGTCCACGGCCTCGGGCTGACCCAACACGCGCCGCTCGAAGAAGGCGCGCAATTCCGCGAGGTCGAGCCCGACGCGCTCGTCGAGAATCTGCACGGGCAGCCCCGTCAACTGCGAGAGCGTGACGAGCAGGTCGTCGAGCTTTATCTCGCCGCCCTCTTCGCCCTCGGCGCGCAGGCGGCGCTCGGTCGCGTCGAGCAGCAGCAACAGATTCCCGGGCGCGGCCTTGTCGCCGAGGTACTGCTTGGCGAGCTGCAAAGCCTCGCCGAGCGTCCGCTCGGACACGCGCGGCGCGGAGTCCGCTTCAGTCGCTTGCGCGCCCTCGACGCCGGCTTTGCCCCGGCCGTGTCGCTCGGCCCAGCGGCGTCCGAGTTCCAAAGTGTCGGCGTCCGAGAGCGGAGCGACGCGGCAAGCCTGCATCGCCGTGCGCAGTTTCGGGCGCAGGCGCAAAAGCTGCTCGTAGGCTTCGGACGCGACCTCGCCGGCGATCTTGACGGCGCCGCTCTCGACCGAAGGCAGCAGAAGGTCGAGCAGCCCCGTCGGGCTGTAGCGGTGGCGTCCCGACCACATCGCCTCCTGAAAGTTCGGCATGACCCAGAGGACGCGCTTGCCCTCGACCTGCCGGACGATTGACTGCACGCGCTCCTCTATCTGCCCGATGTAGGTCTGCCCGGCCATGACATCGGACGCGCCGGCCTCGAAGACGAGCCAGTCCTCGCGCCGCAGGCGTGCGGCGAGCGCGCGTACGAGCGCCGTCTTGCCCGTGCCCGAGTCGCCGACCAGAAGCACCGAGCGCGCCGGCTCGCGTCTGAGCGCGGCCTCAAGCTCCGCGACGCGCGCCGCCACCGCGTCGAGCGCGAAGACATCGTCGTCAACCCCCGGCCCCCACACGCGCCCGAACGTCTTGAGAAAGTCGGCCGTCTCGCGCCAGCCGGCCCAGTTCGACAGCTCAAGCCTCACCTCGGGCGGCAGGAGCACGCCGACCTCCTGAAGCGTCGTCCCCAAATCCGAGAGCTGTTCGTCGTCGAGCGCCAGCGCCCTGACCTCTTCGAGCAACTCTTCCGGGTCGGGCGTCTCGCCCGCCGCGGCGCGCGCGGCGACGAACTCGCGCAGCGCCATCAGCGGCGTGTCGTTGCGCCACGTCGCGTTGAGCCGCGCGAGCAGACGCGCGAGGATGCGTCGCTCTCCGGCGTGCGCCCCGAGCGCGCGCAGCGCGTAGAAGCACGGCCAGAAGAAGTAGGTGTTGATTTCGCGCAGTATCGTCTCGGCGATCACCTCGTCGTCGCCCGCGCGCCGCGCCAGAGCTTCGAGCACCATGCAGGCGACGACCGGCTCGTGCCCCTTCGCAGACGCGAGCAGCCACGCGGTCTTGTAGTCCTCGCCCTGAAGCAGGGCGACGGCGCGCTCGAAGGTGACGTGGCCGAGCAGGTCGCGCGGGTTATGCGTCGCGCCGAAGTACTGTTCCATGCTGCGCGCGAGCGCGAAAACGTCCTTCGACTCGGCGTCGACTTCGGCCCCCGCCGACGAGTAAAGGCCCGCCCCCGACGGGCCAGCGTTCGCGCCTTCGTGTTCCGCGTCCGCGGGACTCGTCACAGTGCCCGACTCCGCGAGCCTCTCCTCTACCGCGAGCTTGCGCGCAGCCTTCACCTCGCGCCTCGTCATGCGCTGCGGCGGCGCGGCCGCGAGGGCTTCGACGCGCGTCTCCAGTTGCCCTGTCCTCTCGCGTTCGAGGTTGAAGTACTCGCGCAGCGCCTCCATCTCGTGCCCGAACCGCTCGCGCAACTCCGACAGCGCGCGCGCCGCGTCCGCGTCCCCCTCGGCCGACGCGCGCCCGCGCGTGAACGCCAGCCACAGCGCGGCGAGGCTCAGCAGGATTGAAACTATGACGGCAGCCGTAAGCATGGATTTCGTCGCGGCCCGCGGCCGCGCCCGGGGGGCACACGAGGCGCGCGGTGCCGGGCTACTATTTCGGCGGCTCGGGCGCGTAACGCTCGTGCAGGTCTACGGGGGCGGTCTTCCTGCGCAGACGCATGTTAATCATCTCGACGAAGACCGAGAAGCCCATCGCGAAGTAGATGTAACCCTTCGGGACGTGGAACCCGAAGCCGTCGGCGATGAGCGTCGTGCCGATGAGCAGGAGGAAGCTGAGCGCCAGCATCTTGACGGTCGGGTGCCGGGCCACGAAGGCGCTGACCGGCGCGGCGAAGAGCATCATGAAGCCGATGGAGACGACGACGGCCGAAATCATGATGGCGATGTTGTCGACCATCCCGACCGCCGTAATTACCGAGTCGAGCGAGAAGACAATGTCGAGCAGCATGATCTGGACGAGGACGCTGAGGAAATTCGCCTTCACCTTTGCAGAGGCGTGGCCCGTCTCGCCCTCCAGACTCTCGTGAATCTCGAACGTGGACTTGCCGAGTAGGAACAGGCCGCCGAGGATGAGAATCAGGTCGCGCCCCGAAACGCCGTGCCCCAGAATCGAGAAGAGCGGCGTCGTGAGCCCGATGACCCACGAGAGCGAGAAGAGCAGGATGATGCGCATCACCAGCGCCAGCCCGAGCCCAACGTAGCGCGCGCGCGGCTGCTGGTCGGCGGGCAGCTTACCCGCCAGGATGGAGATGAAGATGATGTTGTCGATGCCGAGAACGATCTCCAACGCCAAGAGCGTCGCGAAAGCGATCCAGGCCTGCGGGTCTGCAATCCAATCCAATGACGGTGTCCCCCTGTCGATGTTTAGGCGCACCGCATGATAGCTCATCTCACGCCCGGGGCCAGACTCTTTCCGTTCGTCGGTTGTGAAGGCGGGGTCTTGGCGGGCGGGCAGCGGGGGTGTGCGCAAAAAAAGAAACCGGGCTGCTACCCACGAGGGGCAGCAGCCCGATCCCGGTATCCCTTTGAACCGCCGAAGCGATTCGGGGGGACGGCAACCCTTGCTTGTACACGCGACAGGCTGCCTGATTTGTATCCCGAAGCGTGCGCCTGCGGCGGCTCACCCCCGGTCGGCACGGGCTAACTTCCGTCAACCTCTCAAGTCCGAAGACTTGGTGCCTATTGGTTTTTGTTCTGGTGGCTTTACCTCCACCTCCAGTCTACGTTCTGGACAACGAGGCTCAACCGAAGTTGAGCGGCGTTCGCAACCCCGTCGGTAATTACTCCGTCGGAGCGCCGGCGCGTTTTTATCCGCGCGGCTCGGGAGATGCCCGTCGGCCTCCTCCCTGCGCAGGCCTTTCGGCCTCGGCCGGGGCGTCAGTGGCAGCGACGTTTGCCGCTTGTCGCTGTCCTCAGATCGAAGCGTTTCCGCCCCAATCTGCCGATCCCCACGCCGGTCGTGGTTGCCGTAACAACCGCGACGGGAGCCGGACTATACGCACACGTCCCGGGGCTGTCAAGACTTTTTTTCAAAAAACTTTTAGAGCTGATTTCGCCGGTTTTTCCGGCTTTTCAAGACATCTGAAAAGTTCATCAACAGGCGATTTCCACAGGTGGAAAATTCATCCCCGTTTTGTGGAAATCTTTGCTACGCGCGAATCTCGGATGTAATCGTGCGTAACGGCCGGCGCGCGGGTGCGAGTTTGGCGAAGCGTCGTTTATAATCGGTTCTTTGGGAAATCATCAGCATAATTCGCGGGCCATCAAAGAGGAGTTTGAGATGAGCGTTGAGAAGACGACGAGGCGACCCGAGCGTTTGAAGTTCGACGGGCGGGTGCTGTTTTTGACCGAGGACGTGTCGCTCGTCCGCGCGCAGTTGGAGGCGGGCGAGAATTTGGAGTTCGACCCGCAGCGGCCGCTGATGAACAACATCTCGACCGACGAGATAACGCCCGGATGGGTCTGCTTCTACTATGACGAGACGCTGGGCGAGTACGTCTACGTGGGGATGCGCGAGGGCGCGGTCAAGAAAGACGAAGTCAGGAACGGCGGGTTCGCGGTCGTCGTCTCGGGGCTGTCGAAGGGCTGCGGCAGCTCGCGCGAGACCGCGCCGTTCGCGGAGAAGGCCGCCGGGCTCCAGCTCGTCGTCGCCAAGACCATCGAGAAGATTTACGGGCAGAACTGCCAGAACATCGGGCTGCTGACCTCGACCGACTTCGGGCTCGTCGAGCGCATCCGCAACGGCGAGGAGATTCCGCTCGAAGAGTTCACGCGCGGGCTCGACCCCATCTCGCGGCAGATAGTCGAGTACGGCGGACTGTTCAACTACAACAAGGCGCGGCTCGCCGGGGAGGTCACGCCGCCCGCGCTCGACACCGCGCGGCGGCCGATGAACATCGTCGAGAAGATAGTCGCGCGCCACGCCTTCGTGCGCGCGGGCGAGGTCGGTGTCGAGGCGGTCAAGCCGGGCGACGCGCTCTTCGCCGTCGCCGACGTGCGCTTCTCGCACGAGTACGTGACGCCGATGGCCGAGAGTTTGTTCAAGCAGGCTTTGGGCGCGGGCGCGCGCGTCACGGAGCCCGGGTCGGTCTACGCCTTCCGCGACCACCTGACCTTTCTCGGGCGCGTGATGTCCGACGACAAGAAGAAGATGGGACTGCTTGAGCGCGCCGACGGGCTCGCCACCACGCAGGAAGATTTCACGACGCAGCAGGGCATCAGGCTCTACGGCGGGACGGAGGAGCGCGGGAGCGAGGCCATCTGTCACAACGCGGTCGTCGAAGACATCGCGCTCCCCGGTCAGTTGGTCATCGGGACGGACTCGCACACATGCATGGCGGGCGTGCTCGGCTGCTTCGCCTTCGGCGTCGGCTCGACCGACATGGCCAACGCCTGGTACACCAAAGACATTCGCGTCAAGGTGCCGGAGGTCGTCCGCTTCGTCCTGAGGGGCGAGAAGCGCGCCGACGTTTCGGCGAAGGACGTGATGCTCGTCATCCTCGCCACCGACTACATGAAGGAAGGCAAAGGCATCGGCCAAGTCTTGGAGTTCGCGGGCGAGGGCTTGAAGGACTGGTCGATTGACGAGCGCGCGACGCTCACCAACATGGCGGTCGAGGCCGGCGGCTTCACCGGCATCATCGAGCCCGACGAGGTGACGCTCGAATATCTGGTGAAGACGCGCGGGCTCTCCGAGGAGCAGATTCGCGCGGGCTTCCTCAAGAGCGACCCGGACGCGGAGTACGCGGCGAGCTTCGAGATTGATTTGAGCGAAGTGCGCCCGATGGTCGCCACGCCCGGCGACCCGCGCAACGGACTGCCCGTCTCTGAATTGCAGGAGCCCGTCAAGATTGACATCGCCTACGGCGGTTCGTGCACCGGCGGCAAGATGGCCGACATGGACATGTACGCGGCCGTTTTGAAGCGCGCCGTCGAGCAGGGCAAACGTGTCGCGCCCGGCGTCCACCTCTACCTGCAGTTCGGCTCGCAGAAGATTAAGGAGTACGCGCGCTCGCGCGGCTACATCGAACTCTTCGAGCGCGCGGGCGCGGAGATGATAGACCCCTCGTGCGGCGCGTGCATCAACGCCGGCCCCGGGGCTTCGCGCTCGCCCGAGCAGGTCACGGTCAGCGCGCAGAACCGCAACTTCCCCGGGCGCTCGGGCCCCGGCAAAGTTTATCTCGCCTCGCCCTTCGTCGTCGCCGCCTCGGCCGTCGCCGGCCACATCGTCGAGCCGGAAGGGTTTCTGAAAGAGTCGGAGGCGGAACTCGTCGGAGCCTGACGCGGCTCACTTCACTTCCGGCGGACGAAAATAAGATGGGCGTCGTCTCCCCCGCTGACATGAAACTGGCCGCGCTCGGCGGAAGCAAGTACGCGCGCCTCGAACGCGAGCGCCGCTACCTTCTGCGCGAGCTGCCGCCCGGCCTCAGGCTCGCCGACCCGCACACGCAGGTCACGGACAACTACGTGACGGGCACGCGCCTGCGGCTGCGAAAGGTGCGCGACCCCCGCACCAACGAGTGGACGCTCAAGCTCACGCAGAAGCACACGCCGTCGCCGCCCGACTCCTCGCGCACGCTCATCACCAACATGTATCTGAGCCCGTACGAGTACGAGATGCTCTCCGTCTTCGAGGGCAACGAGCTGCGCAAGAACCGCTACCCGTTCGAGCACGAGGGGCGGCTCTACTCAATCGACGTGTTCCTCGGCCCCTTGCGCGGCCTCGTCCTCGCCGAGACGGACTTCGAGACCGACGACGAGATGGACGCCTTCCCCACGCCCGCCTTCGCGCACTCGGACGTGACGCGCGACGAGCTGTTCACCGGCGGCCGCCTCGTCGAGCTGACCGCCGAAGAGCTGCGCGCCGAACTCGCGCGCCGCGCCTAAAGGTCGCGAGACAAGATGAGCGAACAGACGAACGCAGTCACAATCTACACCGTCGGCCACGGCCGCCACGCGTGGGCCGACTTCCTCGGGCTGCTCCGCCAATACGAGATAGAGCTTCTGTGCGACGTGCGCAGCGCCGCGCGCTCGCGCTGGCCGCAGTTCAACGGGCAGGTCTTGGCGGCGAACTTGAGGGAGGCGGGCATCGGTTACGAGTGGCTGCCCGAGTGCGGCGGGAAGGTGGTCGCGCCGACCGACGAGCTGAACCGCGGGCTTGAACGAATCATGGAGCTTGCCTCGGACGCGCGCGTCGCGCTGATGTGCTCGGAGTCGCGCCCGCTCACCACGCACAAAGAGCCGCGCGCCAACTGCCACCGCGTCGGCCTGCTCGGCCCGCCGCTCCGCGCACGCGGCGCGCGCCTCGTCCACATCCTCCCCGACGGCGACGCGCTCGAAATCGACGAGTCCGCCGTCCCCTCCATCTGGTAGCGCGAACCGAATCAGAACTTCATCGTCATCAGCGCGGCATAGGTCTCGATGCCGTCCCAGAGGTTCTGGAGGCGTATGTTCTCGTTCTCGGCGTGCTGGTTGTTGTCGTAGTTGGCGACGGGGACGGTGATGGTCGGCGCGCCTAAGGTTTCGCGTATGAGCGAGAGCGGGAGGCTGCCGCCGAGCGTGGGCATGAGGACGACGGGTTGCTCGGAGGTCGTCCGCACGGCCTCGACGACGGCGCGCGAGACGGGCAGGTTCATCGGCGTGCGCTCGGCGTTGTAGCCTCCGGGCGAGACTTCGACTTTGGCGACGAGCGGGTGCGCGAGGCGTTCCGCGTCGGTCGGCTCGCGTTCGGTGACGAAGAAGCCTTGCGCGCGTATGTGTGAGACGAGCCGCTCGATTTGTCGCCGGTGGTCTGTGCCGAGGACGAGGCGCAGGTCGAGCGCGGCCACGGCCGTCGTGGGGATGACGTTGCGCGAGAGCGCGCCCGTCTCGGCGCTCGAAAGCCCGTTGACGTTGAGCGACGGCTGGTTGATGAGTTCGAGCAGCGTGCGCCCCGCGCCCTCGGGGCGGTTGATTCCCAGCGCGCGCTTCAGCTCCTCGTCGTAGGCGGTCGCTTCGGCGAGCGCGCGGCGCTCGGCTTCTCCGAGCGGCACAACGTCGTCGTACCAGCCCTTGACGGTGACGCGCCCCGTCTCGTCCTTCATCGAGGCGAGCAGGCGCGCGAGCGTCATCGCGGGGTTGGGAGCCCAGTTGCCGTAGTGCCCGCTGTGCAGAGGCCGCGCGGGGCCGTAGACGGTGACTTCGACGTTCGTGTCGCCGCGCACGCCGAAGACGACCTGCTTGCGACCCGACTGGTGGACGGGGCCGTCGCAGACGATCCACGCGTCGGAGGCGAGCAGCTCCTTGTGGCGCGAGAGTATCTCGACGAGGTGCGGCGAGCCGGCCTCCTCCTCGCCCTCGAAGAAGAATTTTAAGTTGACCGTCGGTTGGACGTTCTTCGCGCGCAGCGCGTCGAACGCCGTCAGTATCGACATCACGCCGGCCTTGTCGTCCGAGGCCGAGCGCGCGTAGAGCCGCCACTCCGGGTTGATGGCCTCGCCATCGCGGGGCATCGGCAGCAGCTTTCCGCCGCGCTCGAAAGGGGCGTCGCGGAGCTGCGGCTCCCACGGCCGCGTGCCCGTCCACTTGCGCGCGTCGGTCGGCTGGCCGTCGTAGTGCGCGTAGAGGACGACGGTGCGCGTCGCGCCCGGCGCGCGCCACTCGCCGTAGACGGCCGGCGCGACGTTCGGCGTCCGGGCTTCCAGAAGTTGAGGCTTGAGTCCGCGCGCCGTCATCATCTCGACGAGTCGCGCGGCGTTGCGCCGTATCGCTTCGTTGTCGTCGGCGACGTTCGGGAGCGAGAGCAGCCCGACGAACTCGCGCAGGATGCGGTGCTCGTTCGCGCGCCTGTAGTCGCGCACGGCCGACGGCGTCTGCGCGAACGCCAACTGGCAGAGCAGCACGGACGCGGCGGCCGCGCGGATGAAGCCTCGGGTCGGGTGTGCGTTCGTCATCCGCGTCTCCTCACGCGCCGCCCGCGCGGACGGCGTCGCGGCCGCCACGGTACTCCGGGGCGTAGGCGCGCGCGAAGTATGCGGCGAGCAGGAAGGCCACGAACATGATGGCCGCCGCCGCCCAGAAGGTGAGCCCGACCGAGCGGTCGCTCATGTTGTGCGGGTTGCCGTCGTGGCCGACGGTCGCCACCGCGCTGTAGATGAGCGCGGCCGAGACGAGCGGCCCGACCACGCGCGCGAGGCTCGCCACCGACTGCGTCACGCCGAGCACGCCGCCCTGCTCGCCCGCCCCCGCGCTCTTCGACGCGAGCGACGTGAGCGAAGGCGTCGCCAGCCCGTTCCCCAGCGCGAAGAGCGCGCCCAGACTTAAGAGCGCCGCCGTCCCCGTGCCCGGCCCTGTCAGCGGGATGAACGCGAGACTCGCCGCGAACATCAGCGCGCCCGCGATGACCAGCGGGGGCTCGCCGAAAGCCTTCACGAGCCTCCCGATCAGCCCGCCCTGCACGACCGCGCCGACGACGCCGACGAACGCGAATATCCAGCCCGTGTCGTGCGCGTCGAACCCGAAGCGGTAGAGCGTGAAGAGCCCGAACGAAGAGGTCATCACGGAGAAGGCCGTCACGAACAGGAAGTAAACGGCGAGCACGAAGGCGAGCGAAGGCCGCCCGAGCGCCCTTGCTAACTGCGCCCAACGGCCGTTCGCCGCCGACTCGCGCGCCGGGTGGCCGGGGCCGACTGTCTCGGGTAGCACGAAGTAGAGCAGCACGGCGTTGGCGAGCGCGAGCGCGCCCGCGAAGATGAAGGGGACGTGCACGCCCCAACGCGACAGTATCCCGCCGAGGGCCGGCCCGAAGATGAACCCGAGCCCGAAGGCCGCGCCGATGAGCCCCATGCCCTTCGCGCGATTCTCCTCGGTCGTCACGTCGGCGATGTAGGCTTGCGCCGTGGAGATGTTGCCGCCCGTGATGCCGTCGATGATGCGGCCGGCGAAGAGCATCCAGAGCGTCGTCGCGAACCCCATGACGAAGAACCCGAGGCTCGTCCCGAGCAAGCTGAAGAAGAGGACGGGGCGGCGGCCGTAGCGGTCTGAGAGCCGCCCGAGGATGGGCGAGAAGATGAGCTGCATCGCCGAGTAGGAGGCGAAAAGGAGCCCGACCGCGCGCGGGCTGGCGCCGAACTGCGTCCCCTCGACGTAGAACGGCAGCACGGGGATGACGATGCCGAAGCCCACGAGGTCGATGAAGACCGTGACGAAGATGACCAGCAGCGGAGAGCGCTTCATTGTGCCGAAAGTTTTAGGGTGACGTGACGGCCACAGTTTTAGCACAGCCCCCGAGCGCCGCGCCACGCGCAACACTGCTTTTGCCGACGGCGCGGCGGCTGCGCTACACTCGGGGCCGGTCGAAAAATCACGGGAGAAGAACTTCAATGTCGGTGGCTCCAACGGAAGGGAAGGGGGCCCGCACCCTCTTCATCAAACGCGTCCACGAAGAGGCGCGCGAGATACGCGCCTTTGACGTGCTGCCCGAGGGCGCGACGGACTGTCACGAGATGTCTTTCAGGCCGGGGCAGGTGGCGCTGCTCGAAATCGGCGACGCGGGGCGCTGCTACTTCGCCATCGCCAGCGCGCCCGAGGACGACGAGCTGGAATTCCTCGTCAAGAACTCGAACGACTCGCCCGCGCGCGTGCTCTACGGGATGAAGCCGGGCGACAGCGTCCGCCTCGTCGAGATAGCCGGGCACGGCTTCGATCTCGCGGCGCAGGAGGGGCGCGACCTCGTCTTCGTCGCGATGGGGACGGGCGTGGCGCCGTTGCGCTCGGCGCTCAGGTCGGTGCTGCGGCGCGCCGAAAGCTTCGGGCAGGTCGTCGTCCTCTACGGCGTGCGCACGCCCGAAGACTTCTGCTACCGCGACGAGACAGAGTCGTGGCGCGCGGCGGGCGTCGAGCTGCGTCAGGTCATCTCGCGCCCCGACGGCTACGAGTGGTCGGGGCAGACCGGTTACGTCCAGTCGCTCTTGGACAACGTGCTGCCGTCGCTCTCCGACCCGGTGGCCCTCGTCTGCGGCTCGCGCCAGATGATCGAGCAGACCCGCGACCGCCTCCACGAGATGGGCTTCGAGCCCGAGAGGATTCTGACGAACTACTGACGGAGAGGATTTGAGATTTGAAATTTCAAATCTCAAATTAAAAGTAGTGAAAAGAAAAGCCCCGCTCATTTTCGTGAGCGGGGCTTTCGCGTTCGGGGGAACGGGGGGAGGAGAGCTTACTTCTGCCGGCCCTCGGCCTTCGCGTTGACGACCTGTTCGAGCGCGGCGAGGCGCTGTTCGAGCGTCGTGACTTTGGCGCGGAGCTGGTCGACCTCTTCGGTCTTCTGCTGAAGCTCGGTGGTGCGTGCGTCGAGCGCCTTGACCGCCGCGAGGCTGACGCCGACCGCGTCCTGAATGCCGATGGCCTTGTCGGTCGTGCCGAGCTGGAACGCGCCGTAGAAGTCCTCCGCCATCGGCCCGAGGTGGCGCGACTGCTGACCCTCGGCGATGTAGTTCCACGTCGAGACCGGAACCTTGCGGAGCCGCGCGAGCACGTCGTTGCCGTCGACGTTGAAGAAGTTCTCTTTCGTCGCGCGGCTCGAAGTGCAGTTGAAGACGCCCGAGCCCGCCGGCAGGTTGCAGCCCGTCGTGCCGCCGAGGTTGGTGCGGAAGCGGAAGCCGCCCGTGGCGCGTGCCGCGAACTCGTTGTTCGCGGTGTTGCGGAACGTGTCGGCGCTCGCGGTGGCCGAGCCGTCAGACCAGATGAACGTGCCCTGGAAGCCGTTGTTCGAGGCGAACTTGCCCATCGCCGTCGTGTGATCCTGATCGGCCGTCACGTTGTAGCCGATGGCGACCGCCGCCAGGCCGCGGAGGTTGAAGGTGTCGGGGTCGCACTTGCCGTTGATGAGCGGCCCGCCCGACTTGGCGTTGTTGCCGAGCGCCACGCCGTAGGTATCGCACACGCGGTTGCCCGCGCCCGCCGAGAACCCGGCCGCGCCCTTCACCTGATTGCCGCTGCCGAAGACGATGGACGAAGTGCTCTCGGCCGAGTTCGTGTCGCCGAAGGCGAGCGCGTAGAGGCCGATGGCGGTCGAGTTCGAGCCGCCCGCCCACGAGAAGAAGCCGACGTTTGCGTCGTCCCACTCGTTGTCGGCGTAGCCGGAGCGGAACGCGCCCTTGTAGCTGTCCCACGAAGTGCGGTAGCCCTTGCCCTGCATCGGCGAGACGCCGATGCCGAGGTTGCCGGTGGCGACGAAGCTGCCGTTCTGGAAGACCTTGAACCACGCGGGCGTGTGGCCGCCGGGGCCCGAGCAGCAGGTCGAGCCGCCGCGCAGGTTGATCATCGGCGCGGTGCCGTTGGCGTCGCCCACCGAGAGCTGCTCCGCGCCGGGGACGAACTTGACGAAGTTCGAGTCGGCGTAAGCCTTGTTGACGGCGTCGGTCGCGCTGACGGGGTTGCCGACGTTCGTGATGGCGACGCCGTTGGCCGAGAGGCCGTTGACGAAAGTGTTCTGGCCCGTCCAGGCGTTCTGGCCCGCGATGCTGGCCGCGGCGCTCGTCTGCTTGGTGCCGTCGGGGAAGACGAGGCCGTTGCCCGCGCCGCTCACGCGCAGGTCGCCCGCCACTTCGAGCCTCGACGCCGGGGCGGTCGTCCCGACGCCGACGTTGCCGTTGCGCGCGATCGTCATCC
>JBEVKV010000586.1:0-10092 GCA_040509515.1 Pyrinomonadaceae bacterium | reverse complement strand
GAGAAAACCCGTTCTCATCTCGTCACGGTTTACGGTTTACGGTTCACGCTTCCTCGCATATCTCGCGGAGGTAGCGGAAGCTGTAGATGCCCGTCTCGTGGCCGTCGCTCCAGCGGAAGGTGAGCGCGTAGCGGCCGACGAGACCCACGTCCGCAATCGTCAACCCTTCCGAAATAGTTTCGGGCTTGAGCACGCGCTCGCCCGTGAACTCGTTGACGCACTGGGCGCAGGGGCAGAGGCGGCGCAGCAGCGGCGCGGCGTAGCGGCACTCGCGGCCGTCGCCCCAAGTGACGCGCATCTCGGCGTCCGACTCCTGCATGATCTCGCGCGGCTCGACGGCGGGGCCGCGCCTCGGCGCTTCGCCCATCTGTTAACCGTTCTCCCGCACGGCCTGCTCGACCACGTCCGACGTGATGTCGAAGTGCGAGGCGTTCCAGACGACGCGGCCGTTGCGCAGGACGAGCGCCTGCGGCGTCTCGTGACGGACGCCGGTGCGCTCCTCGACCTGGCGCGAGAGGTCGCGGCTCTTCTGCACGACGACGATGGAGACGGGCGTCTTGACCTCCTCCATCTGCTTGTAGGCGCGCGCGCTGATGGGGCAGGCGTTGCTGTGCTTGAACAGGAGCACCGGCTCGTTGTGCGAGCGCGCGAACAGCTCTTCGAGCGCGGCGGCGTCTGACACGGGGTTGAAGTTCGTCTCCATCACAATCCACCCTCTGCACGTCTGAATTTTGTCGGAAAACTTTGAATTGATATTAGCCCGGCCCCCGCGTGTAAGGCAAAAGGGCGAAAGGCGGAAGGCGAAAGTGAAGGGCGGCCCGACAGCCGGGGCGCCCTTGTGTGACATTGGCCTTTTGTCTTTTTACTTCTCTTCTACCTCCAGTCGCCGACCATGACGAAGGGCGCCCAGAAGTATGGCGCGCTGGTCTCTTTGCGCGCGAGCATGGTGCGGCGCGCGGCGTTGAGCGCGGCCGAGGGCGCGGCGGGGCGCGCGCCGAGGAGGCTTCGGTAGAAGCTCGCCATCAGGTCTACGGTCGCGCGGTCGGAGACCGACCAGAGCGTGACGCCGACGGTCGGCGCGCCCGCGTACATGAAGGCGCGCGTGAGCCCCATCACGCCCTCGCCGCGCTTCTCGCGCCCGAGCCCCGACTCGCAGGCCGAGAGCATGACGAGCGGCGAGCCCAGACGAAGGTTGTAGACCTCGTCGGCGCGCAGGAAGCCGTCCGTGCCCGCGCGGTTCCCGACGAGCGAAAGCACGACGCCCGTGAACTGCGGACGTTCCGCGTTCAAAAGCCCGTGCGTCGCGAAGTGCAGCACGCGGTACTGCCGCAGGTCGCGCGAAGCAAGCTCCGCTTCGCTCGCACGCATCCCCGTCAAGACCTCCGCGCCGCGCCCCGCGCCCGACGCCAGCGTCCGAATCTGCTCGGCCTCGGCCGCCGTCCCCGCCAGACGCACGAGCGCGAGCCGGCGCTCGCCGGCCGCCGGCTGAAAGTCCGCGACCTTCAGGCCGTCGGACACGTCCGCGACCGCGCTGTCGACGCCCGGCGCGAGTTCGACACCAGCGGCCACGCCGGCCGCGCGCGCGCGCGAGTCGGACGCGTCGAAGACGGGGTCGGCGACGACGAGCATCCCGCCCGCGGCGGTCGCGCCCGAAGGCGCGGAGGCGCGCTGCTCGCGGACGGCCGCCAGCACCGAGGCCGAGGGCGCGAAGACCGTGTCGTTCGTCTTCAGGAGGTATTCGAGCGAGGTGAAGTCCGCGCCGCCGGACGCGGGCTTTGTGACGAGCGCGTGGAAGGGGACGTAGTTGAGCGCGCCGTCCGCGACGACGAGCAGGCGGCTCGTCTTGAAGAGCGGCGCGGCCGGCTCGACCGTCGCCGCGTAGAGTGCGCGCGCGGCGTCAGCGTAAGCCTTGACGACCGCCGGGCTCGTCTCCGGCCTCGCGCGCGCGAACTTGAGACCGCGCTCGGGGTCTGTGGCCGCCGCGACGAGGTCGGTTATCGAGCGGCGCACGGACGAGGGGACGAGCTGTTGCCGGAAGTCCGCGACCAGCCGGCCGACCTCCGCGCGCCCCGGCAGGCGCGAGACGTGGAAGCCCGCGCCCGTCACCGCCAGCAGGTACGAGCGCTCTTCGCCGAGGCTGTATTCGAGCAGCGCCGTCTCGTCGTCGAGCACGCGCGCGCGTATCTCTTCGAGCTTGAGAGGGACGCCCCCGGTCAGGGAGTTGTAGCGCGGGCTCCGCGTGCGGATGTCGTTCTCGATGGTGTCGAGCTGCGACTGCAACCCGTCAAGCTCCTCCTCAAGCTCCTTCGGCTTCTTCTCCTTCTCCGACTCGCCGAGGTTGACGCCCGTCAGCAGCGCCGCTATCTCGGACTGCCGCGCCTGATTCGCGCGCCGCTTCTCAAGGAGGTCTGCGGGCACGTCGTCGCCCGCGATCTCCGCGCCCGACTCGTTGAGCAGATCGAGCAGCGCGCGCGCACGCCCGCGCTCGACGGCGGCGAGCGCCTCGGACGCGGACGCGAGCGCCGGCCCTTCGACCATCGCGCCGGCCGAGTTGGCCGCGCCGGTCTGCGTGAGCAGCGCCGTCTCGGCGAACGCGGCGGCGGCCTCTTCAAAGACGGCGGCCGTGGTGGCGATGAAGCTCGTCCGCGACTCGTCGGCGCGCACGCTCCCGCGCCGGATGGTCTCGACCGTGTCGACCGCCTGCCTGTACGCGACGAGCGCGTCGGCGCGCATCTGCTGCGCCTTCTTCAAGTCCTTCTCGGCGGCGGCCTGCGCCCAGAGGCTCCGCCCCGTGCCGCGCTGCGCGGGCCACATCAAATCGGGACGCTTGTCGTCGCGCGCGCCCTCCTCCGCCTTCTTGTAGAGCTTGGCGGCCTCCCTGTAGTTCTTCTTCTCGAAGGCCACGTCGCCGAGGCTCGTGCGCGCGGCGGCGCGCAGGCGGCGCGACTGTCCGAGCCGGCCCACGAGCGGCAGGTCGGCCTCCGCCGCACCGAGCGCGTTGTCGAAATGCTTCTGCGCGGAGTCGAGCTTATTCTCCTTAAAGTCCATCCGCCCGAGCCCGAGTTCGAGCGAGGCGTAGAGGACGGCCTGACGGTAGCGGTCGAACTCCGTCTTCGCCGTCAGAAGGCCGAGCCCCGAAGGCACGCCGACCTCCACGGTCATGTCGCCCGAAGCCACGTTGGCCGCCGTGCCCGCCGCGACCTTGCCGAGCTGACTCCACGGGCCGGACTTCTTCGGCGGCTTGACGGAGACGGCCAGTTGCTCGTAGTAGCCACGCGCGCGCGCCGCGTCGCCCAGCCGGTCGAGCACGCGTCCGACCTTGGCGAGCATGAGCCGCGCGTTGTAGTCGCGCTCCTCGGCCGACAGCTTGGCGACGGTCGAGACGGCCTCGCCCGCGTCCCGCGTCTTACCGCCGCCGGGCAGCGGCGGTGCACCGCCGGGGAGCGCGAGCGCCTTGCCGCCCTTCGCCGGCTTCGCCGACGCGGCGTAAAGCTCGTGGGCTTCGCTGTAGCGCCGCTCCGCGAGGTCGTAGCGACCCTGCCGCTCGTAAAGCTCGCCGATGAGGTCTTGTGTCGAAGCCTGTCCGGCCACATCGCCCGACTGACGGAAAGCCTTGAGCGCGTTCTCAAGGTGGACGAGCGCCTCGGCCGCGCGCCCACGGTGGAGCAGTTTGCGACCTTCGTCGCGGTCTTCCTTCGCGCCGCCGGCCGGCGCGGGCGCGGAGGCGCGTGAGCCGTGCGAGACCGCGCCGCCGCCGCCGGCGAACGTCAGCGAAGCGACGAGCGCCGACGCGAGACAGCCTGTGAAGAGTCGCATGCCTTACCCTTTCACTTGTGCTTGAACACGATTTCAGTGACGAGGATGTCGGCGTCGGGCGAGTCGTTGACGCGCAGGAAAGCGGGCTTCGGGGCGCTCTTGTCGAGCCTCAATCCGCGCTGCACCACGGCCATCGCGTCGGGCGGCGGCTCGGACTGCGCGAGGCTCGCGTTCTTCACGTCCCTGACGCGCAGCCCCTTCGCGCCGTCGACGATGCGCGACCACAGCGCCGGCCCGACGGGCCACACGCAGTCTTCGCCCTGCCCCTGACAGAACTTGGCGAGCGCGTCGGCCGCGGGCACGCCCGCGAGCGGCTTGCGCGAGAAGATGACGAAGAGGCGCTCGGTGCCCGGCGGGTCGGTGAACCTGAAGCTCGCGTTCGCCTCCGCCGGAAAGGTCTCGTAGGTGTGCGCCGCGAGCGCGTTCGCGCCTTCGTCGATGGAAGGGCTGGGGAAGATCATGTCCGGCGTCTTCGCGTCGCCCGAGGAGTTGAAGAGGTAGAGGTAGCCGTCGGCGTTCGACTCGAACGCGACGGCGATGCGGTCGCCGGTGCGAAACTCCTGCGCAGGGTCTGCGTAACTGAGCACGTCGTTCTGCTTCAGGAAGACCGTGTAGCCGAGCGAGAGCGGGCGCGCGGCCGCCTGCACGAAATTCGCGCCGCCGGCCGCCGCGCCCCCGTCCTGCGTGCCGGCCGCCGCGACCGCGCCGTCAGGCTTCGACGCCGCGACCGCGCCGTTAGACTTGGCCGCCGCGCCGCCCTTGCCGGCCGGGCTCTTGCCGGAGGCCGTGTCGCCGGAGGCGGGCTTCCGGTTCTTGGCGGAGTTGTTCCTCACAGGCGCGGGCTTCGCCGGCTTCTGCTTCGGCTTGCCGGGCGGGTCGAGGCTCACGCCCCGCGTGACGACGAAGTCGTCGATGACCTGCTGATCCTTCTGCCGCTCGTCCTGCGCGCGCGCGGCGGCGCAGAGCGCGAGCGCGAAGGCCGCCGACGCCAGCAAGGTGGTTCCGAGGCGCATGTTCATTCCTCCTTCGTGTTCGTTCAGCGTTGGTCAGGCGCGGGCGCGCGGTGGTCTACCCTCACGTCGAAGATGACGGGCCTGCCCTCTTTCATCGTCGTCTCGGGCACGAGCACTGTGATGACCCTCGACGCGCCCTCGCCCCTGACCACAACCTCGGCGGCGTCCGCCTTGTACTCGGCGCGGAAGCTCTCCCACGCCTCTATCTCCTTCGGCGTCAGCTTGTGCTCGGTGTCGCCGGAGACGAGGAACTCGGGCGACGTGAGCGGCTTCTCCGGCGAGAAGACGAAGTTGAATTCGTCGGTTCCGAGGCTATTGTCAATCCAGAACTTCCTGCTGTCGTCGAACGGAACCGCCAAATCAGCGTTGAAGGGGACGTAGTTCGTCTTCAGCACGCGCCCCGGCTTCCCCGTGACGAACGCCATCCGCTCGTTGCCTTCCTTGTGCGGGCCGATGATGTAGACGAAGCCGCGCTTCCGCGCCACGATGTGAAACTTGTAGCCCTGTCTGTTGAAGAGCGCCGCGGGCGACTCGGCGACGCGCGTGCCCGTCGAGTCCTGCGCGTCGTCGAAAGTCTCGAACCAGAAGCTCAGCGCCTCGACCTTCGGGACGGCGGGCGGCGGCGGGGGCGTGGGCGTCTCGGACGCGGGGACTTGGGCGGTCTTCGCGCCCCAGCCGCGCCACGCGACCCAGCCGCCGACGACCGCGACGAGCAGCAGCGCGAGCGCCCCGCCCGCGACGAGCGGCGCGAGCGAACGCCGCTTCTCGGGCGCGCCGACCGAGACGCCCGCCCCGGTTTGAGAAGCGTCGTGCTCGTAAGAGTCGCGCCGGGGAGTTCGCCCCGCGGCCACGTCGGGGCGTGTATCGACGGCGTCGGAGGCCACCGTCCCGCGCGGGTCTTCGCGGCGCGCGCCCGGCGTCTCGAATTCGTTGGTGAGGATGGTGTCGGCCGTCCCGCCGTCGCGCGAATCGGCGCTCGTGTCGCGCGCGAGGTGCGCGGTCGCGGCCTCGCTCCCGCGCGCGCCGCCTTCGCGGCGGACTTCGCGACGAGACGAGTCGAACGTCATCACGGAGTCGGCGTCGGTCGTGTGTATCTCGCGCGCGTGCCTGCGCGGCGCGAGCCCGAGCGCGGCGCGCAGCTCGTCGACGAGCGAGCCGGCGTCGCGCGGGCGGTCGGCGCGATCCTTCGCCATCGCGCGCGCCACCGCGCGGCCGAACCCTTCGGAGACATCCGGCGCGACCTCGTTCAGCGACGGGAGCGGCGAGGCGACGTGCTTCTGCCGCAGTTCGGAGAGCGTGCTCCCGCCCAGAGGCTTCCGGCCCGCGACCAGCTCGAAGAAGATGACGCCGAGCGAGTAGATGTCCGTGCGGCCGTCGACCTCGGGGTTGCCGTCGCGCGGCAGCTCGCCCCACTGCTCGGGCGACATGTAGTAGGGCGTGCCGAGAATCTGCCCGGCCATCGTCAGCGACGTGGTGACGCGCGTCGAGTGCATGTCGGCCGCGCCCGTCAGCTTGGCGATGCCGAGGTCTAAGACCTTGACGACGGTGCCGCCGCGCCCGTCCGAGCCGAGCATTATGTTCTCGGGCTTCAGGTCGCGGTGGACGACGCCGCGCGCGTGCGCCGCGTCGAGCACGTCGGCCACCGGCTCAAGGACTTCGAGCGCCTCGGCCGGCGTGAAGCGTCCGCGGCGCTTCAACTCGCGGTCGAGCGTGTGCCCCTCGACGTACTCCATGACCATGTAGATCATGCCGGCGCTGTCGGACGAGAGGTCGTAGACGGTGACCGAGTTCGGGTGGCGGAAGGCGCGCGCGGCCTTGCCCTCGCGCTGAAAGCGCCTGAGCCACTCGGCGTTGTTGCGCATCTCGGAGCGCAGAGTCTTGATGACAACGTCGTCGCCCAGCAGGATGTGGCGCGCGCGGTAGACCGAGCCCATGCCGCCCTGCGCGATGAAGCTCTCGACGCGGTACTTGCCGTCGATGACGCGGCCGACGAACGACTCGGGCGACTCCTGCAACACCTCGCCGTCGTCGGGGCAGAAGGTGTGCTCTTCGGGGTAAGTCTTATTGCAAGTGGAGCAGAGCTTCATCGGGAATTATCTTCGCTTCAAACGAAACGGCGGAGCCCGTGACAGGTTGACAAGAGCGTGCGGCGCTGACGCCCGGCGTGAGTGCAGAAGTCTAGCACAAGACGGTAGACAGTAGTCAGTAGTCAGTAGTTAGTGGGCTCCGCTTACTGCGCGTTGACGCCGACAGCCCGGCCGCTCGGCTCATAAAGGTTTTTCTACTGACTGCTGTCTACTGTCTACCGTCTGCTTCCTCACGGGCAACCGCCGGCCAACTTTGTTAATCAAACTGTCACGCCGCGCACCCGGCGCGCGGCTCTTTCGAGTTCGGTGGTTCTCCTCGCAGCGCTCCCCGCGAAAGCATCCCTGCCGGTTATGCGCGTCTGCCTGAGACCATGTCGCTGAACAGATTCATCGAACGCCGCTCGCGGCCGTTCGTCGTGACCGCCTCGCTGCTGCTCGTCTCGCTGCTCGGCGTGCTCGACTACCTGAACGGCCCGGACATCTCTCTACTCATCTTCTACGTCGTCCCGGTCTTCGTCGCCTCGTGGTACGTGGGGCGTGGCGCGGGCTTCGCCGTCTGCGCGGCGGGCGCGGTGGCGTGGTTCGCGGTCGCGCACGCCAACGCGGGGCACTTCTCTTCGCCGCTCATCGCCTACTGGAACGCGTTCGTGCGGCTCGGCTCGGTCGGCATTCTCGCGCACCTCGTCGCCTCGTTCCGGCGCTCGCTGGCTCAGGAGCGCGAGCTTGCGCGCACGGACTACCTGACCGGCGCAGTCAACGGCCGCTCGTTCGCCGAGGCGGCCGGGGCCGAGATAGAGCGAGCGCGCCGGCACGGCCACACCTTCAGCGTCGCCTTCCTCGACGTGGACGACTTCAAGCTGGTCAACGACCGGCTCGGGCACAGCGCGGGCGACCGCCTGCTGATGCTCGTCTCGGACACGCTGCGCGCCAACGTGCGCGCGGTCGACGTGGTGGCGCGGCTCGGCGGCGACGAGTTCGCGGTGCTGATGCCCGAGACCGACGAGCGCTCGTCGGAGCACATGCTGCGCCGCGTGCGCCGGGAGCTTCTGGAAGCGGCGCGGCGCAAGGGCTGGCCCGTCACCTTCAGCGCGGGCATCATCACATGGGTCGAGCCGCCGGCCGGGGTCGACGAGATGCTGCGCGCGGCCGACGAACTGATGTACGCGGCCAAGCGCCACGGCAAGAACGCCGTCCGCCACGCCGTCTCGCCACGCGACGCGCACGCCGCCTGAGCGCCGCCAAAGTCAGAACGGAAAGGCCGCCGCGTGCATCCGCACGGCGGCCTTTCGTCGTATAACCTCCTGACCCCGAACCTTCAAGGACAGGAGAACCCCGATGTCCGTCTCCACGGTTGAGGAATACACGGCCGAAACCGCCCCGCCGAAGCCGAGTCCGCCCGCGCGTCCATTGAGTGCGTCGGCACACACGCGCCGTTCGTACCTGTTTCTGCTCGCGGCGCTGCCGCTGCTGCCCTTCGCCAACGGCACGTCGAGCGTCCCACTCGCCGCGTGGCTCGCGCCGGCGCTGCTGCTCTGCTTCGTGCGTGCGCGCCCGGCGGCGCGCGGGCTGGCGGTCGGCTTCGTGGCCTTCTACGCCGCGTGGTGCGTGCAGTGGCGCGGCGTCGTGCGTCTGCCGTGGGCGGCCTTCCTCGTCGCGGGCGCGGTGCTCGCGCTCGTGGGCTTTCTTCCCTACGCGGCCGACCGGCTGCTCGCGACGCGGCTTCGAGGGCTAAAGGCGACGCTCGTCTTCCCTTCGGCGCTCGTCACGATGGAGTACCTCTTCAACGTTTTCGGCCCGAACGGCAGTTGGGGCTCTCTCGCTTATACGCAGTACGGCAACCTCGCGCTGCTCCAACTCGTCTCGCTGACGGGGCTGTGGGGACTCTCCTTCCTCATCGGGTGGGGCGCGGGCACGGCCGCGTACGTCTTCGAGCCGGGGCGTGCGCGCTCCGAACGTCGACGCGCCGGCTTAGCCTTCGCCGCCGTGCTGGCGGCCGCGCTGCTCTACGGCGGCGCGCGGCTCGCGCTCCCGCACGCGGGCGGGCCTTTGCTGCGCGTCGCGTCGGTCTCGCCGCAGTACGAGAAGAACGAGAACTACGAGGAGGCGCTGGCCGCGGAGATTCAGGACTACCTCTATGCGCGGAGCGAGCGCGAGGCCCTCGCGGGCGCGAAGATGATTCTCTGGGCGGAGGACTCCTTCGCCGTCTGGAAGCGCGATGAGCCGGCGGCGCTCGAACGCGCGCGCGACTTCGCGCGGCGGCACGGCGTCTACTTCGGACTGGCCTACGGCGCGCGTGTCGAAGAGGGCTCGCGCCGTTACGAGAACAAGTCGGTGATGTTCACGCCCGCGGGCGAAGTCGCGTGGGAGTACCTGAAGGCGCACCCCGTGCCGGGTTACGAGGAGAGGTACATGGTGCGCGGCGAGGCGGCCGCGCCCACGCACGCCGCGCCCGAGGGGCGTTTCGCGGCGGCCATCTGTTACGACGGCGACTTCCCCGGCTTCATACGGCCGACCGCGCCGGCCGACTTGCTCGTCCTGCACGCGGACGACTGGCGCGCCATCACGCCTTTCCACGCGCGCATGTCGGTCTTCCGCGCCGTCGAGTTGGGCGTCTCGCTCGTGCGTCCGACGATGAACGGGCTGTCGCTCGCGGCCGACTATCGCGGCGAGATACTCGCCTCTTTGAACCACTTCGACTCCGCCGACCGCGTGATGACGGCCGGCGTCCCCACGCGCGGAGTCACGACGCTCTACGCGCTCGTCGGCGACGCCTTCGCGTGGCTCGCGGCGCTCTGCCTCTTGACACTGACGGCGTTCGCGCTGCTCGGGCCGCGGCGGACGGCCGGAGCGCCCCGCGGTGTTAAGGCTTCGGGGCGGCTTTAACAGAGCGCGGGCGGCTCCGACAAACTCATGTGATGTAGATTCATCCGTTTCTCAACTCTTTCACTGTAGAAGCCTCCTGAATTCCCTCTCCCGATTTTGAAGCCGACAGGAGAAGAAACCATATGCAAGGGCCTTTGCGTGCGATTCTGGCGGGGGCGGCGGCCTGGAAGTTGGGCGGCGGCTGCATCTCGACGGTTCTGATCTTCATCATCGTCTTCTGGGCGCTCGGCTACGTGAACTGCTAAAAGCCAGTAGCCAGTAGACAGAAGCCAGTAGAAAGAAAGCGGCGCGTC
>JBEVKV010000585.1:0-9402 GCA_040509515.1 Pyrinomonadaceae bacterium | reverse complement strand
TTTCCCATTCATGCTATTAGTCTTTCCTAATCATGCTAATAGCCTTTCCTACTAACACTAATAGCCTTTCCCAATCATGCTAATAGCCTTTCCTGATAATGCTAGTAGCCTTTCCTAATATGACTATTAGCTTTCCCATTCATGCTATTAGCTTTCCCAATACTACTAATAGCTCTTGCCTCATCATCCATTCTTCTTCCCTGACCGTAAACGGTGAATCTATAAGGCTTAAGCATTACCACGCGTGACTGTAAACGGGTCTTATGCTTACCTTCATCTGAATCAAAGCTTTCCTAATATAGCTAATAGCCTTTCCCAATCATGCTAATAGCCTTTCCTGATAATGCTGATAGCTTTCCTAATATGACTATTTGTCGAGGGGAGTTTGACCGCTTTCCTGATCCTGCTAATTGTTCTGGCCTGCATCTGACCTTTAAAGCTCAATTTATCGTGAATATACAGTACTTTGGGGTCAACTTCTTGCCTTAAACAATATATGGCTATGGTGGCTCCTCGCCGGGGACAGAAATAGCTGTTTCAAACTGCCTTAAGGCTTCGTAATCGGGGGACTATTAGAAAAATCAGGAAAGTCAGCAAAAAAGGTTTGTAGTATTTTCCTACTTTACTGAAATACTAATGTGTGAAGTAACTCTCCACCGGGTAATTACTGCCATCCGCTCCTACTTTCGGCGGCGCCGATCCTCCTTGGTCATCTCTTCATAGATGTCCATAAAACCGTCGTCGATTTTGACGGCGCGACAGGCCAGCCGCAGCGCTTCCGAATCCGTAATGTTTCTAATCCCCTTGCCCCGCATGAACTCCCTGATCCGGTCCAGACACTCGATGTCGAAATTATAGAGACTCGCCGAGAGCTTGATGACGCCCTCCTTCATCTCCGCTTGCTGTGTCTCAGGGTTCTTTCTGCCGCCCTTCGGTGGAGCCGGTCGGGGAGCGTCCGTCTGAACCGTTGGTGCGCCCGGCTGAGTTTGGTCAACCGTTTCCGGGGCCGCGGGAGGGGTACGGGCGGACTGCTTTTCCAGTCGCTGGGCGAGCTGGTTTTTGATTTCGTCAACTTTGCTCATCGTGATACCTACTTTCCTAAATCAGTATTTCAAGATGTTAGCATATTCCTACTTTACTAAAGTAATACAATCATAAAGAGGCAACTTCTAACGCAATCTTGAAAACTTCCTCTTTGGCCTTGGGCGGAAGCGCGTTCCAGCCGAGGAGGACGGCGTGCTGGTAGCACTGACGGCGTGTGAGAACACTGTTGAGGGGTCGCAAGCCGATACGTTGCGCCGTGTCTTCCAGTCCGCGCGAAAGAATCGTCCCCTCCTGCACCTGATTAAAGAGGAGCCGGGTTTTATCGTCGGCTTTGAGTTCGCCGATCAGTCGCGCGGTGTCCTGGGACGTGAACAGGTCGGCCGGGGAAGGGGACGAGACCACAATAATAATGTCGCTGTCCAGAATGGAGTTCCTCAGGTCAGGATTGTCCAATCTGGGTGGCGTGTCGATCAAAATGGTGGCCGAAGTATCTTCGCTGCCGAGCGGCAACGCGCCGTCGGTGATCCACCGCGAGGCGGTGTTCTGAGGGTCTATGTCTAAAACCCTGGCTTTATGCCCGGCCTCGACCAAAGCGAGCCCCAAAAGAATTGTGGCGGTAGTTTTACCCGAACCACCTTTGCCATTACAGACCGTAATCTTTCTCATCGGGCGATTATACTAAAGTAAGAAGATGGCACAAGAGTGTTATAACACTATACTACTTTCCTAAAGTGTTACAGTACTCCACTCAAAAAACCATTGTTTATAAGAGTAGTAAGTTACATCGTCTACTCTCTTCAGGTTTCGCCCCCACGTCCTCCCTTTCTTTTCGCTGCTCTGGCTGACGTTTGAGACTTGATCTATTGCCTTAAGGGAGCATCCGAGATATGAGGATGTGCCTTGCGAACTGGGCAACTTACTGCAGCGTCCGTGAGGTCGGAAGGGAATTGAAGCAGCGCGGCATACTGAACGATGAAGCTGTTTGCGGAGACTCGACCCTGTGTTTCACGCTTAAGGATGGCGTGGAGTTAACTGGTCGCCTCAATCAGCTTTTCGCGCCCCCTTGTGATGGCCGGCGGCGGGGTTTCTTTCGGTATACGCCCCAGCCGACTGCGGCAGACAGCGTAGACGACGGTTGAAGGCGGGCGGGTCTACCATACGACGGCGACGACATGCGGCACACCACAGTGTGATTCTGACCCCGTCGACTGGTAACGTTTCACAGTAGAGGAATATACATAGATTGTACCCATCCGAAAGGTAATAATATAATCTTCTATGATATTAGGTTACACGAAGGCTCAATTTCTGTAACCTTAGAAGGGAAGTCTGTGCTATGCTTCCGTGCAATGTCAGAGACCCCGGAAACCGCCCTCGTACCCCTCAGGGAGGACGCCAGCGTCGCCTTGCGCCACGCCTTGCGCCTGTGGGCCGAAGCTTCGACCGCTCCCTCGACCGAGCGGCGCGAGGAGCTACAGGGATACAAGCAGCGGGTCGTCTCCTCGTTTTTCGCCTTCGTCGGGAAGACTCCGGGAGAGATTTCCGCACTGGACGTAGAGGCGTGGCGCGACTGGCTCGCTCGCTCGAAGCCGGATGGGCTTGGCCTGAAGCCCAACACGGTCTACGCGCGGGTCTGCTTCCTCTCCTCCTTCTTCGAGTGGGCGATGAAGGAGCCGGCGCTCCGCGGGCAGATCGGGGGCAACCCGGCGCGGCTCGCGCTGCCGAAGGCGCCGAAGGCGTACCAGACCGAGTCGGTTAAGTCGTGGACGGATAATGAGTTGCAGGCCATAGTCCGCGTGCTCGGCGAAAAGGCCGCGGCGGGCGACGTAGTAGGGAAGCGTGACTACGCGCTGCTGCTCTTCTACCTGACGACGGGGATGCGCAGGCAGGAGGTCATCTCACTGCGCGGTGGCCAAATCAGGCTTGAGGAGGGCTCTATTACGTTGACGGGTAAAGTTAAGGGTGGAGACTACGTGGGAAGGGAAGTGCGCGACCCGCTGCTGCGTGAGGCGCTCGTGGATTACCTCTCCGCTTCGGGGAGGCTCTCGGCCCTGAAGACGGACTCGCCTTTGTGGACGCGGCACGACCGTGCGGGGCGTCCCGGCGCGGCGCTCTCCTCACACTCTTTCGTCAAGAACCTGAAGCGGTACGCGCGCGAAGCAGGCGTCGGGGAAGTGCATCTCCATCAGACACGCCACAGCTTCGCCAGAATAGTGGCCGAGGAGACGGGCTCTCTCACCGACACTCAGGACGCGCTCGGCCATCGGAACGCCGCCACCACACGCGTCTACGTCCAGAGAATCGCCATTAAGAGGGACAAGGTTTCCGAGAAGATCGTCGGTCGTTTGAAGCGGCCGTGAGTCCCGGCATGGCAGTTTCCTCGTCCGTCGACGGGGCTTCTCAAGACCCGTCCTGTCCGTCGTCCCGACGCGCTGCCCGCCTTTGTCATCCGCGACATAGTTTGTTCATCTCGCAAGATAAACTCCTGTGGTTTGACATGACAGCGTCTTGCTACTATCCTGCCCCGTAGCTAGAAGTTTCTGACGGCCGGGCGCGTCCGGCCGCGCCGCACACACAGGGGTCAGGTTATCAGTGACCCGTTTTACCCTCTCTGTATTTCGCGTTACCCAATTCAAGCCTCGTGGCAGATGAGTTTTTCAGACCGAAAATATTCGGTGAGCAATTCATGCTGCCGGCACAAGACCCGGTCTTACACTGAACAGGAGTTCCCCAATGTCCCTCGATCTCTCTCGCCCACGCTTGCGCCGCGCGCTGTTCGGCGCTGCGCTGTTCGCCTTCGCCGTCACGCTCGCCGGCGCATTCGCCCTTCGCACGGCCCGCAGGTCAGACGATGACGCCTCGCAGAAGCCTGCGGCCGTCGCGCGCCAGCAGCAGCCCGAGGTAGCGCACGCCCCGGCGAGCACACAGCCGACGACAGAATCCGAAACGAAGCAGGAAGCTGAGCAGGTAGCCAAGCAAGAAACGAAGCCTGAAGCTAAGCCTGAGGCTAAGCCTGAGGCGAAGCCCGCGACGGGGACTCCGCACGAGGCGCGCGGCGCAAAGCCGGCCGCCGACGGCGGTATTAAAATTAAAGGTGCCGGCCGTGAGACCGTCGAAAAACCTCTCGGCGTGCGCACGATTGCGCCTTCGTTGAGGACGGCGGAAATTGAGGCCGAGTCCGCCGCGCCGGGAGAGAAGAACGCCCGCCGCCGGCTCGAACGCGGCGAGGCTAGACGCGAAGAGGCTGAGAGGGAAGCTGCCCGGCAGGAGGAGGAACTGACCTCGCAGGCGGGCGACTCGGTGAACAGGGTGAAAAACAAGCCGAGAGAAGAACGTCTCACCAGAGCGAAGCCGTTCAAAGGCGACCTCCGCAACCTCTCGCGCCGCAGACCCGTGAGGCGTGAGAAGCCCGAGCGCGAGGGCCCCGCTCCGCGCCCGACCATCCGCCCCGGCACGCCGGCCGCGCCTGACACGCCGCCGCCGAGCGCGCCCGTCGAAGAGGTCTCGCCGAGCGCGCCCGCGCCCGCGCCGATGGCTAACTTCGCCGGCCTCGACTTCGCTACCTGGGGCGCAGGGCACCCGCCCGACACGGTCGGCGACGTAGGCCCGACCTACTACATCCAGTCGATCAACAGCTCCGTCGGTATCTACGATAAGAGCAACGGCGCGCAGGTGGCCGCCTTCACCCTCGACACCTTCATGAGTCAGGGGCAGTTCGGCAACCTGTGCGACACGGACAACTTCGGTGACCCCGTCATCCTCTACGACACGTTCGAGGATCGCTGGGTCATCACGGACTTCGCGTTCCAGCTCGACGGCGGGAACAACGTCATCTTCCCGCCCGGCGCGTTCCAGTGCATCGCGGTCTCCAAGACGGGCGACCCGGTCACGGGCGGCTGGAACTTCTACTCGATCAACACCACGGGCGGCCTCGGCGACTACCCGAAGTTCGGCATCTGGCCCGACGGCCTCTACATGACGACCAGCATGTTCGGCTACGCCAACGGCGCGGCGTTCCAGAACCCGCGCGTCTACGCCTTCAACAAGGCGCAGATGTACGCGGGCGCGCCGACCGTGCAGATAGTCTCCTTCGACGCCCCCTCGTCCGACTTCACCATCCTCCCGAGCAACGCGCGTTTGCAGACGGGCACGCCGCCGCCGGGCACGCCCAACTACTACGTCTCGTCGTGGCAATTCCTGAACGGGCTGACCGTCTACAAATTCCACGTCGACTGGAACAGGATTTCGCTGTCCACCTTCACCGGCCCCGAAGTCCCCATCGCCGCCACCAGTTGGCCGAACGCCGGCGTGCCTAACGCGCCTTCGCTCGGCGGCAGCAGCCTCGACGTGCTGCAAATCCGGGCGATGATGCAAAACCAGTACACCAACATCGGCGGCGTCGAGTCGCTCTGGAACACGCACACCGTGCGCAGGGCCAACACGACCGGGTTCGCCGCCCCGCGCTGGTATCAGGTGAACGTCACCGGCGGCACCGTGGCCCCCAACATCCCGCAGGCCGCGACGTGGGACCCGGACGGCGCGAACGTCATGTACCGCTTCATGCCCAGTCTGGCCGTAGACCGGATGGGCGACATGGCGCTCGGCTACAGCACCTCCAGCGCCACGACCAAGCCGGCCATCAAGTACGCGGGCAGGCTCGCGGCCGACCCGGTCAACACCTTCAGCCAGACCGAGCAGGTTTTGATACAGGGCACGGGCACGCAGGTCGGAACCAGCAGGTGGGGCGACTACAGCGCGATGACGCTCGACCCGGACGGCTGCACCTTCTGGTACACAAACGAGTACTACATCGTTGACGGGACGAACTACCAGACGCGCATCGGCTCGTTCGCATTCCCCGGCTGCGTCCCCGTCGGGGACGGCGGGACGATTTCGGGCACGGTGACTGACGGCACGAACCCGCTCGTCGGCGCGACCGTCGCGCTCGGGACGAGGACGACGACGACCGACGCGAGCGGCAACTATTCCTTCACGGACATCCCCGCCGGCACGTATCCGTCCATCACCGCCAGCCTCGCGGGCTACAGTTCGAGCACGACGACGAACGTGGTCGTGAACGACGCCGCGACGACGACCGTCAACTTCACACTCACGGCCGCGCCGACCAGCGCGTGCGTCACGGACACGACGCAGGCCGACTTCCAGTTGGGTGTCGCGACGAATCTCGATCTGAACACGACCCCGGGCGACGTGACGCTTTTGGACGCCGCCGGCATCGACCAGCAGAACACCACGCTCGGCACACAGGGCGCGGGCTTCAACACCGTGACGTGGCTCGGGCAGACGTTCACGCCGGCCACGACGGGACAGGTCACGCGCATCGACCTCAATCTCTTCAGCCTTAACTGTAGTGCCGTGACGATGCCGAACATCACGGTCGCGATTCGCAACGCTTCCGGCAATCTGCCGACGGGCGCAGACCTCGGCACGGCGACGATTCCGGGCTTCTGCAACGGCGCCGGCGGTTTCTTCACCGCCAACTTCGCCACCCCCGTGACGCTCGTCGCCGGGACGCAGTACGCGATTGTGTGGCGCGCGGCGGCGACGATTCCCACGGGGACTCCGGCCCCCGGCTACTTCGCAACCGTCAGCGCCGCCACGGGAGCCACCGCCGTGCAGAACCCCTACGCAGGGGGTCGCCGGGCCAGCTCAGCCAACAGCGGCGGGACGTGGACGGGTGCCGCGGGCAACGCGAATAACGACCACGGCTTTATCGTGTACATGAAGGACGGCTACGCGGCGGCCGGCGACCTCGTCTCCGGGGTGAAGGACGCGAACCCGGCGGCCGGCTTCGTGCCCAACTGGACGACGCTTTCGTGGAACGCCACGGTGCCGGGCAACACGTCGCTCAGCTTCCAGGTGGCGGCCAGCAACAACATCAACGGCCCGTTCAACTTCGTCGGCCCCGACGGGACGGCGGCAACCTTCTTCACGACCAGCGGCGCTTCGCTCGCACAGTTCAAGGGCTTCCGCTACCTGAAGTACAAAGCCTTTTTGACGACGCAGGTCGGCACCACCACGCCGACGCTCAACGACGTAACCGTCTGCTTCGTCAACAAGCAGACACAGACCATCAACTTCGCACCGCTCGCCGACAAGGTTTACGGCGACGCCGACTTCCAGGTGAGCGCGACGGCCACGTCGGGTCTTCCCGTCACCTTCGCGGCCTCAGGCAACTGCACCGTGACGGGCGATATAGTCCACATCACGGGCGCGGGCTCCTGCACCATCACCGCCTCGCAGGCGGGCGACGCGACCTACGAACCCGCGCCGGACGTGCCCCAGACGTTCGACATCGCGAAGGCCACCACCACGACGACCGTGACGGCCGCCAACGCCACCTACGACGGCAACCCGCACGGCGGGACGGCGTCGGTGACGGGCCCGGCCGGGCTCAATCAGAGCCTGACGGTCAGCTACGCCGGGCGCAACACGACGACCTACGGCCCCTCGACCACGCCCCCGACCAACGCGGGCGACTACACGGCGAGCGCCAGCTACCCGGGCGACGCGAACTACGAGCCGAGCAGCGACAGCGAGGACTACAGCATCGCCAAGGCCACGACGACGACCGGGCTCGTCTCCGACATCAACCCGTCGAGCGTCGGGCAGTTGGTGACGTTCACGGCCACGGTCGGCGATTCGGTCGCCGCGTCTGACGCGAGCGGCACGGTGGACTTCATCGACACCTCGAACGCGAACGCCGTCATCTGCGACGACGTGGCGGTCGCTTCGGGGCAGGCGCAGTGCCAGACCTCGGCGCTGGCGTCCGGCCTGCACAACATACAGGCCGTCTACTCGGGCGACGTCAACTTCGCCACCTCGACCAGCGGCGTCGTCGCGCAGCAGGTCAACATCCTGATCAGGGTGCTCGACGCGAAGGTCGCCGAGCCTTCGACGGGTAGCTCGCAGATGCTCTTCACCGTCGTGCTCTCGGCGCCGGCGGGCGGCTCGGGCGTCACGGTGAACTACGCGACGGCGAACGACACGGGGGGCGCGAATCCCGCGACGGCCGGGACTGACTACACGGCTGTTACGACGACCGTGCTCACATTCCAGCCGGGCGAGACGGTCAAGGTCGTCTCCGTCCCCGTGCTGCAAGACGGCGTCGCGGGTGAGCCGGACGAGACCTTCCTCCTGCAACTCTCGTCTCCGACGGGCGCGGTCTTCGGGCGCGCCACCGCGACCGGCACCATCACGCAAGTCAACACGCCCGGCACGCTCATCATCTCGGAGCTGCGCACGCGCGGCCCGGCCGGGAACGAGGACGAGTTCGTCGAGCTTTACAACAACTCGGACTCGCCGCTGACGGTCACGGCCACGGACGCCTCGGCCGGCTACGGCGTCTACAAGATGGGCGCGGACTGCAACGCCGCGCCGGTGCTCGTCGGCGTCGTCCCGAACGGGACGGTCATCCCCGCGAGGGGGCACTACCTGCTCGTCGGCGCGGCCTACGGCCTCGGCGGTTACGCGTCCGGCGACCTGACGATGACCTCCGACATCGAGGACGACCGCAACGTCGCGGTCTTCTCGACGGCCGACGTGAGCAACGTCTCGTCGGTCAACAGGCTCGACGCGGTCGGCTTCGGCCAGAACGTGAACATGGCCGCCGCCAGCATGGAGCCCACGTCGCGGAAGCTCCGTAAGAATCAGATTCGCGTGGCGGAGGCGGTCAGCAGCGCCAACGGCATGTGCGACCTGATGCGCGAGGGCGCGACGCTGCCGCCCGTGACCGGGACGACGAGCCAGCACTCGTTCTTCCGCAAGGAGTGCGACTTCGTCGCGGCGGTCGGGTGCACCGTGCCGGGCAACGCGAAGGACGGCAACGACAACGCTTCCGACTTCCTCTTCGCCGACACGGCGGGCTCGACCATCTCGGGCGTCCCGCAGCGGCTCGGCGCGCCGGGGCCGGAGAACATGGCGTCGCCCATCAGGCGTGACAACTCGGGCATCCTGGTCACGCTGCTCGACTCGACGAAGTCGACGAGCGCGGTGCCAAACCGCGCGCGCGATTTCACCTCGAACCCGAGCAACAACTCGACCTTCGGGACGCTCTCGATCCGGAGGCGTGTGACGAACACGACGGGCGGAAACGTGACGCGGCTGCGGTTCCGCATCGTCGAGATGACGACGTTCCCGACGCCCGGCGGCGGGCAGGCCGATTTGCGCGCGATAAGCTCGACCTCGGTGAGCGTCTCCGGGATCGGCGACCCCGGCACATGCTCGCCGGGGGCGACGCCGTGCACGCTGACAATCGAGGGGACGACGCTTGAGACGCCGCCGGCGCAGGCCGACGGCGGAGGCTACAACTCGACGCTGGCGGCCGGCACGGTGACG
>JBEVKV010000584.1:0-12546 GCA_040509515.1 Pyrinomonadaceae bacterium | reverse complement strand
GGCGTGTAAGTGGCGGCGTGGGGCGGTTGCGCGCGTGTGCGGCGCGGGTTATGCTTTCTTTTGTCCGGTGAAGTCCCCCAGCCGCCCGACACGCACCTCTTCGGAAAGCGAAATAGCAAGTGATTTCCAGACTCAACCTAGCCAGCGACCCCTTCCGAAACCGCGCGCTGCCGTGGACGGTCGCCGCCGTCGTCTCGGCCGTCTCGCTCGTCGGGCTCCTCTTTATTCTCTCCGAGTACCGCGCCGTTAGCGCCGAGGCCGCCGAGGCCGACCGCGAAGTCTCGGCGATGCGCGCGCAGCAGAAAGACCTCGAACGGCAGGCGCAGGAGGTCATGCAGACCATCCCCGACGAGCAGCGCCAGACGCTCGACGCCGCGCACACGCTCGTCAGCCGCAAGAGTTTCTCGTGGTCGCAGCTCTTCTCCGACCTCGAAGAGTCGCTGCCGCAGAGCGTGCGCGTCTCGCGCATCAACGTCCGCGAGGTCGCGCAGGTCGGCGACCAGACGCGCGCCGACCTCGACCTGACGGTCGTCGGCCGCACGCCCTCAGACGTGACGGGCATGATTACGGAGATGAGCCGCGTCGGCACCTTCAGCGCCGTCCCCGTCAGCGAGAACCAGAAGTCGGGGCGCGGCGAGTCGGGCTTCGAGTGGGTGCTGCGCGTCACCTACGTCCAGCGCTCGCGCCGCACCGCGCGACCCGACGGCGACGGCGCGTCCGCGCCGAGGGCGCGCGCCGGGCAGAACGAATCAGAGGCGGGGGGGCGCGACTAGCTTTGAGGCACGACTCCGCAGCCACCGGTAACGCTTCGGGCACGCGCTCCGCCGCGCTGCGCACGCGGCTCGACTCATTCCGCGCCACGCGCCGGCGCGGCGCGCTGGGCGTGCCCGAGTTCGCCGCGGTCGCCGCCGCGGCGCTGCTCCTGCTCATGACCATCCTCGCCTACCTCTTCCTGCTCGTCCCCGCGCGCTCGCGCCGCGAGTCGCTCAAGATAGAGCGCGGCGACATGGAGCGCATGCTCCAGAGTCAGAGCACCAACATCGACGCGGGCAAGGACACGCAGCAGCGCGCCGCCGACATCCTTTCGAGCCTCGAACGCTTCGAGGTCGATCACCTCGGGCTGGCCGCGAGCGGGACGAAGACGGTCGTCGAGGAGCTGAACCGGCTCATCCTCAAGAACAACCTGCGCATCAGCGGCGGCGTCAACTTCAGGCAGCTACAGGAGACCGTGCCCGGCTCCGAAGACGCGACGCGCGCGCGCCGCTCGACGTCGTCCGGCGACGAGACGGGGCAGCGCATCGAGCAGAGCGTCTTCCCCGGCATCGGCGTCGCGCTCACGGTCGAGGGTGCCTACCCGAACCTCAGACGCTTCATACGCGACATCGAGGCCGACCGCCAGTTCGTCGTCGTCAACACCGTCGAACTCGAAGGCACCACCGACTCGAACGCGGCCGCGGCGCCCGCGCCCGTCGTCCCCGGCTCGGAAGACGCCGTCGTCGCGCCGCAGCCTCAGACGCCCTCGCGCAACGCGCTCGTCAGCCTGCGCCTCGACATGGCCGCTTACTTCCGGCGCGCGTCCGCCGCCGCCGCCCCCGCGCGGTGAGCCCGCGAGACCGTAAGACGAGGGACGCGGGAGCCCGAGCGATTTAAAAGTCATGGCACTGTTTGAAGGAAAGACACCGGCGGAACGCAACAAGATGATCGCGGCCATCGCGCTGCCGCTCCTCGCCCTCATCTTCGTCTTCAACATGCTCTCCGGCCCGTCGAAGCCGAGCGCCGGCTCTGCGACCCCGACCCCGACCCCGAGGCGGCCGCCCCGCGTCACCGGGCAGCAGGCGGCGACGGGCGACGCGCAGCTCGGCGCGGGCAATGGGCTCGTCAGCATGATGACGCCCATCGACTGCTGCCCCACGCCCTACGGCGGCGGGGACGGCGGCCGCAACATCTTCGCCTTCTACGTCAAGCCGACTCCGCCGCCCGCCGCCCCGCCCACGCCGCCGCCCGCGACGCCCGAGCCGCCGCCGCCCATCGTGCTGGGCGCGCTCGCGCCGCAGAGCATCTTCGCGCGCACGGCCGGCTTCAAGCTCCAGGTCAGCGGCGACAAGTTCGGCCCGGCCGCGCGCGTCTACGTCGACGGACAGGAGCTGCCGACGCAGTTCAAGAGCATGCAGCAACTCACGGCCGACGTGCCGGCCGCGCTCATCTCAAGCCCGGGGCAGCGCTCGGTCGTGGTGCGCACGCCCGACGGCCAGCTCTACTCGAACCCGGCGACGATCAACGTGATGCAGCCGCCCGCGCCGACCTACACCTACGTCGGCTTCCTCAAGCGCCAGCGCGCCAACACGGCCGTCCTCAAGGACGCGAAGGGCGAACTCTACAGCGTCCGTCAGGGCGACCTCGTCGAGGGGCGCTTCCGCGTCGCGGACATCACGGAGCGCGGCGTCGAGCTGGTGGACAAAGACCTCAACATCAAGCACACGATGCCCTTCGTGGACGCGCGCGGGATGCCCGGCTCCGCGCCCGGACGCGCGCCCGGCTCCATCCAGCCGCCGCCGCCCGACCCCGAAGGCGACGACGAGCCCTGACTCGGATGAACACACGCGACACACACACACCGGACGCCGGCGAGCGCGGCTACGCCCTCATCGCGCTGCTCGCCTTGATGACCGTCCTCATGATTATGATGATGGCCGCCGCGCCGAGCTTCCGGCAGCAGGCGCGGCGCGAGCTTGAGCTTGAAGCCATCGCGCGCGGCGAGGAGGTGGCCGAGGCCATACGCATGTACGTCCGCCTTCACCCCACGCGCCAACTGCCGAAGTCGATGGACGAGCTGCTGGAGGGAGTCGCGCCCGCCGGCCGGTCGAAGAAGGTGATGGTGCTGCGCGCGAGCGCCGCGCGCGACCCGCTCTCTTCGAGCGGCGAGTGGCGCACCATCAAGGCCAACGACCCGGCGTTCATCCGCTTCGTACGCGACCTCACGGAGTACGCCGAGGGGCGCACGCCGAACGCGACGAGCGACCCCGCGCTCCAGGGCGTCCCGCTGCCGCGCATCACCAGCATCGTCACCGGGCTCGACTCGGATCGCGACGACGAGCGCGGAGGCGAGGACGAGACGATGTCGAGCAGCGGCCCCTTCGTCGGCGTCGCGAGCCGCAGCCGCCGCGACTCCATCGTCACTTACTACGGCATCGACCACCACGACGGCTGGGTCTTCACCCCCTTCTACCGCTGACGACGCACACCCGCGCGCCGCCGCCGAACAACAGACGCGACTCAATCGCACGCACGCTAGAGTGTTCTCTCTAGTGCGCGTGCGAATTTTTTTTCGTCGCGATTGCATTAAGTTATTGACATAGCTTTTTAATCTGTTTATAAATCCCAACATGTTGTGCGCTTTTCACTCTAGGCCACAAGATGAAAATCAACACAGCATCTTGTGGTAAGCAACAGCAAAACAGAAAAGGAGCAGGTACAGCTTATGGCAACTAAGAAGGCAGCGAAAAAGGGCGGCGCTAAGGGCGGCGCTAAGGGCGGCGCCAAAAAGGGCGGCTCGAAGAAGAAGTAGTCTAGCCAGGGGGAGTACGCGCAACCTTCAACGGCGCACACAACACCCTTCGCCCGTGAGGGCGTTAATCAGGACGGCGGCTGCATCAGATGCGCGCCGTCCAAATTATTTTCAGCCGTCAACGCCGGCGCTCACCGCTTCCGATGTTCCACGTCGCGCTCGTCGAGCCGGAGATACCTCCCAACACCGGTAACGTCGCGCGCCTGTGCGCGGCGACGTACACGCCGCTGCACGTCGTGGGCGTGACGGGCTTCCGCCTCGACGACCGCGCGGTGCGCCGCGCCGGCCTCGACTACTGGCCCGAAGTCGAGCTGCGACGCCATCGCGACCTCGAAGCCTTACAGGAGGCGCTGCCCGGCGCGCGCCTCCTCTACCTGACGACGAAGGCCGACACGTCCTACGCCGACTGGCGTTTCGCGGAGGGCGACTGCCTCGTCTTCGGCCCCGAGACGCGCGGGCTCCCGGAAGAGTTGCTGCGCGCGAACCGCGAGCGCTGCCTGACGATTCCGATGCCGAACCCGCGCGTGCGCAGTCTCAACCTCGCCACCTCGGTCGCCGTCGTGCTCTACGAGGCGCTCAGGCAGGCGGCCGCGCTTCCCCCGCCGCGGGGCGGCCGCCTCGGGTGACACGAACCGCCCGGCCAAGTTACAATTTCCTTTTAAATTCAGCCCGAAATTTTAGACGGGGGACGACAGAAGGGTCGGGGCGCGCCCGCGCGCGCCGCGGGGAGTAGCATGCACAAAGAGAGAGAAGACATACGCAACATCGCCATCATCGCGCACGTCGACCACGGGAAGACGACGCTGGTGGACGCCATGCTCAGCCAGTCGGGTACGTGGCGCGAGAACGAGCAGCACGTCGACCGCGTGATGGACTCGATGGACTTGGAGCGCGAGCGCGGCATCACCATCATGGCGAAGAACACGTCGGTGCGTTTCGGCGGCGTCAAGATCAACATCCTCGACACGCCGGGGCACGCAGACTTCGGCGGCGAGGTCGAGCGCGTGCTCAAGATGGTGGACGGCGTGATGCTGCTGGTGGACGCGGCCGAGGGGCCTCTGCCGCAGACGCGCTTCGTGCTGCGCAAGGCGCTCGAAGCGCGCCTGCCCGCCATCGTCGTCGTCAACAAGATCGACCGGCAGGACGCGCGCGCCGAGGAGGTCGTCAACGACATCTACGACCTCTTCATCGACCTCGACGCCACGGACGAGCAGATAGACTTCCCCGTCCTCTACGCCGTGGCGCGCGACGGCGTGGCGAAGAAGGAGCTGTCGGACGACTCGCGCAGCCTGAGACCGCTCTTCGAGGAGATCGTGCGCACGATACCCGCGCCGCGCGAGGTGCGCGAGGACGCGCTGCAACTCCTCGTCGCCAACCTCGACTACAACGAGTACGTCGGCCGCCTCGCCATCGGCCGCATCTTCTCGGGCGAGATCGCGCAGGGCGAGACCGTGGCCGTCGTCAAGCGCGACAAGTCGGTTGAGAAGATTCGCGTCAAGGAGCTGTACGCGTTCGAGGGGCTCAAGCGCGACTCCATCGAGCGCGCGTCGTTCGGCGAGATCGTCGCGCTCGCGGGCATCGAGTCGGTCGAGATCGGCGAGACGATAACGAGCGCCGACAACCCGAAGCCGCTCCCGGTCATCGCCGTGGACGAGCCGACCATCTCGATGATCTTCAGCGTCAACAACTCGCCGTTCGCCGGGACGGAAGGGAAGTACGTCACGTCGCGCCAGATAAGGGAGCGGCTCGACCGCGAGCTTTTGAGTAACGTCGCCATCCGCGTCGCCGACACCGAATCGCCCGACCAGTTCAAGGTCTCGGGGCGCGGCGAGCTTCAACTCTCCATCCTCATCGAGATGATGCGGCGCGAGGGCTACGAGCTGCAGGTCTCGAAGCCCGAGGTCATCACGCGCGTCGAGGGCGGGAAGACTCTGGAGCCCATCGAGCAGGTCGTCATCGACTGCCCCGAGGAGTTCATCGGCGTCGTCACGGAGGCGATGGGGCGGCGCAAGGGTCAGATGACGAAGATGGTCAACCACGGCACGGGGCGCGTCCGGTTGGAGTTCGAGACGCCCTCGCGCGGGCTCATCGGTTTCCGCGGCGAGTTCCTGACCGAGACGAAGGGGACGGGACTGCTCAACACGATCTTCCTGCGCTGGGGCGAGTGGCAGGGCGCGATGCGCGGGCGCTCGACGGGCAGCCTCGTCTCCGACCGCGCGGGCGACGCGACGACCTACGCGCTCTTCAACCTGCAGGAGCGCGGGACGATGTTCATCCGCCCGACGACGCGCGTCTACGAGGGGATGATCGTCGGCGAGAACGCGCGCTCGGTCGATTTGGACGTGAACATCGTGCGCGAGAAGAAGCTGACGAACATGCGCGCCTCGTCCGCCGACGAGGCGATGCGGCTCGTCCCCGTCAAGGATATGTCGCTCGAACAGTCTTTGGAGTTCATCGCCGACGACGAGCTGGTCGAGGTCACGCCGAAGTCCATACGCTTGCGCAAGCGTGTGCTCGCGTCGAACCAGCGGCCGAAGAAGGAGAAGGCTTGACAGGCGCGTGCGCGCGCCGTACTTTCGGCGCGTCAATCTTAAAAACGGGTCAGAGGTGGGCGAAGTGAACGACAGGGTCTGTTGGAACTGCGGCCATTTACAGGCGCACCACACCATCGCGGGCGGGTGCTCGTTCGCGGCCGAAGGCGGGGAGCGCTGCGACTGCCCGCGCTACGAGGACAGCGAGTACAGCGGCGAGCAGCGCAAGCGCGACACCTACACGCTCTCCGACCGCCGCCGGCTCTCGCTCAGGCGCGGGAAGCCTTAGCCCTCTGCGGCGGGTCGCGCCTCGTCTTCGGGCTCCTCGTCCTCGCCGTCGTCGCCCGGCGTGTAGGTCTCGTAGCCGGTGGCGTCGTCGTAGTAGTAGCGCCCCGGCTCCCGTGCGGGGCGCGACTCGTCCGCCGGTTTTGTTGTATCATCCCGCCGCTCTGTCACCTTTAAAGTCTCCCCGAAATCAAACGCGAGTTCCGTCACGCGCGCGCGCCGCGCCGGCCCGGATTATAACGCCGCCGCTCCGCGCCGAGGGACTGCAACCGAGAGGATCGAATGCGACGACAAATCTTCCGGCGCGCTCTGGCTTCGTGCGCGCTCGCCGCCGCGCTGCTCTCACAGCAGGCGTTCGCCCGCCAGCAGCCGCCGGCCCGCCAGCCTCAGCAGACGACGCCCGCCAGACAGTTCGAGCTGACGGTTGACAGCATCATGCGCGGGCCTGACCTCGTCGGCTACGCGCCCGCGGGCGTCTACTGGTCGCAGGACAGCCGGCGGGTCTTCTTCCGCTGGAAGCGCGCGGGCGAGCCGCGGCTGAAGGAGACAGACCTCTACGTCGTGGGCGCGGACGGGACGGGCTTGCGCAAGCTGACCGACGAGGAGGCGCGGCAGGCGCCGCCCGCCGGGGGCGAGCTGTCGAAAGACAGAAAGCTGACGGTCTTCACGGAGGAGGGCGACGTTCTCATCTACGACCACGAGAAGGGCGAGCGCCGACGCCTGACGAGCACCGTCGAGTCTGAGTCGAACGCGCACTTCACGCGCGACGGGCGCGGCGTCTACTTCACGCGCCAGAGCAACCTCTACCGCATGTCGCTCGACGGCGGCCCGCTCGAACAGTTGACCGACATACGCGTGCCCGGCGCGCCGGCCGGCGGCGGCGGCGCGGCACAAGGCTCGGGCGGCGCAGGTGCGGTGTCGCTCACGGCGACGCCTCCGCGCGCGGCCGGCGCGGGCGAGAATCAGGAGTTCTTGAAGAAGGAGGAGCGGCGGCTGCTCGACGCCGTGCGCGAGCGCGCCGAGCAGCGCGAGGCGCAGGAGCGCCAGCGCCGCGAGCGCGAGCGTGACAGGCGCAAGCCCTTCACGCTGACGGCCGGGCAGACGGTGACGAGCCTCCTGCTCTCGCCCGACGGCACGCAGGTCGTCATCACGCTGAGCGAGCCCGCCTCCGGCAAGAACTCCATCGTCCCGAACTACGTCACGGAGGGTGGCTACACGGAGGACATACAGTCGCGCACGAAGGTCGGCGATGCGCAGGGGCGCACGCGGCTCGGCCTCGCCTCCGTCACGACCGGCGACGTACGCTGGGTCGAGACGGGACTCAAGGCCGAGGTCGCCCCGCGCGTCCAGACGCGCACGGAGCAGAACGCCACCGAGTCGGCGCAGCGCGAGTCGGGCGCACAAGCGGCGGGACAGCAGGCCGGACAACAGTCCGCGCAGACGCAGCAGACGCAGACGGGCGCGCAGGCGCAGACCGGAACTCAGTCACAGCAGCAGCAACAGCAGACGCAGCAGGGGCCGCGCACGCAGGCGCAGACGCAGCAGACCGAGGCGGCGCAGCAGGCGCGCGACCGCGAGGTGCAGCTCTTCCAGTTGCAGTGGTCGGAGGACGGCGCGCGCGCGGCGCTGCTGGCGCGCTCGGCCGACAACAAAGACCGTTGGGTGCTGGCGCTCGACCCCTCGACGGCGAAGACGCGCGTGCTCGCGCGCGTACACGACGACGCGTGGGTCGGCGGCCCGGGCGCGTTCACGCTCGGCTGGCTCCCAGACAACCGACGCGTCTACTTCATCTCCGAGCGCGACGGCTGGGCGCACCTCTACGCCGCGGCGGCGGACGGCGGCGAGCCCGCGCAACTCACCTCCGGCCGCTTCGAGGTCTCCGACGTGCGGCTCTCGCAGGACAAGACGAAGTTCTATTTCACTTCGAGCGAGGGCAGCGTCTTCGAGCGCCACCTCTACTCGATGCCGCTCGCCGGCGGCGCGCGCACGCGCCTGACGACGATGCTCGGCAACAATCAGGTCGACATCTCGCCCGACGAGCGCACGCTCGCCGTCGTGCGCTCCTACGCCAACCGTCCGCCCGAGCTTTACCTCCAGCCCAACCGGCCCGCGGCCAACCAGAACGCGCAGGCGTCGGACGCGCACGCGACGAACGGGCAGGCGGCCGCTCCCGACCCAGAGGCTAAGCAGGTGACGACTTCGCCCGTCCCGGAGTTCTTCACCTACAACTGGACAGACCCTGCAATCGTCAGCTTCCGCGCGCGCGACGGCGCGACCGTCCACGGACGCATCTACAAGCCCGCTGGCGGGCAGCGCGGCGGCCCGGCCGTCCTCTTCGTCCACGGCGCGGGCTACCTTCAGGACGTACACAAGTGGTGGTCGAGCTACTACCGCGAATACATGTTCCACCACCTGCTCGCCGAGCGCGGCTACACCGTGCTCAGCATCGACTACCGCGGCTCGGCCGGCTACGGCCGCGACTGGCGGACGGGGATTTACCGCCACATGGGCGGGAAGGATTTGGACGACCATGTCGACGCCGTCCGTTACCTCGTCGCAGAGCACGGCGTAGACCCGCGCCGCGTCGGGCTCTACGGCGGCTCTTACGGCGGCTTCATCACGCTGATGGCGATGTTCACCACGCCCGACATCTTCGCGGCGGGCGCGGCGCTCAGGCCCGTCACCGACTGGGCGCACTATAACCACCCGTACACCGCGAACATCCTCAACGAGCCGCAGGACGACCCCGAGGCTTACCGGCGCAGCTCGCCCATCTACTTCGCCGCCGGGCTGAAGGGGCCGCTGCTCATCTGCCACGGGATGGTCGACACCAACGTCCACTTCCAGGACACCGTTCGCCTCACCGAGCGCCTCATCGAACTGCGCAAAGAGAACTGGGAGCTGGCCGCCTACCCCGTCGAAGACCACGCCTTCGACCGCGCCGATAGCTGGGCCGACGAATACAAACGCATCCTCAAACTCTTTACGGAACACCTACACCCTGACGCTGGCCCACCACCCGCCAGTCAGCGCGGCGGCGCGCGCAGGCGTTAGGTAGTCTGGATACGGCTGAGGCAAGGTTTGCCCTCATTTACGAAGCCCGCTGTCCGCCGCATAGGACAGCGGGCTTTGTTGTTTCTCTATTCGTTGAAGTCCCAAAGGCGTAGGTCTAATGATGCTGTACGCAGCCCTAAAATTTCGTTGACAATTAATTTGCAGGGGAGTAGAAGGTATACGCGCTGACGAAAACGGTTACGCATCTTGCCCCAAGCGTTGCTTCCGAACGATCTGCTTTGGCCTCTATCTCAAAGCGTGATCGGAAGGAGCAGCCCGAACTGTCAGCCAGCCACCTCACGACCCTGTAGACGAAACCCATACTAATCTCATCAATCGAGGAACCTTACACCCATGAAGCGGAAAATTCTCATCGCGCTCTTTGTCCTCGTATTGCCTTCCGCTGCTGCTCACCTTAAAGTCTAACGCAATAAAAAAGTCTGCATCTTCTCGCCCGTCGAATGACAGGCCGGGGAAACCAGTTCTCCCACCAGACCACCCGGTACGATCAATGGCGCGCAACAGCCTGAGCGGATTCCTGATAGGGCGGCGTATTCAATTCTCTTCAGGGTGCTGTCAAACAGAAACACCGAGCGGTAAAAACAACGCGCCCGCGCCTATGTCAGGCACGTCTTAGCTTGTAGCAAGTGTAGTAAGACTAAAGAGGATGATGCCGACGCCGAGGCCATAGTCGCACTGGTAGAAGAGTTCAATCTAAAGGTTAAGAACCTTGATGGCGAGGTTAAGCACCTGAAAGATAAGCACTGGCCCCAACCCAGTGCTCAAGTTATGGCGCGCCTGCAAGAAATGCAGGTACAAAAAGATAAGGTCATGGACGAATTGATTTCGTCACTCCCCAAGCGGCTAAGTATTAACGGCTTCGGAAAGGTCAAAGCACATATCGGCCGAATGAAAACGAAAATGAAAGTGGTTCCGAGCCCGCAGTCCCCGCCGGGCGGGCCGGGTTGGAAGCCGGGTAATGTCCATCAACATTAATCTCATACGGAGTCACCATGAAAACGCGACTGAATTATTCGCCTCTCGTCCGATTTCTGCTGCTCTCGCTGGTGATGCTAACGGCTTCATCCGGGGCGGCGGGCCAAAGCAATATCTACTCCGACGTGTACTTCGACGACTCGGACGCGGAGAACGGACACGGGTATGTCGTCGGTGTCGGGGTGACGGAGGAAGCTTACAACAGTTACAGCCACGAGTATCTCGTAACCTCTACGATTACCGCCAACGACGGCACGTCCAACGTCGGCTATGGAATGGGGACGGGGACGTATGCGTACGGCATGGCGGAGACGGCGATAGAGTGGACGGACGTTACGGCTGGCAGCTTCATCGTCGCCACAGAGCATAAAATAGTATGCCCGTATTGGAACATGGAATACTGGGAAAGCTTTACGTATGCCGAAAAATACGTGGACAATGGCGGTTCGTTAGAGTACCACTATATTGTTGATTATCCGAAACTTGAACCTAATAGATGCGCCTACGATCTTTGCGCTGACCAGGAGCATAAGGCATGTTTTTGGCGGATGCCGGGTAGTGAAGACCACCCAGCTAACAATCCAAACGCAGATGATAGATGTTACAAATACCTTACTAAGGGGTATGTCATTGTAATAGACCCAATATTTAATGGGAATTGGTGCATACGCGCTTATAAAACGGGCTCTGATAACCAACCTCCTGGATATTGCGGCTACTAGATGCGGAGGCCCGACATGCATGTAAAATATGCCATTGCTTTAATAGTTATTGGCTTAGCAATCTACTCAGACAATGACAAGTTTAGTAGCTGGTTAGTCGGGTTGTATTATCGACGAACTGGCGGAAGGCGAATTAGCTACGTATCAACCCTTAAGTTCAACTTCGCACTTAGCATTTGCCTGATAGTAGTGGGTGGCCTGATGTTGCTCTGGCTGTTAGTACGAACGACGTAGGTGGGCATGAACTACTGCTGTCTGAAGCCGCCCGGAAATCTTCTTGGATGTCCGGGCGGCTTTGCCTTTGACGGTAATCTCTACGTTAAGCCTTGCCGCTGCGTTCCGGGCTGCCGCGCAGACAGCCGTGGAATCACGGTAAGTCAGGGATGAGGGGGCGTCGCGGATATTACTTTGTCTTGAAGTCTCTTGGATTTTGTCTAGAAGCGTCCGAAAGCGTATCCTCAAACTCTTCGAGACCAACCTCCGCGCCGACTCCGCCGCGCCCGCCAGTCAGCGCGGCGGCGCGCGCAGGCGTTAGCGGGCGCTGCATCCGAAATCAACTCGGGGGCCTTTGGACGCAAAATCGTTGACACCGACGCCCGGCAGGCATATCGTTCCCGCGTATTAACCTCGCACTCCTGCTGACGAACGCTTCGTCGGCCTCACACCAACATGGAATACAGGAGGAATATTTTACTCATGTGGCAAAGAATTGCGTCCGCCATTCGCAGTTGCGCCGGCCTAACTCTAATCCTCGCAGCCTCGACTGCCGTGTCGGCCCAAGAGGCGAGCGTTGCTGCTCAGTCGCCCGCGGTGACCGCCGCCGCCACCGCGGAGCAGGTGCGCTTCATCTCCTTCGATAAGATTACGCACCTGCGGCTTGAGGTCTTCTCTCCCGCGGGCGAGCGGCTATTCGATTCCGGCTTCGAGCCCGGCGACCTGCTCGACTGGGGGCTGCGGGATCAGCAGGGGCAACGGCTCGCCGACGGCTCGTACCTCTGCGTGGTCACGGTTAAAGACCCCTCGGGTCGGCTCAGCCAGAGGCACAGTTTAGTTTCGCTGCGGGAGCGGCAGGTCTCGTTGCAACGGGTCGCGCCGAAGCAGCTATCGCCGGGCGAAGCGCGGGCGTGGGCGGACAGCCGCGCGGCGCAAGCACTGGAGGCGGCGCAGGATGGTGGCGACTTAACGCTCATAGGTGAGGACGCGCCGGCGACCATGACCGTGACGGCGCACGACGGGCAGGACGGTCAGGTGATTTCGACCTCGGGCGCGCTCACCTTCCGCACCGGCGACGTGTTCACGGGTCAAGAGCGCGAGCAGATGCGCGTGACGCCCGAGGGTCGCGTCGGCATCGGCACCGACAAGCCGGAGGACACGCTCGACGTGGCGGGCACGA
>JBEVKV010000583.1:0-8633 GCA_040509515.1 Pyrinomonadaceae bacterium | reverse complement strand
GTTTGCGATTCACGATTCGCGAGCAAATGGCAAAAGAAGACTTCTATCAGGTTCTGGGCATCAAGCGGGACGCGAAGCCGGAGGAGATCAAGAAGGCTTACCGGAGGCTCGCGCGCAAGTACCACCCGGACGTGAACCCGGGCGACAAGTCGGCCGAAGACCGCTTCAAGAAGATCACGGAGGCGCACGAGGTGCTCTCCGACGAGAAGAAGCGCAAGGTCTACGACCGCTTCGGCTCGTACTCCGACCAGCTCGCCGACGCCGCCGCGCGCGGCCACGGCGCGCCGGGCGGCGGGGCGGGCGCGCCGGGTCGCGCCGGGGCCCCCTTCGACTTCGAGGGCTTCGACTGGGGCAACACCGCGGGCGCTTCGTCCGGCGGCGGGTCTTCGTTCCGCGACATCTTCTCGGAGCTGTTCGGCGGCGGGAAGTCCGAGAAGGAGCCGCCGCGCGCCGCGCCGCAGAAGGGCGCGGACATCGAGATGCCGCTCGCGCTCTCGTTCGAGGAGGCCGTGACGGGGCTGACGACCAACATCACGGTCAACCGCTCCGAGCAGTGCCCGCGCTGCAACGGCGCGGGCGACACGGGCGGCAACCCCGTCACCTGCCCGACCTGCCACGGCGCGGGTCAGGTGCAGAAGGCCGGCGGGCGTCTCAGGTTCGCGCAGGAGTGCCCGGACTGCGGCGGCGTCGGCAAGCGCCGCCCGCCGTGCGCGCTCTGCAACGGCAAGGGGACGGTGCCGAAGGCCGAGACGGTGAAGGTCAGGATTCCGGCGGGCGTCGACACCGGCTCGCGCGTGCGCATCCCCGGCAAGGGCGAGGGCGGGAGGATGGGCGCGCCGGCGGGCGACCTCTTCATCATCACCAACGTCGGCAAGCACAAGCACTTCACGCGCAAGGGCGACAACATCTACGTCAAGGTGCCGGTGACGATTGCCGAGGCCGCTCTGGGCGCGCGGATAGAGGTGCCGACCATCGAGGGCAAGGCGCAGCTCAGGATTCCCCCGGGGACGCAGTCGGGCGCGCAGTTCCGCATGCGCGAGCGCGGCATCCCGTCGCTGCGAAATCCGCAGGCGCGCGGCGACCAGTTCGTCGAAGTCCAGGTCACGTTCCCCAAAGTCATCTCGGAAGAGACGAAGGAACTTTTAAAACGCTACGCGCAGCTCAACCCCGAGAACCCGCGCGTGACGATGGGTCTCGAATAGGCGTGAATCGTGAACCGTAAACCGTGACGAGAGAAGAACGCTTCTCCTTCTTGTCACGGTTCACGGTTCGCGGTTCACGGTTCACAGCTATGAAAAGGCGTAAGGGCGGGACATACACGATCAGCGCGGTGGCGACGCAGTACGAGATTCACCCGCAGACGTTACGGCTCTACGAGCGCGAGGGGCTGCTCAAGCCTTCGCGGTCGGAGGGGAACACGCGCCTCTACACGGACGAAGACCTGGCGCGGCTCGAAGTGATTCTCAGCCTGACGCGCGACCTCGGCGTCAACCTCGCGGGCGTCGAGATCATCCTCAACATGCGCGAGAAGATGGACGCGATGCAGCACGAGTTCGAGCGCTTCTTCTCCTACCTGCAGTCGCACGCCGAGGAATTCGCGCACCTCGTCGAAGCGCCGCCGCCGCCGGAGGCGGGCGCGCTCGTCCGCACCTCGCGCGTCTCGACACTCCGCCGGCGCGCGCAGACGAATCCGCGCGGCTAAGACACATCGTATGTGAAAGCAGGAGGGGCGAAGGTTCTACTGAGGGCCTTCGCCCCTCCTTTGCGGGGTGAGAAGTTTGGCGGCGGGCGTCGCGCTTGGGCGGGGGGTTCGAGGCGCGACCTTCGGCGTCCCACGCGTCTAACTGTATATGGCGTACGCGCCGGAAACGTTTCACCCCCTCGCAAATAAATTTTCAGAATTAGTTTGGACGGCCGGGCGCGACGCCGAAATGCTACAATGCGGCGCTCGCGAAGAACCCGCCGCAGGGCGCAAGGCCGACCGGACTCTCCTTGTGAGGCGCAGGCGATGCCGCCTAAGTCTTCTAAATCTTCCAGGTCTTCAAAGTCCTCCCGTTCAACGCCCCGCGGCGGCGCGCGGCCGTCCGCCGAGAAGACGCCGCCCGAGGTCGTCCCCGGCCGCACCACGCTCGGCTCCTACCGCGTGCTTGAGAAGATCGGCGCGGGCGGCATGGGCACGGTCTATCTGGCGAAGGACGCGAGGCTCGGCCGCCGCGTCGCGCTCAAAGTCCTGCCCGCGCACTTCGCGGGCGACGAGGAGCTAGTCCGCCGCTTCGAGCACGAGGCGCGCGCCGTCGCCGCGCTCAGCCACCCGAACATTCTCACCGTCCACGAGATCGGCGAAGACCTCGGCCGTCTCTTCATCGTCACCGAGTACGTCGAGGGCAAGACGCTCCGCGAGCGCATGTGGGAGGAGCGTTTGACGGCCGAGGCCGCGCTCGACGTGTGCGCGCAGGTGGCCGGGGCGCTCTGGAAGGCGCACGCCTCGGGCGTCATCCACCGCGACGTGAAGCCCGAGAATTTGATGCTCGACGAAGAGGGGCACGTCAAGGTGCTCGACTTCGGCATCGCCAAGCAGGTCGCCGCCGCCGTCCCCTCCGCCGACACCGAAGCGCCGTCGAGCGCGCGGGTCAACACGGCCTCGGGCGTCGTCCTCGGCACCTCGACCTACATGTCGCCCGAGCAGGTGCGCGGGCTCGACCTCGACGGCCGCACGGACGTTTGGAGCCTCGGGTGCGTGCTCTACGAACTGCTCGCCGGCCGCCCGCCATTCGAGGAGAAGAACTTCGGCGACCTCGTCGTCTCAATCCTCCACGCCGAGCCGCCCGCGCTCGCCGCGCTCGCCTCGTTCGCGGGCGAGCCGTACGCCGAGGCGGTCGAGCAACTCGTCCTGCGCGCGCTCGCGAAGGAGCGCGACGGGCGTTTCCAGACGGCGAAGGAGTTTCAGACCGAGCTGAGGCGCGTCCGCCGCCTCGTCGAGCTGCGCGCGGAGTCTGCGGGCGCGTCGCACGTCGGGACGGCGCGGGACTTCGTCTCGCCGCCCCCGGCCTCCGAGGTCGCGCACGCGCCGACGCTGCTTCACAATTCCGGGGCGCGGCTTCACAAGTCCGAGGAGCGTCGCCCGGCGAGGCCGGCGACGACCGAGCAGCGCAAGCAGTTAACCGTCCTCTTCGCCGACCTCGCCGGGCTCGCGGCGCTCACCGAAGGGGCGGACGCCGAGGACGTGGGCGAGCTGATGGGCGCGCTGTGGCCGCTCGTGGATTCGGCGGTCGAGACGTACGGCGGCGAGGTGACGAAGCACGTCGCCGAGACGTTCGTCGCGCTGTGGGGCGCGCGCGGCGCGCGCGAGGACGACCCGGAGCGCGCCGTCCGGGCCGCGCTCGACGTGCAGGCGGCGGTCGCCTCGTTCGTCGCCGGGCGCTGGCCGCACGACGCGCGCGCCGAAAACGGCCCGGCGCGTCTGCTGCGCGTCGGCGTGAGCACGGGGCTCGTGCTGCTCGGTCAGGTCGGGACGACGGGCGAGCTGAGCGTGACGGGCGACGCCGTCAGGCTCGCGTCGCGCTTGCAGCAGGAGTCGCCCGTGGGCGGCGTCCTCATCTCGCACGACACATACCGCCACGTCCGCGGCGTCTTCGACGTTGACCCGCCCGGCGAGATACGAACGAGCGAGCGCGCAGAGCCCGCGCAGTTCTACCACGTCCGCCGCGCCAAGCAGCGCGCCTTCCGCGTGCAGACGCGCGGCGTCGAGGGCGTCGAGACGCGCATGGTCGGGCGCAAGGGCGAGCTGCGCCGCCTGACCGACGCGCTCGAATCCGTCTTCGAGGACGAGGAGCTGCAGGCCGTCACCGTCATCGGCGACGCGGGCCTCGGCAAGTCACGGCTGCTTTACGAGTTCAGCAACCGGGTCGAGCTGCTCCCGAACGCGTGGTACATCTTCAACGGGCGCGCGGGCGAGTCCGCGCAGGAGTTGCCTTACGCGCTCGTCCGCGACGTGTTCTCGTTCCGCTTCGAGATACGCGACAGCGACCCGCCCGAGGTCGCGCGCGAAAAGTTGGAGCGCGGGATGCTCTCGATGTGCGCCGAGACGCCCGAGGCCGAGGTGCTGATGCGCGCGCACATCATCGGCCAGCTCATCGGCTTCGACTACTCGGCGAGCCCGCACGTCTCCGGCATCCGCGACGACGCGCGGCAGGTGCGCGACCGCGCCTTCCGCTACGCCGCGCGCTTCTTCTCCGAAATCTCGCGCGACCTCCCCGTCGTCTTCTACCTCGACGACATACACTGGGCCGACGACGGCTCGCTCGACTTCATCGACCACCTCGCGCGCGAGTGCGCCGGCGCGCGCGTGATGATTCTGTGTCTCGCGCGCCAGACGCTGCTCGAACGCCGCCCCGCGTGGGGCGAGGGGCGCGAGCGCCACGCGCGTCTCAACCTCCAGCCGCTCTCGAAGAAGGAGAGCCGCCAGCTCGTCGAGGAGATTCTGCGGCGCGCGCACGGCGTCCCCGCGGAGCTGCGCGAGATGGTCGTCGGCGTCGCCGAAGGCAACCCGTTCTACGTCGAAGAACTCATCAAGATGCTCATCGACCAGCGCGTCATCGTCCCGGGCGCGGACGAGTGGAGCGTGGACGCGACGCGGCTGGGCGAGGTGCAGGTGCCGCCGACGCTGACGGGCGTGCTTCAGGCGCGTCTCGACCGGCTGACGGACGAAGAGAAGACCGTCCTCCAACGCGCCTCTGTCATCGGGCGCGTCTTCTGGGACGGCGCGGTCGAGCACCTCGGCGCGGGCGCGACCGCGGAGGCCGCGGGGCGCACGACGGAGCGCGCCGCGCACCCCTCGGTGCCCACGCCCGCGCCGTCGGGCGTCTCGGCGACAATCGAGCGCGTGCTCGAATCGCTGCGCGGCAAGGAGCTGGTCTACCGCCGCGAGGCTTCGGCCTTCGCCGGCGCGAGCGAGTACATCTTCAAGCACGCGCTGCTGCGCGACGTGACGTACGAGAGCGTGCTCAAGCGCGAGCGTCGCGAGTACCACCGCCGCGCGGCCGGCTGGCTCGCCGGTCACAGCGGCGGGCGCGTCGGCGAGTACGCCGGCCTTATCGCCGAGCACCACGAGCGCGGGCAGTCTCCCGAAGACGCGGCCGAGTGGTACGGCCGCGCCGGCCGTCAGGCGCGCGAGACCTACGCGCCCGAGACGGCCATCCGGCACTACCGCAAGGCGCTCGACTTTCTCGCCACGCGCGATTCTTCCGACGCGGGCGAAGGCGCGGAAGACCCCGCGCTCCACGCGCTCCGGCTGGAATGGTACGAGGGCTTGGGCGAGGCGCTGCGCGTGCAGGCGCGCTACTCCGAGGCCGTCGAGGCGTACCGGCGGATGCGCGCGGCGGCGGAGGCTTTGCAGGCCGTCCCCGCGCAGGCGCGCGCGTGGAACGAGATCGCGCTCGTGCAGAGCAGTCAGGGCGACAACCGCGCCTCCTTCGAGAGCACGCAGCGCGCCGAGCTGCTCGCGCGCGGCGCGGGCGCCGGCCCGGGGGCGGGCGTCGAGCTTGCGCGCGCTCTCTACCTGCAGAGTCAGGTCTGCTCGCGGCTCGGCGACGCGCGCGCGGCGATGATGCTGGCCGACCGCGCGCTCTCGCTCGTCGACGGGCTCGGCGACGAGGGGCGGCGCGTGCGCGCCGAGTGTCTGAAGTCGCTGGGGATGGCCTATCACACGCTGGGTCAATTCGGGCAGGCCGAGGAGTTCAAGTCGCTCTCGCTCTCGCTCTACCGAGAGTTGGGCGACCGGCGCTACGTCGGCAATCTTCTCAACAGTCTGGGCGAGACGGCGCGGCTCCTCGGCGACTACCGCAAGGCTTTCGAGCGCTACAGCGAGGCGCTCCAGATCGCGCGCGAGATAGGAAACCGTAACGGCGAGATTCTGTACCTGTCGAATTTGGGCGGTGCGCGCGTGGGGTTGGGCGAGTACGCAGAGGCCGAGGCCGAGCTGCGTCTGACGATTGAGCTGGCGGCGGCGGCCGGATACGTCGGCGTGTCGGAGAACTACCGGTTCATCGCGGAAGCACTGCTCGGTCAGGGTCGCGTCGAGGAGTCGCGCGGCGCGGCGCGGCGCGCGCTCGAACTCGGGCACGAGTTTGAGAATCAGGAGCACGTCGCCGAAGCCTGGCGCGTCCTCGGCCTCGTCGCCTCGCGCTCGAAGTCTGCCGTCGAAGTCGAAGGGCAGACGCGGGACGCGGCCTCTTGCTTCGCCGAGAGTCTCTCCATCTTCGCGCGCATCCAGATGGAGGCCGGGCGCGCGCGGACGCTCGCTGACTGGGCGCGGCACGAACTCGCCTCCGGCGACCCCGAGCGCGGCGGCCGACTCCGCGACGAAGCCCTCGAAGCCTTCCGCACCCTCCGCATGGAACTCGAAGTCGAACGCATGGAGTCGGAAGAAGTCCGACCGTGAAGAAGGGGTAAGGGGGAACGGGTAAAGGGTAAGGGATGAAAGCCTCGCGGTATTTCCCCCTTATCCTTTACCCGTTCCCCCTTACCCTTAAGCTTTACCTCGCCGGCGCGGGGCCGAGCTTGTCTTCGACGACGAAGGCTTCGAGCTTGGCCGCGCCCTTCGTCCCGCCGACGATGAAGATGGTGTAGAGGCCCCCCGCTTCCAGCTTCCCGCCGGGCACGGCGAGCGTCGTGATGTTCTCGCCCGCGCGCCGCACTTCGAGCCCCGCGGCGGTCGGCTCCATGTCGGCGAAGGCGGTCGCCGCGCCGGTCTTCGCGCCCTTCACGAGCGGCTCGGCGCGCCCCGTGGCGTAGAGGTCGATTTCGCCGAGGTCGGGCGACGCGTTGACGACGCGGACGCGCGCGCGCCCGGCGGCCGGCGGCTCGAACTCGTCCGCGATGAAACGCATCTCGACGGCGTCGCCCTTCGACAGCAGGCCGGAGCCGGCCGAGGGGAAGGCAATGATTGTGTGGTGGCGTCCGGTGCCGAAGCTCTGCGACTTCTCGGCCAGCGGCTCGCCCGTCTCCTGCCCGGCGAGGCGCAGGCGGTAGACGCCGTTCGCGCCCGGCAGCTCGCGGTAGCCGGCGAGCTGTTTGTAGCCGACGCCGTCAAAGGCGCGCGTGTCGCCCGCGAAAAGGTCTACGGTCGCGAGCCCCGGCACGGCGTGGACAAAGCGCACCAGCGCCCCCCCGCGCGCCGCGGCCTCCGAGGCCGGCGGCGCGGTCGTCGTGCCCGCCTCCGTCTTTGTCGTCACGGGGCCGGTCTGCTCCGACCCGACACGTGAGCAGCCGGCCAACGTCGCCGCCACAAGCAGCAGCAGCGCCGCCGGCCCGCGAAGGGCGAAACGCCCGCGCATCTTGTTCATGAAAGAGCCTCTCCTTCGTACTCCAAACGCCTTCGTACTTCAAAAATACGACTGTACCGTTTCACACCTCGAAACGTCATCCGGCCCTAACCGTGCAAAAGCCAAGCCAACGGCCGCGAAGACGCGCAAAGCCGCGCGTGCGCCTTTGACGGCGGCGGCGCGAGCGCCCGAGGTATGCGCGTTGCTTCCTGTCCCGCCGAGCCGAAACGCGGATGCCAAATCATACGCCATCTGGCGGGTTAAGGAGAACGGATGTCTGAGCGGTCGGGCGGCGTCGTGTTCGGCGCGGTCGGGCGTACCGCGTAAAGCACGCCCAGCGCAATTAATCGCCCGGCCCCCTGAACTCTTCACGGCCGGGCTCACTCAACGAACAAACGGAAAGCAAGGGGGACTTTGAATGAGCAAGACGATTGTCGGACTGTTCGATAACTACCGTGAGGCGCAGCGCGCCGCGGCCGAGCTGATCGAGAGCGGCATCGCCCGCGAGGACGTGGGCATCACCGCGCGCGAGCACGCGAGCTACGAGGGCGAGTCGTACCGCGAGGAGTCGTACCGCGACGACGAGGGCTTCGGCGACAAGGTCAGCAACTTCTTCTCCAACCTCTTCGGCGACGACCGCGAGCACGCCACGCACTACTCCGAGGCCGTCACGGGCGGCGGCGCGGTGGTGACCGTGGACTGCGAGTCGGAAGAGATGGCCGACCGCGCCGAGTCCATACTCAACCGCTTCGGCGGCGAGGTGGACGAGCACGGCGAGTCGCACCGTCAGGCGGCCTACGCGGGCACGGAGACGGCCGCGACCGGCCGCGCCGACGTGAGTGAGTCGGGCGTGGCGAGCATCCCCGTCATCGAAGAGGAGCTGCGCGTCGGCAAGCGCGAGGTCGAGGGCGGCGGCGTCCGCGTCCGCACGCGCGTCGTCGAGCGCCCGGTCGAGGAGGTCGTCCGCCTGCGCGAAGAGCGCGTCAACGTCGAGCGCCGGCCCGTCAACCGCGCGCTCACCGACGCCGACCTCCGCGCCTTCCGCGAGGGCGAGTTCGAGCTGCGGGAGCGGAGCGAGGAGGTCGTCGTCGATAAGTCGGCGCGCGTCGTCGAGGAGGTGGCCGTCAACAAAGAGGTCGGCGAGCGCACCGAGACCGTCCGCGACACCGTCCGCAGCACCGACGTTGACGTGGAGCAGACCGGCGACGTTAAGGTTCGCGGCGCCAGCGCCAACGCCAGCACCACGGACGACCTGAACCGCCGCAAACGCTAAGGCGGCGGCCGGGGCGGTATAAAAAGAGGGGCCGTGGC
>JBEVKV010000582.1:0-14901 GCA_040509515.1 Pyrinomonadaceae bacterium | reverse complement strand
GGCGCCGCGGACTTACCACTGCTGGTCGGGCAGACCGCGCGCCTCGTCGCGTGGCAGACGCCGCTGGTGGCGCTGGCGGCGTTGGCCGCGTGGCTGACGGTGCCCGCCGCGTGGGAAGGGCTGCGCAACCCCATCGGGGTCGTCCTGCTGGTCTTCGTGCTGGTCTTCCCGCTGCGCCTCTTCAACGCCGTGCTGCAAGGCTTGCAGGACTTCGCCTTCATAGGGCGCGGCAGCATCGTCTCGTATCTGCTGAGCACCGCGCTCACCGTGGGACTCGTCGTGGCCGGGTGGGGGCTGTACGCGTTGGCGCTCGGCTGGGCGGCGCAACAGGTTTTCGGCGCGGCGCTCGGCTGGTACCGGCTGCGCGCTCGCTTCCCGACCGTGCTGCCGCGCGTCGTGCCGAAACTCCCGTGGCCGACGGCGCGCAGGCGCGTGACGCAGGGTCTTTGGGTGAGCCTCGCACAGATCGCGCAGGTGCTCCTGAACGGGACGGACATTCTCATCATCGGCAAGCTGTTCGGGCCGGCGGCGGTCGTGCCCTACGTCTGCACGGGGAAGATGATCGGCGTGCTGGCGAACCAGCCGCAGATGTTGATGGCCGCCGCCGGGCCGGCGCTCAGTCAGATGAGGGCCGGCGAGTCGCGCGAGCGCGTGTCGGAGGTCTGCGTCGCGCTGGGGCAGGCGATGCTGATGCTGAGCGGGGCGGCGGTCTGCGTCGTGCTGGCGGTCAACGAGGGCTTCGTCGCGCGCTGGATCGGCGCGGCGCAGTACGGCGGCTTCTGGCTGACGGTGCTGATACTCCTCGGCGTGCTGCTGCGCCACTGGAACCTGACGGTCGCTTACAGCCTGCTGTGCTTCGGCCACGAGCGGCGGCTGTGCCTGACGGCGTTGCTCGACGGGCTGGTGAGCGTGGGCGGGGTGGCGCTGTTCGTATGGCTGTACGGGTTGGCGGGCGCGCCGCTCGGCATGATCGCCGGCACATGTCTCGTCAGCCTGCCGGCGAACCTCTCGGCGCTGGCGCGAGAGAGCGGCAAGACGAGGTGGGAGATGGTGCGCCCGCTGATGCCGTGGCTCGCGCGCTTCGTGCTGTTGCTCGTCGCGGCGGGCGCGCTGGCGCGCGTCTGGGTGCCCGACGGCTTCGTGCCCGTCGGGCTGACGGCCGCCGCCGTCGCGCTCATCTACGTCGCGCTGATGTTTCCCGTCGCCCTGCGCGCGCCGCTGGGAATCTACGTCCGTCCCCGTCTGTACCCCCTGCGCGCGAGGGTGTTCCGCGTCCTGCGTTTAAACGACGCCGCCTGAAGACCTTTCGACTCTTCGTCCGAAACGCTTATGACTTCGCCCGCGGTCGAACTTCAAATCAAAGAGATCATCGCCCGGCTGACGAGAGTCGGCGTCGAAAAGATTGACGCCGCCCGGGCGGCGTCTTCTTACGGCATCGACTCGCTGGCGCAACTGGAATTTCGGGAGCTGCTCGAAAGAAGATTCCGGGTGTATCTGGACGACAGAACCTTCAACGGCTTCGGCTCGATCAGCGAGCTGGCCGCGCACATCGGCGCTCGGCAGACGGGGCCGCCTCCGTCCCCGGCGGGGAGTGATTCCGAAACGTCCGGCCGGCGGGACGCGCCGGGCCCGGCTCACCCCGGCAAGTGGAGGCTCACGCCCTCCGGCGTCCTCTACGACGATGTCGAGATCGGGATGTCGCTGACCTGCCTCAACAACCTTGCCGAGAGCCCGCTGCTCAAATACCTCGGCGACCTACGCTGGCGGCACCTGAGCGCGCTCGCCGGAGTCCCCAGCAAACAGTTCGCAGACGAGGAGGGGCGACGGCTGTACCCGAGCTTTTTCTACGTCGAGATGGTCTTCCCGCCGCACAGCCCGATGGCGGCTTACGGCGAGAACGACCGCCTGAAGGTGAGCAGCACGTTGAAGCGTTACGGCGGCTCGATGCTCGACGGCCACTGCTGCCTGCTCCCCGCCGACCACGCGGAACCGGACGCGCCGCCGTTCGACTCGGTCGCGGCGTCCGTGGCGGCCGGCGTCCCGGCGGTTCGACTCTCGAACATCTTCGTCGAGCAGCACAACGGCTCCGAATGGCTCAGGACGGCGCGCCCGGCCAACCCCGGCTTTAAGACCATCCCCGAGCTGGCGCTGGCACCCGAGTCGTACCTCACCATGAAGCAGGCCGAGAAGGGCGACCCGCTCGCGCGACCGGCCGACTCCTACGTGCCCATGACGGACGGCCTCGCCCGCGTCGAGTACCGTCTGGTGGTAGACCGCGACTTCAGCAGCACCGGGCTCGTCTATTTCGCCAACTACCCCGTCTTCCTCGACATCTGCGAGCGCGAGGCGCTCGCCTCGGCGCGGCTGCGCCTGACGGAAGAGATGCTCGACCGCCGGACTCTCGTCCGACGGCGGAGCGCGTATCTGAACAACGCCTCGCCGCGCGACACGCTCGTCGTCGAGGTCGAGCCGTGGGTGGAGAACCCTTACGCGACGAACCACCCCGCGCCCGAGGCGGCCCCCGTTCGCCTCTTCGTCAACTACCGCATGTATCGCAAATCCGACGGGCGCTTGATGATGGTCTCGACCGCGGAGAAGCTCGTCTACGGCGTCCCGTTCGCGGAGTCCGCGCTCCCGGCCGACCTGCTTCCCGCTCGAACCGGGACGGGAGGCGCATGATGCTCGCCGCCGCGCTTCAGAAGTTTCGGCGGAGGCTCGCGCCGCCGCCCGCGCCCGAGCCGCTGCTGATGGCCGAGAACCCGAAGTTCGCCGAGCACAAGATAGGGCGCGGGACTTACGGCAGCCCGCGGGTGCTCTCGTGGCGCGACGGCACCGCGCTCGAAATAGGTTCTTTCTGTTCAATCTCGGACAGCGTCACCATCATGCTCGGCGGCGAGCACCGCACCGACTGGGTGACGACCTACCCGTTCAGCCGACTCTTTCCCGAGGCCGCCGGGTTTCGGGGGCACCCGCACACGAAGGGCGACGTGGTGATAGGCAACGACGTGTGGGTCGGCTACGGGGCGTTGATTCTTTCGGGCGTCCGCATCGGCGACGGCGCGGTCGTCGCGGCGCGCAGCGTCGTCAGGGGCAACGTCGAGCCGTACTCCATCGTGGCGGGGAATCCGTCCCGGCACGTCAAGTTTCGTTTCGACGAAGCGACGGTCGGCGCGCTTCAGGAGATAGCGTGGTGGGACTGGCCGATGGCGAAAATCAAGGAGGCGTGGCCGCTCCTGCTCGCCGACGACATCGACGCCTTCATCGCCGCCTACGGCGTGGACGCGCCGCCCGCGTCGAGTCGTTGAAGGCGGGCGTCGAACAGCCCGGGAACGAAGGCGGGAATCTCGACATGTTCATTCTCGAAGAGGACAGGCTGGCGCGGCTCGGCGCGGAGTATCGTGATGCTTACGCGACTGCCGAGCCCTTCCCGCACGTCGTCATCGACGACTTCCTCCCGGCGGAGACGCTCAGGGCCGTCGCCGGCTCCTTCCCCAAGCCGGAGGAGGTTGACTGGCATGTGTTCGACAACCCGCGCCAGAAGAAGCTGGCCTTTGACGACGAGCGGCGGATGGACGCCGGCGCGCTCTGGCTGCTTTATCAACTGAACTCCGGGAGGTTCATGGAGTTTCTGGAACGCCTGACGGGCATCGAGGGGTTAATCCCCGACCCTTATTTCGTCGGTGGCGGGCTCCACCAGATCGAGCGCGGCGGCTTCCTCAAGATACACGCGGACTTCAACCGTCACCCCAAATTCGGGCTCGACCGGAGGCTCAACCTGCTCCTCTTCCTGAACGAGAACTGGGAGGAGGAGTACGGCGGACACCTCGAACTCTGGGACGCGGGCGTGACGCGCTGCGTCCGCCGCATCCTGCCGACCTTCAACCGCTGCGTCATCTTCAACACGACCGACTCCGCCTTCCACGGCCACCCCGAGCCGCTCGCCTGCCCGCGGGGGACGACGCGGAAGTCGCTCGCGCTCTACTACTACAGCAACGGGCGGCCGGAGGAGGAGGCGACAGGCGACCACGGGACGCTCATGCGCCCGCGGCCGGGCGAGGTCATCCACGGATTGAACGGGCGCGCGTTGACGTACTCGCTCAAGTCCGTCCTCAAGCGTCTCGTCCCGCCCCTCTTCGCCGACATCGGCGCGCGCCTGAAAAGGAAGTCGTAGGGATTCGGACGATGACAGTCTCGGAGTGGGCGTTCTTCAAGTACTACGCGGCGCTGACGCTGGCCCGGATGATTCGCTGGCTGTCGAACTGGCGCGAGGTCTGGTCGGCTTACCGCGTCAGCCGCCGGCCGCCGCCGCTGCAATTCCGCGACGGCTTCACGCTCCACCACGGACGACTCGACAGCCCGGTCTCGCTGCTGCGCGAGGTCTTCGGCGAGCGCCAGTACAGGCGTCACATCGCAAGCCCGCGGGACGGAGTGGTGATCGACATCGGCGCCAACATCGGGGCGGTCACGCTCGACTGGGCGAGCCGCGCGGGCCGGCTTCGCGTCCACGCCTACGAGCCGAACCCCGAGACCAACGCTGTGCTGCGACACAACGTCGAGGCCAACGGACTGGCGGACAGGGTGACCGTCCACGACGAGGCGGTCGGCCGCGGCCCCGGCCGGCTGCGCCTGTGGACGAACGTGCACAGCATGACCGCCACCGCGTACAGCGATTCGCCCCCGACCCCCGAGGCCGTCGCCACCTACGTCCCGCTCGTCGATCTCAACGAGGTCGTCAGGCGCGCGGGCGCTCAGCCGATAGCGCTGTTGAAGATCGACACCGAGGGCGGCGAGGCCGACACGCTGGAAGGCGCGACCCCCGCGACGCTCGGGGCCTTGCGTCAGGTCATCGTCGAGTACCACGACAAGCTGTGCCCGAACGCGTCGGGGCGTTGCCGAAGCGTCCTTGAGCGGGCGGGCTTTCGCTGCCTCGTGCGCCCGATGAATGCGAATCACGGGTTAATCTACGCGCGCCGGAACGGGGGACGTTAGGCGTCCGGCGGCGCGTCGGGGGCAAGGGTTAAAAGGGTTAAAGACGGATGATTCCTTTTCTGAAGAGCATCGTTGTCGACCCCTACCCGCTCCGCACAATCGCGCTGAGGCTCGTCCGAAAGTTCAACCTCGGGAGTTACCTGTACCGTCTTGAGCACGGGGCGGTCGACCGCCCGCACTACGGCTACTGCGTGTATCAGGGCGCGCTGCTGGCGAAGAAGCTGGGACACCGGCGCGTCAGCGTCATCGAGTTCGGCGTGGCCGGCGGGCGTGGGCTGCTCAATCTCGAATATCACGCGGAGGAGGTCTCCCGCGTCCTCGGAATCGAGATTGATATTTACGGCTTCGACACGGGCAAGGGGCTGCCCGCGCCGGCCGACTACAGGGATTTGCCGTACCACTGGCGCGAGGGTTTTTTCGCGATGGACGCGGAGAGGCTGCGCGCGCGTCTGAAGAAGGCGAGGCTGGTGATGGGCGACATCAAAGAGACGGCGCGGAGTTTTTGCGAGGAGTACGACCCCGCGCCAATCGCCGCCGTCATACACGACTTCGACTACTACACTTCGACCGCCGCCGCGCTCGAAATGTTCGACTCGCCCGAGAGGTATTTCCTGCCCCGCGTGTTCTGCTACTTCGACGACACCATCGGCGGCGAGACGGAGCTGTACAGCGACTACACGGGGGAGCGTCTCGCCATCCGGGAATTCAACGAGACGCGCGCGAGCAAGAAGATCGCCGCCCCCTACCACCTGCTGACGCGGCGTGTCAGGGAGACGTGGCACCACCAGATTTTCATCTACCACGACTTCGCGCACGGCCGCTACAACGACTTCGTGAGCGGCGAGAACCAGCAACTCCCTCTGTCCTGAAAGGCTCATGAACCGTCACCCGCCGACCGTCTCGGTCGTCGTCTTAAGTTATAACCGGCCGACTTGTCTGGGCGAGGCGCTGGCGTCCGTGCTCGCGCAGTCGTACGCGAATCTCGACGTGGTGGTCGTGGATAACGCGAGCGGCGCGAGCGCGGAGGTCGAGCGAATCGTCCGGCGTCACGCGCGCGTGCGGCTGTTGCGGAACCCGACCAACGTCGGCTTCGCCGCCGGCATGAACAGGGGGATCGAGGCGGCGTCGGGCGAGTACGTGTTCCTCACCGAAGACGACATCGTGCTGGAGGCGGACAGCGTCCGCCTCCTCGTGGAGTACGCCGAGGCGGACGCTTCGGCGGGGCTGCTCGCGCCTCTGATTTTGAACCGCGAGGCGGGGACGGTTCGCTGTGCCGGGGGTGAGTTCGTTCTCGGCGGCGTCTACCGCAAGGAGATTCACGGCGCGGGCGCGGCCGACGCGGGACTCTTCCCGCGTCCCTTCGACGTGACCTACGTGGCGGGGTCGAGCGTCTTCGCGCGCACGGACTTTCTGCGCGGCGTCGGGGGCTTCCGCGAAGAGTTCTTCATGTACGTCGAGGACGTGGAGTTGTGCGCGCGGGTCATCAGGGCGGGGCGGCGCATCACGGTCGTGCCCTCCGCGCGCGTCCACCACATCGAGCCGGCGGAGGAGACCGGCCTCGCCCCGCACCTCGAACTACAGAAGCTGAAAAACTTCTTCGCGCTCTATCTCCTGCACGCGCCGCGGCGTGTGCTGCCGGAGTTCTTCCTCCGCTACGCGGTGCTCGGCACGCTGCGCGCGGCGCTCGGACGCGGCGGCAACCCGTGGGCGAGTCTCAGCGCCTCTTGGTGGGCGCTGAGGCGCGCTCGCGCGCTGCGGAGGGAGGGGCGTCTGCCGGCGCGACGCGCGCAGGACAGGTCGCAAACGTCACGGCCGTTTCTCTACGAGCAGCCATGAGGGTTCCCGTTTCGCCCGGCGCGCCGCGGTCGGACGTGCTCAACCTCGGCTGCGGGCGCAAGCCCGTGGCGGGCGCGTTCAACGTGGACGCGGCGCAGGGGGTGGGGGCGGACTTGGTCTGCGACTTGAACGTGAGGCCGTGGCCTTTTCCCTCCGACCATTTTCGCGAAGTGCTCGCCTACGACGTTGTCGAACACCTTGACGAACTCGTCGCCGTCTTCGAGGAGATTCACCGCGTCTGCCGCGACGGCGCGATTGTCAGAATCACCGTGCCGCACTACTCGTCGCCGGAGGCGTTCACAGACCCGACGCACAGACACTTTTTCGCCTACTCCACGTTCGAGTATTTCACCGAGGCGTCGGAGCTTTCCTACTACACGCGCGCGCGCTTTCGCCTCCGGAGGCGAAGCATCATCTTCATGCCGTCGCTCGTCAACAAGCTCGTGTGGCGGCTGGCGAATCGCTACCCGGCGCGTTACGAACGGAGCTGGGCGTGGATTTTCCCCGCGTGGTTCCTGAGCGTGGAGCTGGAAGTGTTGAAGGACGCGTCCGCGCCGGGCGGCGACGGCGACGGGCGGCGGGCGGGTTTATGAAGTCGGGCGCACGTATTCTGCACGTCGTGCCCGCGCTGTTCGGCGCGGGCGACGGCGTCTTCGGCGGCGCGGAGCGGTACGCGCTGGAACTGGCGCGGCACATGGGTGAGCACGCGCCGACCACGCTCGTCAGCTTCGGCGACGCGGAGCGCGTCGAGACGTTGGGGAGTTTGCGCGTGCGCGTCATCGGCAACCCGTGGTACGTGCGCGGGCAGCGGACGAACCCGGTCGCGCTGTCGCTCCTCTCCGAACTGCGCCGCGCCGACGTTGTTCACTGCCACCAGCAGCACGTCGTCGCCAGCAGCGTGGCCGCCCTCGCCGCGCGTCTGACCGGGCGGCGTGTGTTCGCGAGCGACCTCGGCGGGGGCGGGTGGGACGTGTCGGCCTACGTCTCGACCGACCGCTGGTACCACGGCCATCTGCACATCAGCGAGTACAGCCGCCGTCAGTCGGGGCAGGGGGCGAGCGCCCGCGCGCACGTCATCATGGGGGGCGTAGACGCCGACAAGTTCAGTCCCGACGGGCGGGACGCCGGAGGGGAGCGGCCCGTCCTGTACGTCGGACGCCTCGTGCCGCACAAGGGCGTCGATGATCTGGTCGAGGCGTTGCCGGAAGGGATGCGACTCGAACTCGTCGGGCGACCTTACCACGACGAGTTCGTGGCCGACCTGCGGCGGCTGGCCGCGGGCAAGGACGTGCACTTCCGGCACGACTGCGACGACGCGGCGCTGGTCGAGGCGTACCGCGGCGCGCTGTGTGTCGTGCTCCCGAGCGTCTACCGCACGCGCTACGGCGGCGAGACGCGCGCGCCGGAACTGCTCGGCCAGACGCTGCTCGAAGGGATGGCCTGCGCCGTCCCGGCCGTCTGCACCGACGTTGCGAGCATGCCCGAGGTGGTGGAAGACGGCGTCACGGGGTTCGTCGTGCCGCCGAACGACCCTCGCGCCTTGAGAGAGAAGCTCCTCTGGCTCCGCGAGAATCCGGGGCGGCGTCGTGAGATGGGCGAGGCCGCGCGCCGCCGCGTGCTGGACAAGTTCAACTGGCCGGCGGTCGTCCGCAACTGTCTGAAGATTTACAGCTCGTGAACGCGCACGGTTGCGCTCTCGTCCAAGACGTTTAAAGAGATGGACTGGCACGTCATTACGTGTGAGTACGCGGCGGGGGGCGGCGGCGTCGCCGACCACACGCGCCTCGTGGCGGGGGGGCTGGCGGCGGAGGGCGACCGCGTGTGCGTGTGGTGCCCGGCGGCGGAGGGCGAGGCGGAGGGCGCGGAGGGCGGCGTGTCCGTACGGAGTGAGTTGGGGAGCTTTCGGCCGTCGGACTTGCGGCGCGCGGGGCGCGCGCTCGACGGGTTCGCCGCGCCGAGACGCCTGCTGGTGCAGTGGGTGCCGCACGGGTACGGTTACCGCTCGATGAACGTGTGGTTCTGCCTGTGGCTGTGGGCGCGCGCCTTCGTGCGCGGGGACGAGGTCACGCTCGTCGTGCACGAGCCGTTTCTCGCGTTCGGCGAGGGCTCGCGGCGGCAGGACGCGGTGGCGCTCGTCCACCGTTTGATGACGTTGGTGCTGTTGTCGTCGGCGCGGCGCGTCTGGACGACGATACCGAAGTGGGAGGAGTGCTGGCGTCCGTACGCGCTCGGCCGCCGCGTGCCGTTCGGGCTGCTCCCCGTCCCGAGCACGACGCCCGTCACGGCTTCCGCCGAAGAGGCCGCCGCGACCCGCGCCCTTTACGCCACGGCGAGAGTCAAGCTCGTCGGGCACTTCGGGACTTACGGCGAACTCATCGCGGGGAGGCTCAGGCGTCTGTTGCCGCGGCTGCTCTCGGACGAAGAGACGGAATGCGCGGTGCTCCTGTTGGGGCGGGGGGGCGATGCGATGCGCGAATCGCTTGTGCGCGAATGCCCCCGGCTGGCGAATCGGATTCACGCCGCGGGCACGCTCGCGCCCGAGGCGCTCTCGCGCCACCTCGCGGCCTGCGACCTGCTCGTGCAGCCTTTCCCCGACGGCGTCAGCGCGCGCCGCACGAGCGTCATGGCCGGGCTCGCGCACGGCCTCGCGGTCGTCACAAGCGTTGGCGCGCTGACCGAGGAACTTTGGGAGGAGAGCGGCGCAGTCGCGCTCGCGCCCGCGGGCGACGACGGCGCGATGCTCGACGAAGTGCGGCGTCTGCTGGCGTCTGCGGAAGCACGCGCGCGCTTAGGAGCAGCGGCGCGCGAACTCTACCGCGAGCGCTTCGACCTGTCGCACACGGTCGCGTCGCTCAGGCGCGCGGCAGACGAAGGCGCGCCAGTCGCGCACGCGCTCGCCGGCGGGGCGGAGGCTTAAGCGTTGCGCATCGCGGTCGTCAACTGGACGGGGAGGAGGGTCGGTGGCACGGAGTCCTACCTCGGCCTCATCCTTCCCGCGCTGTCGGAGGCGGGGCACGAGGTCGCCTTCTGGCACGAGACAGACCTCCCGGGCGACCGCGACCGCATCGTCGCGCACGGAGCGGTGCCGTCGTGGGACGCGTCGGCGCTCGGCGTGGCGCGGGCCGTCGAAGAACTGCGCCGTTGGAATCCCGACCTTATCTACGCGCACGGGCTACTCTCGCCCGAGCTTGAGGCCGAGACGGTCGGCGTCGCGCCTTCCGTCTTCTTCGCGCACGCCTACTACGGGACGTGCATCAGCGGGTCGAAGACGTTCAGACGCCCGGCGGTCACCCCGTGCGAACGCCGGTTCGGCTGGCGTTGCGTGCTGAGTTACTACCCGCGCGGGTGCGGCGGCCACAGCCCCGTCTCGATGGCGAAAGAGTACGCGCGCCAGTCGCGGCGGCTGAACCTGCTCGGGCGCTACCGCGCCGTGCTGACCCACTCCACGCACATGCGCGAGGAGTACCTCCGCCACGGTCTCGACGCCGGGCGCGTCCACAACCTTTCTTACTACGCCTACAGCGAGCCGCAGGAGGGCGAGCCCGCGCCCGCACAGTGTGAGCCGGCGCGCAGGCTCGGCGAGGGCGGATACCGCCTGCTCTTCACGGGGAGGATGGACAGGCTGAAGGGCGGGCGCATCCTGCTCGAAGCCCTGCCCGGCATCGCCGCGCGGCTCGGCCGGCGTGTGCGGCTCACCTTCGCGGGCGACGGGCCGGAGCGCCCCGTCTGGGAGCGCGCGGCGCGACGCCTTGAGCGGCAGCACCCGGCCGTCGAGGTCGGCTTCGCCGGGTGGGTCGCGCGCGAGCGCCTCGACCGTTTTCTTGACGAGTGCGACCTGCTCGTCTTCCCGAGCCAGTGGCCGGAGCCGTTCGGGCTGGCCGGGCCGGAGGCCGGCGCGCGCGGCGTGCCGGTCGCGGCCTTCGCCGTCGGGGGCATCTCAGAGTGGCTGACCGACGGCGTCAACGGCCACCTCGCGCCCGGCGACCCGCCGACCGCCGCGGGGCTGGCCGACGCGGTCGTCAGGTGTCTGGCCGACCCGGCCGAGCACGCGCGCCTCGCGCGCGGCGCGGTGAAGACCGCGCACCGCTTCAGCCTGCGCAACCACCTGTCGGGTCTGCTCGACATCTTCGAGAAGGTGTTGGCCGAGGAGACGGCCGCGGCGGGTCTCTGATGAATAACGTGCTGCTCGAAGAGACGGCCGCGGCGAGTCCTTCACACGGGGCGCACAGACCGCTGCGCATTCTCGTCGCACACAACGTCGCGCGCGCGCGCACCGGCGGGATGAGCCGCATCATGGGCTTCATCCACGACCACGTCGAGGCGGCCGGTCACGAGGTCGAGTACTTCACCGCGGAGGACGCGGGCGGTCGGCTCGGCGGGCGGCTCTCGCGCTTCAGCTTCCCCGTCCTCGTGCGGCGGCACGCCGCGCGTGCGGCGCGCGCCGGGCGCGCCTTCGACGTGGTCAACGTACACGAGCCGTCGAGCGCCGTCGTCGCGGCTTTTAAAAAAGGCGCGGGCGACCCGGCCGTCGTCGTCACGAGCCACGGCGTCGAGCGCCGCGGGTGGCGTCTGGCGTTGGAGGAGTTGAGGCTCGGCCGGCGCGGGCCGTCTTTGAAGACGCGCGTCGTCTACCCGCTGACCGGGCTCAGTCAGGCGGACGCCGGGCTGCGACGCGCCGACCACGTCTTCTGCCTCAACTACGAAGACCGCGACTATCTCGTCGGCGAACTCGGGCGCGCGCCCGAACGCGTCACGCGAATCTACCCGGCGGCCGGAGAAGCGTTCTCGTCCGCCTCGCGCGCCCGCTCATACGCGCGTTGCCGGCGCGTGCTCTTCGCCGCGACGTGGCGCAAGAACAAGGGCGTCGAAGACCTCGTCCCCGCCTACGCCGAACTCGCCGCGCGCGACGCGCGTCTGGAACTGGCCGTGCTCGGCGCGGGCGTGCCCGACGCGGAAGTGCGCGCCGCCTTCCCCGCCGAGGTGCGCGCGCGCGTGCGCTGTGTGCGCGCAGAGACCGAGGCCGAGACCGCCGCCGCCTTCGCCGACGCAGACCTCTTCGTCCTCCCGAGCCTCTTCGAGGGGACGCCGCTCACGCTCGTCGAGGCGATGGCTTCGGGGCTGCCCGTCGTGACGACGGCGACGTGCGGGATGCGCGATGTCGTGCGCGACGGAGAAAACGGCCTGCTCGTTCCCACGCGCTCGCCCTCGGCGATTGCATCGGCCGTCGAGAGACTCGTCGGCGACGAGTCTCTCCGGGCGCGTCTGGGCTCTCACGCGCGCGCGGAGGCCGCCGAACGCTACCGTTGGAATCTGGTGGCCGCGCCCGTGCTCGAAGTCTACGAGCGTCTGTGCGCCGCGCGCGGGGGAAGAGTTTAGTGAAGGCGGAAATCGTGACGGACAGCAAGCCTGCGTACGAAGCGTGGCACGAGCGGCTCGACGTGGACGCGGAGACCGCGACGCCGTGGCACGGACTCGTCAAAGCGCACCTCGACCCGGCGCGCGACCTCGCGGGCAAGCGGGTTCTGGAGATCGGCTGCGGGCGCGGAGGCTTCGCGTGCTGGCTCGCCGCGCGCGGGCAGCACGCCCCGTCGTTGGTCGTCGCCGCCGACTTCGCGGAGACGGCCGTCGCCAAAGGCGAGGCGTTCGCCGCGCGCCGCGGCCTGCACGGCATCCGCTGGGAAGTCGCCGACGTGCAGGACATACGGCACGCCGACGCGAGCTTCGACACGGTCGTCTCCTGCGAGACCGTCGAACACGTCCCCGACCCGCGCCGCGCGCTGACGGAGCTTGCGCGCGTGCTCAAGCCCGGCGGCCGTCTGCTATTGACGACGCCGAACTACCTCGGGCTGATGGGACTCTACCGCGGCTACATGCGTCTGACCGGACGCCGCTACACCGAGGAGGGACAGCCCATCAACAACTTCCTGCTGCTCCCGCGCGTGCGCGCGTGGGTGGCGGGCGCGGGGCTGCGCGTGCGCAAGGTCGACGCCGTCGGCCACTACCTGCCCTTCCCGCGCCGCCCGCCCATCGAGCTTCCGCTCTTCAACGAGCCGCGCGCGCTCACGCGCTGGTTCGGGCTCCACTCGCTCGTCGTCGCGGAGAAGCTTTGAGGGTCTTGAAGCATTTCCTGCTGTGGAACGCCGGGCTCGCGCGCGCCGAGACGCAGACGAGCGAGTCGGAGCGCGCGTGCCTCGCGCGACACGCCGAGGGGCGACGCCGGCTCGCGGAGGTCGGCGTCTGGCACGGCGTGACCACACGCCGCCTGCGTCGCGCGATGTCGCCCGACGGCGTGCTCTTCGGCGTAGACCCTTACCCGCCGGGTCGCCTCGGCTTCAGCATGCAGCGCGTGGTCGCGCGGCGCGAGGTGGCGAAGTCGCCGGGCGGCGAGGTGCGCTGGCTGCGTCTGACGGGCGAGGAGGCCGCGCGCCGTCTGGCCGAAGCGGGCGAGCCGCCCGTCGACTTCGTCTTCATCGACGGCGAGCACAGCTACGACGGGCTGCGGCGCGACTGGGAAGCGTGGAGCGGGCTCGTCGCGCCGGGCGGCGTCGTCGCGCTGCACGACAGTTGTTCGAGCGCCGAGAGGGACATCGACGACGCGGGGAGCGTGCGCTACACGCGCGAAGTCATACGCCGCGACCCGCGCTACGAGGTGGCGGAGGTCGTGGACACGCTGACGGTGCTGCGGCGGAAGGACGACGTGTGAGGCGGGCGCGACTTCTGTTCGTCGTCGAGAGCGGGTCGGACGTGCGGCTAATCGAGGGGCTGGCCGAGGGGTTCGAGCTTTCGATTCTGGCGCGGCGGATTCCGGGCGGCGTCGAGATAAGCCACGCGCCCGGCGTGAGCGTGCCGACGAACGTCGGCGTCGCTTCGCGGGTCGGCTTCGCGCAGGAGGTCTTGAGAACCGTGTGGCGTCGGCGCGCGGAACTCGACTGCGTCGTCGTTCAGGGTTACGGCGCGGCGGCGCTGGCCGCCAACCTCGCGGGGCGCGCCGCGGGGCTTCCGGTCTTCATGCTGGTCTGTAGCCCCTCGGAAAGTTATTACCTCTGTCGCAGGGCGCACCCCGCGCCGGGCCGGCGCTTCAGGCGGCGCGAGCTGTTCGCGCTGAAGGTCATGGCGCGCGCCAACGCCGTCGCGGGGCAGGAGTACGTCGTGCTGAGTCGTCACCTCGAAAGCGTCGTGCGCGGGCACGGCGCGCGGCGGCCCGTCCGGGTGATACCCGTCTACGGGGTCGACACGGAAATCTTCTCGCCCGCGGCGGAGCCGAGGCGCGCGACGCGTGAACGTCTGGGACTGCCCGCGTCCGGCGCGCTCGTCTTCTTCAGCAGCCGCGTCGCGCCGGAGAAGGACGCCGAGACGCTGCTCGCGGCCTTTCGCATGCTCCTCGACGGCGGGCGCGACCTCTGGCTGCTCCACCGCAGCGGAGGCTCCCGCGGCTTCGCCGAAGACGCGGCGCGCTTCGGCGTGGCGCACCGCGTCGTCGCGACCGACGCCGTGCACCCGCACCGCGGGCTGGCCGACGACTACCGCGCTTCCGACCTCTGCGTGCAGGCGAGCCGCGAGGAGGGACTCGGCTTCTCGCCGCTCGAAGCGCTGGCCTGCGGCGTGCCCGTCATCGCCGCGCGGGTCGGCGGCCTGCGCGAAACGGTCGTCGAAGGCGAGACCGGCTGGGGCTACGCGGTCGGCGACGCGCACGACCTCGCGCGCTCCATCGGCGCGGCGCTCGACGACCCCGAAGAGGCCGCGCGCCGCGCCGCGCGCGGGCGCGAGATGGTCTGCGCGCGGTTCGAGCGTCAGGCCGTTTTTCAACAGTTGGTCGAAGTGGTCGATTCGTGTCTGAAGTCCCCGCGCGGGGCAATGACGGTGGCGCGCGCGCGGCATCAGGCGATGAAGTGACGAAGGTGGCGATTATCACGGGCGGCTCGCGCGACGACGTTCAGCCGCTTTTGGCACTCGGCGTCGGCTTGCGTGATGCGGGGCATCGCGTGCGTTTCTGCACCCATCCGCTCTTCAACCCGTTGGTATCCGGTCGCGGCCTTGAGTTCTTTTCAATGGTCGGAAACGACCCGCGCGCGGACG
>JBEVKV010000581.1:0-21134 GCA_040509515.1 Pyrinomonadaceae bacterium | reverse complement strand
CCGCAGGCGTCCGTGCCTGCGGCGGGCTCTCGTTACTTTCAGCGCCGGGCGCGCGTTCGTCAGGCGGCCTTCTTCTTCGCCTGTGCCTTCGGCTGCGGCGCGCCGCCGGTGTCGAGGTTGACGGGCGCGGGGTAGCCTTTGCCGCGCAGCGCGGCGATGTCGACGACGACCTCTTTCTGCCCCTTGATGGTCTTCGTCTCGCGGACGTTGGCGTTGCTGTTCGCGTTCTTGTTCGTGTTCTTGCCGGCGGCGGGCGAAGGCGAAGGCGTCGCCGAAGGCTGGCCGTCGGCCGGGTTGCCCTGCGCGTCGCGCGCCATCGACTGGAGTCCCTGCATGACCTGCGCGCGCTCCTGCTCGGACAGGTCTTCGAGCTTCACGCCGAACGCTTCGAGCACGCGGCGCAAGTTCTCCTCCGTGTTCGTCCCCTTGTCGTAAACGTCCCGGTAGATGTGGAGCTTGCCATCCTCGACGACGATGGTCTCGTAGCGCAACTCGACCGGGACGGGCGAGCCGAGCTTGACCTGCTTGGTCTCCTCGCGCGTCTTGGCGTGCGCGGCGACCTCCTCGGGCGTGAGCTGCCCGCCGCCTAAGGAAGCGAGCACGACCGAGAAGTCCTGCACCTGCGGGTTCGTCAAACCGACGCACCCGTGCGAGGCGAAGCCGCCGAGCCGGGCCGCGGCCTTGCCGCCGTGGATGAGCGAGGGCAGGCCGATGGGAATCTTGATGGGGCCGAGCGGGTTGTCCTTGCTTCCGGCCTCGACCGTCTTCCCGGGCTCGAACTTGCCCTTGACCCACGGCTCGTCGGGCGGCGTCCATGTCGGGTTAAAGATGATCGTGTCGGCCTTGCGCAAGCCCTGCGGCAGAGGGAACTCCGGGTAGCCGATGCCGACCTTATAAGTCTTGACGAGCTTGCCGTCCTTGAAAACGTCCATGCGGTAGGCCGGCGCGTTGACGACGACGCGCGTGTCCGTCGGGACGGAGTTGGGCTTGGCGCTCGCCAGCGCCTCGCCGCCCGCCGACCAGCGCTCGCTGACGAAGGCGTTGAAGGCGGCGGCCTTCTCAGCGCCGACGACCGAGCGAATCTTCTCGGCGGCGCGCCGCGTCGCCTCGGTCGTCGTCCCCGAACGCCCGTCCGCCTCGTCGAGACCCGCGCGCTCCTCGCCCGCGACCTTGCGCAGCCCCTCTATCTGCTCGTCGGTCAGTTGCAGCTTCGACTTCAGCTCGCCCGCGAACGCCTCGTCGGCGAACATCGCGTCGAGCACCGGCAGCGTCACCGGCAACTCCGCGCGCGCCGCGCCGCTTGCGCCCGGCGTCGCGCCCGCCGCGGGCGTCGCGGCCGGCGAGGCCGAGGTGGTCGGCGCGCTCGGGGCCGACGTGTTGGTCGGCGCGTTCGTCGTGCAGCCCGCGGCAGACATCAGCGCCACGGCGGCGACCAGCGCCAGCGGCGACCTCAAAATCGTCTTCATAAATTCAATGCTCATCAATCTTTTTTCGACTCCTCAGAAATGAGACTCGCGCGCCGCGCCCGGGCGAGGAGAGTACGCGCGCAGACGCTTCCGCCGAGACGTGGCAACTCCCGTTCCCGCTGCGACTTTCCGCACTTTCCCCGCAAAAAACGCCCGCGACGGCGTGGCCGCGCCCCGCCCGCGGACGGCAATCGTACAGAAAATTTTGGATTCCGAGTCGCTACCGCGCGTCGCGCAGCAGTGGGTAGGGGTTGAGGTTCTCGCCCGTCCAGAAGCGTTTCGGGTCTTCGACGCGGTAGATTTGGAAGTGCAGGTGTGTGTTGCCGGGCGTGGCGTTGCCGGTGTCGCCGACGTACCCGACCGTCTCGCCGCGTCGCGCGAAGTGCCCCTCGGCGAGCCCGTCGGCGTAGCGTTCGAGGTGCGCGTAATAGAGGACGTAGTGCTCGTCGGCCGAGGCTAGTTGGTAGAAGGTAATGCCGCCCTTGACGCTTTGGAAGAGCTTGACGACGCGGCCGTCGGTGGCGGCGACGACGGGCGTCCCGCGCGGCGCGATGATGTCGATGGCGTCGTGGACGCGCCCCTCGCTGCGCGAGTCCTTGAAGGTGTCCTGTAACTGCCCGGGCGCGATGCCCTGCACGGGAATCAACAGACGCATCGAGGCGAGCACCGACGCGGGGTCGCCCGAAGGCGCTTGCCCATGCCCCTGCGATGTCGGCGAGCCGGGCGTGGGCGTCGTTTCGAGCGTCGGAGTCGGAGTCGCGGTCGGCGTGACGGTCGCGGCGGGCGTGGCCGTTTCGACCGGCGACGCGGCCGGCGTCGGCAGGCGCTCGGCGTCCTGCGAGGGCGGCGCGAGCGGCGTGACCGGCTGCGACCAGTAGCGGTAGCTCAGGAACCAGACGAGCGACCCGACCGCGGCGAAGAGCAGCGCCGCGATCAGGAGCACGCGCGTGCGCGGGCCGATTGCCATCGTGTGCCTCTCCGTGACTCCTGCGGGATTGGACTTTCTTTCGGAAGCTTATTGAAGACCGCCCCCCGCGCGCAAGCGCCGCCGCGCTCGGGGTGGCGCGCCGGCGCGGTTTTCTGCTATTACATTTTCTGTTACCGCTCTGCCATTAAAATTTCCGCCGCCGACGTAGACCGTCAAACCGAACCGCCTACGAACGCCGTAGCAACGCGAGGAGGATGAAGCCAGTGCCAGACATTTTCGACGAACGCCGCCGAGGGTTAGAAGAGGAGTATTTCCGGCGCAAAGACAAGGAGTCGCTCGACCGCCTGCGCGAAGCCATCAAGGAGGAGGCGCAGGCGCGCGGCGCGGAACCCACCACGATGGCCTGCCCGCGCTGCACGGGCAAGCTCCACGCGGAGGTATATGACGAGGTCAACATCGACCGCTGCGACACCTGCGGCGGCGTCTGGCTCGACGCGGGCGAGCTCGAACAGATCGTCGGCGAAGAGAGCGGTTCCGGCCGCTGGTTCCACGCCCTCTGGCCCGGCAGAACCAGCGAGAAGTGATAAGTGATAAGTGATAAGAGTTAAGCGCGGGACTTACCTCCTCTCATCACTCATCACTTCTTCGGAGGTGTTTCTGATGCGGAGAGCCTTCGCACTGCTTTGCTGTGTGGCGCTGGTCGCGTCCGGCGCTCTGGCGCAACAGAAGCCGACGCCCGCGCCGGAGGACGTGCCCACGCCGGTCGCGGGCGACCTCGGGCTCGCGGGCGCGGCCTGCCCGGACATCGCGCGCTTTCTGAACGCGCGCGCGGCCGGGGCGCCGTCGCTCTCGCCCGACGGGCGCTTCGTCGCCTTCCGAACTTCGACGACGGGGACGCCGCAGCTCTGGGTCGCCGAGACGAAGACGGCCGCGGCCCCGCGCCAGATAACCTTCGGCGAGAGCGTGACCTTTCACGAGTGGTCGCCGGCCGGCGACTGGATCGCCTACGGCGTCGACCGCTCGGGCAACGAGCGCGAGGGCTTTTACCTCATCTCGCCCGACGGCACGCGCGAAGTCCAACTGCTCGCGCCCTCAGAAGCCTTCCGCGCGTGGGGCGGCTTCTCGCGCGACGGACGCCTCGCGGCCTTCGCCGCCACCGAGCCCGGCGGCGACGACTTCAACATCTACACGCTCAACCTCAAGGCCGAGGAGTTGCGGCCGCTACGCGTCTACGCGGGGCAGGGCGGCACGTACGTCGCGTCGTGGCGGCCAGACGGCTCGGGGCTGCTGCTCTCGAAGACGCGCGGCGAAGACTCGAACGATGTGCTCTACCTCGACCTGACGAGCGGCGAGGCCAAGCCGCTCTTTCAGCCGAAGGAGGCCGCGAGTTACGGCTCGTTCGCGTGGACGCCCGACGGGCGCGGCTTCTACATGGCGACCGACGAGGGGCGCGACTTCGCCGGCCTCGCCTTCTACGACTTCGCCGCGCGCAAGCTGACGTGGGTCGAGACGCCCGCGCACGACGTGGAACTCGTCGCGCTCTCTCACGACGGCCGCCGGCTCGTCTGGGCCGAGAACGTCGAGGGCTTCTCAGAGCTTTCGGCGCGCGACCTGAGGACGAAGCGCACCACGACGCTCGCGCCTTCGGTCACGCGCGGCGAGGGCGCGGGCACGACGACGCGGGCGGTGCGCGGCGTGGTCGGCGCGCTCGAATGGGCGGCGCGCGCCGACGTGCTCGCCTTCCAGATCAGCGCGCCCGGCGTGCCCGGCGACATCTGGGTCTTCGACCCGTCGCAGGCGTCGATGAACGCGACCACCGTCACCGAGCACGGCGCGAGGCCCGGCACGCCCGTCAGGACAAACACCGGCGAAAGCGTCGCGCCCGGCCGCATGCTCAACGCCGGCGAGCCCGTCATGCTCGGCGGCGTGTCGCGCGTCACCGACTCGACGCTCGCCGGGCTTGACCCCGACAAGTTCGTCGCGCCCCGCGCCGTCTCGTTCAAGAGCCACGACGGCGAGACGATTCACGGGCTGCTCTACCTCCCGGGCGGCGCTTCGCCCGAGAGGCGCGCGCCCGTCGTCTTAAACGTCCACGGCGGCCCGACGGGGCAGGCGCGCCCTTCGTTCGGCTCGGTGACGCAGTACCTCGTCGCGCGCGGCTACGGCGTGCTCGACCTCAACTTCCGCGGCTCTACGGGCTACGGCAAGCGTTACGCGCGGCTCGACAACGGGCGTCTGCGTCCGAACGCGGTCAGGGACATGGGCGCGGCCGTCGAGTGGCTGGCGAAGTCGGGCGAGCCGGTCAACGCCTCGAAGGTCGCGGTGATGGGCGGCTCCTACGGCGGCTACATGACCTACGCGGCGCTGGCGCAGTTGCCCGATAAGTTCGCGGCCGGCGTCAGCTTCGTCGGCGTCTCGAACTGGGTGACGGCGCTCGAAGGCGCTTCGCCCGCGCTCAAGGCTTCGGACAAGATCGAGTACGGCAACATCGACGACCCCGCCGACCGCGAGTTCTTCAAACAACTGAGCCCCATCACGCACGTCGCCGCCGTCAAAGCGCCGCTGCTCGTCTCGCACGGCGCGAACGACCCGCGCGACCCCGTCACCGAGTCCGACCAGTTCGTCCGCGCCATACGCGAGCGGGGCGGCGAGGTCGAGTACCTGCGCTGGCCCGACGAGGGGCACTCGATCCGTAAGCTCTCGAACCGCGTCACCGCCTACCGGCGCGTCGCGGGCTTCCTCGAACGCACGCTCGGGCGCGGCGTCGCCGCCTGCGGGGGGCAATGAGCGCGACGAAGCTGACGGCGCTCGTCACGGGCGCTTCGGGCGGCATCGGCGAGGAGCTGGCGCGGCTGTTCGCGGCCGACGGGCACTCGCTCGTCCTCGTCGCGCGCAGCCGCGACAAGCTCGAACGTCTCGCCGCCGAGTTGAGGGACAAGCACCAAGTCGCGGCGCGCGTCATCGCCGCAGACCTCTCGGCACCTGAGTCGCCGCGGGAGATGTTTGAAGAACTGCGAGGCGCGGGCGTCACCATCGACGCGCTCGTCAACAACGCGGGCTTCGGCACTTATGGCCTCTTCGCCGAGACGGATTTGAAGTCGGAGCTTGGGCTGCTGCAAGTCAACGTCGTCGCGCTCACGCACCTGACCAAGCTCTTTCTGCCCGGCATGCTCGCGCGCGGGCGCGGCTACGTGATGAACGTCGCCTCGACGGCCGCGTTCCAGCCGGGGCCGCTGATGGCGGTCTACTACGCGTCGAAGGCGTACGTGCTCTCGCTCTCCGAGGCGCTCTCGAACGAGTGCGAGGGGACGGGCGTGCGCGTCTCGGCGCTCTGCCCCGGGCCGACCGAGACGGGCTTCGTCGCGGCGGCCGGGATGGGCGACTCCAAGCTCTTCGACCGCGCCGTGATGGACGCGCGCACGGTCGCGGAGGCCGGCTACCGCGGACTGCTCGCGGGCAAGCCCGTCGTCATCCCCGGAACGCGCAACAACCTCCTCGCGCGCAGCATCGGCTTCTTCCCGCGCGGGCTGGTGACGAAGGTCGTGCGCGGCATTCAGGAGAAGCGGAGCCGTTAGAACGGGTCGCAGAGGCAGAACTCCCCCTGACCATGGAAAATTTCGCCCCGACACTTCCGCCGGAGGAGCGCGCCGTTTCGCCGGCGTCGCTCACCGCGACGGCCGCGCGCGCGACCCCGCCCGGCCCCACAGGCAACCCCTTCTTCGGCAGGGTGGCCGGCGCGAGCCGGCGCGACCCGCTCGGCTTCATGCTCGGGCTCGCGCGCGAGTACGGTGACCTCTGCACGTTCCGCGTCGGCCGCGAGCGCGTCTACTTCGTCAACAGCCCCGACGGCGTGCGCGACGTTCTCACAAACCACTACGGCAACTTTCTCAAGGGCGGCGGCCGAGGCAAGGCGCGGCGCTTCCTCGGCGAAGGGCTGCTGCTGAGCGAGGGCGAGCTGCACCGACGCCAGCGCCGGCTCGCGCAGCCCGCCTTTCACCGCCAGCGCATCGCCGATTACGCGGCCGAGATGTGCGCGGCCGCCGACCGCGTGGCCTCGCGCTGGCACGACGCGGAAGTCTTGGACGTGTGGCCCGAGATGCTGCGGCTCACGCTCGGCATCGTCGGCCGCACGCTCTTCGGCGCGGACGTGGAGTCGGAGTCGGACGAGGTGGGGCGCGCGATGAGGGCCGCGACGCTACAGTACCGCGCCTTCAAGCTCCCGGGCGCGAAGCTCTGGGAGCGGCTGCCGCTGCCGCACCTGCTGCGCTTCCGGCGCGGCAAGCGCAGGCTCCGCGAGGTCGTGCTCCGGCTCATCGACGAGCGCCGGCGCGACAGCGCCGACCACGGCGACCTGCTCTCGATGCTGCTGGCGGCCGAGGGCGAGGACGGCGGCGCGGGGATGACGGCCGAGCAGGTCTGGGACGAGGCGCTGACCATCTTCATCGCCGGCTACGACACGACGGCGACCGCGCTGATGTGGACGTGGTACGCGCTCTCTCAGAACCCGGAGGCCGAGTCGCGTCTCCACGAAGAGTTGGACGAGGTGCTCGACGGCGAACGCCCGGCCGGCTTTGAGGACTTGCCCCGGCTCAAGTACACCGAGCGCGTGCTCTGCGAGGCGATGCGTCTCTACCCGCCGACGTGGCGGCTCGTGCGCCGCGCCGTCCGCGACTTTCCCGTCGGACGCTACACCGTCCCCGCGGGCTCGCTCGTCGTCCTCTGCCAGTACGCGATGCACCGCGACCCGCGCTTCTTCCCCGACCCCGAGCGCTTCGACCCCGAACGCTGGACGCCCGAGTCGAGGGCCGCGCGCCCGCCTTACTCGTTCTTCCCTTTCGGCGGCGGCCCTCGCCGCTGCGTCGGCGAGGGCTTCGCGATGACCGAGGGCGTGCTGCTGCTCGCCACGCTCGCGCGGCGCTGGCGCGTCCGCCTCGTCGAAGGACACGCGGTCGAAGTCTTCACCGAACACCTCCTGCGCGCGAAGCGCGGGATGCCCGTGCGTCTGGAACGGCGTTAACCCTTCTTATCTTGAGACCCGGCCCGGCCCAGCGCCCGCGCCGCCGCGCGCGCAAAGCTCCCGAGCACGGGCACGCCCAGCAGGCGCTCGCGCACGCGGAAGGTCGCCGAGTCGCGCAGCGTGTCGTACTGCCGTCCCTTCGACAGCGCGAGCGCGCGCAGGTAGCGGGCGGCCGCGCGCGCCTCCGCCTCCTCGTCGCGCTCGCCCGCCGCGGCGGCGTGCTCCTCGATGGCCGACTCGTAGACTTTGACGAACTCCGGGACGAGCCGGTCGAGCCCGGCCTCCGCGCGCACGCGCTCCGAGACGCGCGCGGCCTCCGCAGGGTCGTAGCGCGCGAGCGCCTCGGAGACGCCACGCCCGAACTCCTCGGGCGTCAGCTCCGCCGACATCGCGCGCAGGCCGAAGTTGTCGAGCCGCAGCCGCTCGAAGTCCGCGAGCGTGACGGGCGGCCCCAGCCGCCGCCACCAGTAGACGACGACCCACGAACCGACCGCCAGAGCTTCGAGCGCGGTGCGCGCCTTGGCGAAAACCACGTCGTAGTCCGCCAACAAAACTTCCGGCCTCTCGCACGGGCGGCCGACGCCGAGGCCGTAAACGTCGAGCGCGACGCCCGCGCGTGCGCACGCCGCGCGCGCCGCTTCGAGGTGCGCGTTCTCCTTCGTCTGGTTGCAGAGCACGAGCGCGCGACGCGGTCGCGGGGGCAGCGGCGCGCGCCGCCGGAATTTTTCGAGGTCGACGAACTGCACGAGCACGCTCACGCGCTCCTCGGGGACGCCGTGCTCGTAGACGAGCTTGTCGCGGCACGCCGAGTCGACGGCCACGTAGCGCAGCACTCGCGGAAAGCGCGGCGGCGCGTCCTTCGCGAAGTACCAGTCGTGGCAGACGTAGACGGCCGGCGCGCGCGGGAAGCGCAGCAGCGCCGTCGCTGTCTCGTCGGCGTGCTGGCCGTGTATGATGTCAGGAGGCACGCCGAGCCCGTCGAGGTCGTCAACGACCGGCACGGTCTCCCTGCGAATCTTCTCGGCGAGCGGCCCCGGCCGCGGGCTGTAAAGGACGGGCGCGTGCCCGAGCGCCAGCAAACCTCGCGCAAGGTCGAACGCGTACATCTCCGTCCCCGTGCGTTCGCGCAAAGCGTGGTTGGTGATCAGGACTCTGAGACTCTTCATCTGAACTTTGGCGCCACCCGCGCGGCGACTTATTCTTATTACAAGCGGTCTGAAATGGAAAGGCGGTAGGCCGCCGGGTTTCTTATGACACAAGCGAGAGTCGTGCGCGCGCCGCGCGGAGCGCAACTTAACTGTAAGGGGTGGCATCAGGAGGCCGCGCTGCGGTGCCTGATGAACAACCTCGACCCGGAGGTGGCCGAGCGCCCCGACGAGCTGATCGTCTACGGCGGGCGCGGCAAGGCCGCGCGGAGCTGGGGCGCGTACGACGCCATCGTCCGCGAGCTGACGCGGCTTGAGAACGACGAGACGCTGCTCGTCCAGTCGGGCAAGCCGGTCGCGGTCTTCCGCACGCACGACTACGCGCCGCGCGTGCTCATCGCCAACTCGAACCTCGTCGGCGCGTGGGCCAACCTCGAACACTTCCACGAGCTGGAACGCAAAGGGCTGATGATGTACGGGCAGATGACCGCCGGGTCGTGGATTTACATCGGCTCGCAGGGCATCGTGCAGGGCACGTTCGAGACCTTCGCCGCGATGGCCGACCGGCACTTCGGCGGCGACCTCTCGGGCCGCCTCATCCTGTCGGGCGGGATGGGCGGGATGGGCGGCGCGCAGCCTCTGGCGGCGACCATGAACGGCGCGGTCTTCCTCGGCGTCGACGTAGACCGCGAGCGCATCGAGCGGCGCGTCCGCACGGGCTACTGCGACCGCCTCGCGCTCGACTTAGACGAGGCGCTGCGCATCTGCGAGGACGCGGTCGAGCGGAAGCGCGCCGTCTCGGTCGGCCTCGTCGGCAACTGCGCGGAAGTCCTGCCGGAGCTGGTCAGGCGCGGCGTGCGCGTGGACGCGGTCACAGACCAGACGAGCGCGCACGACCCCCTGAACGGCTACGTGCCCGCCGGGCTCTCTCTGGAAGAGGCCGACGAGCTGCGGCGCGCAGACCCCGAAGGGTACGTCGGGCGTTCCACGCAGTCGATGGCGCGGCACGTCGAGGCGATGCTGGCCTTGCAGCGCGCGGGCGCGGTCGTCTTCGACTACGGCAACAACATACGCAAGCGCGCGTTCGACGCGGGCGTCTCGGACGCCTTCGAGATACCGGGCTTCGTCCCCGAGTACATCCGCCCGCTCTTCTGCGAGGGCAAGGGGCCTTTCCGCTGGGTGGCGCTCTCGGGCTCGGCCGAAGACATCCGCCGCACGGACGACCTCGCGCTCGAACTCTTCCCCGAAGACCACACGCTGGAGCGCTGGATGCGGCTCGCGCGCGAGCGCGTGCAGTTTCAGGGTCTGCCCGCGCGCATCTGCTGGCTCGGCTACGGCGAGCGCGCCGAGATGGGCGAGGCCATCAACGAACTCGTCCGCCGCGGCGAGCTTGAGGCGCCCGTGGCCATCGGCCGCGACCACCTCGACACGGGCTCGGTCGCCTCGCCCTTCCGCGAGACCGAGGGCATGCGCGACGGCACCGACGCGGTCGCCGACTGGCCCATCCTCAACGCGCTCCTGAACACCGCGAGCGGGGCCTCCTGGGTCTCGTTCCACCACGGCGGCGGCGTCGGCATCGGCTACTCGCTCCACGCCGGACAGGTCTCGGTCGCCGACGGCACGCCGCAGGCCGCCGAGCGGCTCAACCGCGTCCTGACCAACGACCCCGGCATCGGCGTCGCGCGCCACGTCGACGCCGGCTACGAAGAGGCCGAGGAGACCGCACGCACCAAAGGCGTGAAGATTCCCATGCTCGGCGACGGCGGGGAATAAGCCCCGGCGGCACGCGGCAGAGTCGAAAGACCCAGCCGGACTTTAAAAGTATGAATCACACCGGATTCGCAAGGCCCACGCCGTGGGGCTGGATGTTGGCGGCGACGCTGTTGGTGACGTTGGTGACGCTCGTCGTGTTCGGTGCGTTCGGCGGGTTGATGCTGCTCGTGGGGCTCAACGGCGTGAGCGAGCGGACGGGCGGGGTCGTCATCGTCCTGTACGCGCTGGCGGTGCTGGCGGGCAACTTCGCGGTGGCGTGGCTGTTCAACTGGCTCATCGCGCGCCGGCGTTACGCGGGGACGCGGGGCACGGGGTGGCCGCCCGCGCTGCTGGCGCTGGGCGTGACGGCCGTGACGGCGCTCGCGGGGCCGCCGCTCGCCGTCGTCCTCATCAAACTCATCTTCTAGCCCGGCGCGGCCATGAAGTACATCCCGCTCGTCGTCGCGCTGCTCGTCCTCTCCGCGCTGGCGGTCGCGTTGTTCCGGCGCGCGCGGGTCGCGGCCCCGGCCGTCGCGCGACGCATACGCGACTCTGACGTGGTCAGGGTCGTGCTCGGGCTCGACCCGGCGGTCGTTGACGAGCTGTTTGAAATCTACGCGAAGGAGTTCGGGCCGGGCGCGGCGCGCTACGCGCGGCGGACGCGCGCGAAGTGGGTGGCGGGGCAGGTGCGCGCCAACCGCCAGACGTTCGAGCGCCTGCTCGTGCGGCTGCCGGGCGTGATGAGCTTCGACCTCAAGTGCGAGGTGCTGCGCAAGCTCCGCGAGGAGTTCTGCCCGCAGGCGCACTACGAGTTGAGCGTCGGCGCGGAAGGCTGGCGCGAGTCGGTCGCGCCGCTCGTCGACTCGCTCGTCCGGCAGTCCTACGCCTCGGAGTTGCCGCGCCACATCGACCGGAGATTAAAATGGCTGGCGGCCGACGACATGCGCGTCGCGCGCGCCATCCTCGACGAGTCGCGCGCCCGCGAGAGCCGCAACGCGTTGGAGCTGCTCGAACACGAACTCCCCGAGATAGCGCGGCTCGTCGAAGGCAGCGGGGGCCGAGTCACGCACACGATGCGGCTGCCGTCGGGGACGATCACGCTCAAGATAAAGGGAGGTTAAGGGTGGCCGACGAGAAGGAAGAATTGGTGCAGCGGAAGCAGTCGCTGTTCGGGCTCTCGGCGGACGACGTGCTCGACAACGCGCTGCAAAATCTGGACGAGCGTCAGGCGGCCGACGTGACGAAGAAGGCGGCCGAGGAGGTCGTCCGCATCGCGGTCGAGAAGCGCCGGGCCGAGCACCGCTCCGACGCCGCGCGCGACGAGATGCGCGCGCTCGTCGACAACGCCAACCTGCTCGACCGGCGCGGCGGCGACTACCAGATAGACAGCTCGTTCGAGACCGCCACCGGCACGACGCAGGTGCAGATTCGCAAGTCGCGGACGACGACGCTCGTCGTCGCGGCCGCCTTCGTGATGGCCATGCTGCTGCTGGCCGTCGTCTTCCTCCTCGCGCGCTCCTGACGCGCGCGCCCCGCCCGAACCCCTTTGGAAGAACAGCCCACACAACCCGCGACGCACATGACGCCCGACCCCGTCGAGGCGTCCGAGGCGGGCGGACGCGCGCGGAGGGTCTTGCGCGCGTTGGCGCTCGACGTGACGCCGCTCCGCGAGTCGCGCGAGTTCCGGCTGCTGTTCGCGGGGCAGGCGGTGTCGTTCTTCGGCTCGATGATGACCTTCGTGGCGCTGCCGTGGCAGACCTACAAGCTGACGGGTTCGCCGCTCGTGACGGGGCTGCTCGGGGTCGCGGAGTTCGTGCCCATCTTCCTGATGTCGTTCGTCGGCGGGGCGCTGGCCGACGCGGTCGACCGCCGCCGGATGGTGCTGCTGACCGAGGCGCTGCTCGCCGCGGGGACGCTGCTGCTCGTCTTCAACTCGCTGCTCGCGCGGCCGCGCGTGTGGGTGCTCTTCGTGTGCGCGGCGCTCTTCGCGGCCCTCAACGGTTTGCAGCGCCCGTCGCTCGACGCGCTGGTGCCACGGCTCGTCCCGGCCGAACAGTTGCCGGCGGCGGCCGCGCTCAAGAGTCTGGGCTCGACCGTCTCGATGATCGCGGGGCCGGCGCTCGGCGGCCTGCTCGTCGCGACCGCCGGGCCGGTCGTCACCTATTCGATTGACTTCGCGACCTTCGCCGCGTCGCTCGCGGCGCTCTGGGCGATGCGCGCCGTGCCGCCGCCCGCGGGCGCAGACGCCCCGAGCTTGCGGACTGTTCTGGAGGGGCTGCGATACGCGCGTTCGCGGCCCGAGCTTCTGGGCACGTACCTCGTGGACATCAACGCGATGTTCTTCGGGATGCCGATGGCTCTGTTCCCGGCGGTGGCCGAGCGGTTCGGCGGCGAATCGGTCGGGCTGCTCTACGCCGCGCCGGCCTTCGGAGCACTGTGCGTGACGCTCACCTCCGGCTGGACGAGGCGCGTCAACCGGCACGGGCTGTGCGTGGCGCTGGCGGCCGGCTGCTGGGGCGTGGCTATCGTCGGCTTCGGGCTGGCGGGTAGCCTGTGGCTCGCGCTCGCGTGTCTGGCGTCGGCGGGCGCGGCCGACATGGTCTCGGGTCTCTTCCGCATGACCATCTGGAATCAGACGATACCCGACCACCTGCGCGGCCGCCTCGCGGGCGTCGAGGTGGTGAGCTACACTACCGGGCCGCTGCTCGGCAACGCGGAGGCGGGAGTGGTCGCGGGCCTCTTCGGCGTCCGCGCGTCAATCGTCTCGGGCGGCGTGCTCTGCGTGGCGGGGACGGCGCTGCTCTCGCTTCTGCTCCCGCAGCTCATCAGGTACGACGCGCGCCAAGGTCTCAGGCGCAAGCGCGACGAGGAGGAGGCGCGCGCCTCACGGGAAGAGTTCGGATGAAACGACTGCGGCTGGCCGTTCTCCTCCTCGTCCTTCTGGCGGCGCTCGCGGCGCTCTACTACGAGTTCGCGGGGCGCGTCGGCGTCGAGACCGTGCGGCTGCCGAGCGCGCTCCTCGGGCGCGAAGTCACCTACAGGGTCGTGCTCCCGCCCGGCTACGCGCTCGTGACCTCGCGCGCGAAGCGTTACCCGGTGCTCTACCTGCTGCACGGATGGGGCGGTAACTATGACTCTTGGCTGACGCGCACGTCGCTCCGGCGCTACGCCTCCGAGCACCAACTCATCGTCGTCACGCCCGAGGGCGCGAACGGCTGGTACACCGACGCGCCCGGCGGCGAGCCTTACGAGTCGCACCTGCTGCGCGAGCTTGTGCCGGACGTTGACCGGCGGTTCCGCACCATCGCCAACCGGCGCGGCCGCGGCGTCGCCGGCTACTCGATGGGCGGCTACGGCGCGCTCAAATTAGGATTCAGGCACCCGGAGCTTTTCGCCTTCGCCGGTTCGACGAGCGGGGCGCTCGACGCGGCCTCGCGCACGGACGAAGAGTCGCTCGTCCGCGCCTTCGGCGAAGCGAGTAGCCCCACGCGCTTCGAGAACGACCTGCCGCGTCTCGCGCGCGAGTTCCCCGAGGCGAGGCGCGGCGCGCTGCCCTTGCTCTACTTCGACTGCGGGCTCGGCGACGAGTGGCTTGAGGCCAACCGCGAGTTCGCCGCGACGCTCACCGCGCGCCGCATCGCGCACGAGTACAGACAGCGGCCGGGCGGTCACGTCTGGCCCTACTGGGACGCGCAGGGCCGTGAAATTCTCCGCGTCGCCTCCGACGCGCTGGCCGCGCCCGAGTGAACCGCCCGCGCAGAGACTTTAAGGACAAAGATGAACAGAACGACACGCACACTGCTCCTGCTGGCGGCGCTGCTCGTGCCCGCGGCCGCCGCCTGCGCGCAAGCGCCCGCGACGCCCGCGCAGACGCGCCCCGCGGCCCCCGCCGAGAAGAAGGACGAGAAGAAGGAAGAAGGCCTGCGCCGTTACGAGGTCGTACAGTTCGAGAGCAGGCTCGTCGGCGCGCCGCTCCCCTACTACGTCATCCTGCCGGCCGACTACAAGCACGACTCGTCGAATCGCAAACGCTACCCCGTGCTCTACCTCCTGCACGGGCTCGGCGGGAACGCGGAGAACTGGGTCTCGGCGCGCGCGCGCCTCGCGGACTACGCCGCGCCATACCCATTCATCCTCGTCGCGGCCGAGGGGCGCGACGGCTGGTACACCGACAGCGCGACGGTGCCCAAAGAGAAGTTCGAGAGCTACATCGTCGAAGAGCTGATACCGGACGTTGACCGGCGCTTCCGCACGCTGGCCGCGCGCGAGGGGCGCGGGGTGGCGGGGCTCTCGATGGGCGGTTACGGCGCGCTGAAGTTCGGGCTCAAGCACCCACAGCTTTTCGCCTTCGCCGGCTCGATGAGCGGCGCGCTCGGCGCGGCCTCGTGGCTGCCCGACGAGCGGATGCTACAGTTCGTCCGCCCCTCCATCGCGCGCGTCTACGGCCCGGCCGCCGAGCCCGACAACGAGACGCGCAAGGCCAACGACATCTTCCGACTCGTGCGCGAGCTGACGCCCGAGCGGACGGCCGCGCTCCCCTTCCTCTACCTCGACTGCGGCACGGAAGACTTTCTCATCGGCACCAACCGGGACTTCGCCGCGCTCCTCGTCGAGCGGAAGGTGCCGCACGAGTTCCGACAGCTCCCCGGCGGACACACATGGCCCTACTGGGACAGGCAGGTGCGTGAAGTCCTCCGCGTCGCCGCCGAAAAGCTCGCGGCCCCGGCCGACGCGAAGGCGGCGGGGAGGCACTGAGGATTTTGAGAATTTCAAATTTCAAATTTGAAATCTCAAATCCCGTCTTCGCCGCGCTGCTCGCGGCCGCGTTCCTCTTCCGGCTCGCGTACGGGCTGTGCGGGCAGTTTCAGGACGCGGACACGAAGCAGGTCTACCTGCTCGGGCTCAAGTTCTACGCGACGGGCGCGTGGCCTTACTTCGGGCCGGACGTGGTGTGGGGCGAGATTCAGCTCCCCGGCGCTTTGCAGGCGCTGCTCGTCGGCCTGCCCTTCTACGTGCTGCCGCTGGCCGAAGCGCCTTACGTTTTGCTGGGGCTCGTCTCGTTCGCGAGCCTGTGCCTGTTCGCGTGGTACTGCTGCCGCCGCCTGCCGGGCCTGCCGCGCTGGTTCGTCTGGGGCTGGCTGCTGACCTCGCCGTGGACGCTCAACCTCTCGACGGTCGTCTACAACCCTTCTTACATGCTCGCGGGCGGCATCCTCTTCTTCGTCGGCGCGCTCGAACTCTTCCCGTTCACGCGGCGCGGGCTGTTGAAGCCGGCGCCGGCGAACGCGTCGATGGGCTTCGCGCTCTTCTGGTCGATGCAGTTGCACATGTCTTGGGTCGTGCTCGCGCCTTACGCGCTGGCGGCGCTCGCGCTACAGTTCCGCGAGGGGGCGCGGCGCGGCTTCGCGGCGCTCGCGTGGTTCGTGGCGGGCGCGGCACCCGTGGCCGCGCTGCTCGTCCCGACGTACTTGAAGTACGGCCCCTCGGCGGGAAACGCCGCGGAGTCCGTCCGCTTCAACCCCGAGAACCTGACCGCGCTCTGGGGGATACTGACGCGGACGCTCTCTTTCGCCAGCTTCGAGGTGCCGCGCTTCATGGGCGCGCACACCGAAGCGCGCCTCGCGGTCGTCGCCGAGCAGCCGTGGCTCGCGCCCTTCGCGATCTTCCTCGTCGCGGTCGGCGTGGCGCAGGTGGCGGCGCTCCTCGCGCTCTGGTTCGTGCGCCGGGACGAACAGCCCGACTGGCGCGCGATTCGCTACCTCGCGCTCTTCAACGTCCTGCTGCTCTACGCGAGCTTCCTCTTCTCCATCAAGCCGCCGCAGTCGAACCACCTCTACGTGACGCTGCCCGTGCCCGTGCTCTACGCCTTCTACTGTTGGGAGAGGCTGCTTGCGCGCCCGCGCTGGCGCAAGTTCGCGGCCGTCGTGCTCGCCTGCGGCGTCGTCTTCCACGCCGGGCTCGCCGCCTACAACTTCTCGCACGTCTCGCTCTACGTAGACCGCCGCGCCGCGCAGTCGGCCATCGACGAGAAGAATTATCATATACTCGGCGGGCGGCGGCCCGGCGCGCGCTACTGAACCCCGCACGACCGAAACGATGCCGGAATTTATCAAAGGTCTTGAGCTGAGCCGACTCTTCTTCGAGGAGGCAGTGCGCCCCGTGCTCGCGGCGGAGTTCCCGCGCCTGCGTTACGCGGCGGCGCTCCTCGGGACGGGCTCGGAAGTCATCGGCTTCGACACGGAGATGAGCGCCGACCACGGCTGGGGGCCGCGCTTCGACCTCTTCCTCGCCGAAGAGGACTTCGACGCCGCACGCGACGCCGTCCGCGAGACGCTCGGCCGCAAACTCCCGCACAGCTTCCGCGGCTACCCGACCAGCTTCACCGAGCCCGACCCCGCGGACAACGGCACGCAGCACCTTGAGGCGCGCGACGGCGGGACGGTCAACCACAAGGTCGAGCTGATGACGACGCGCGGCTTCTTCCTCAACTACCTCGCCTTCGACATCCGTCAGGAGATAGAGCCGGCCGACTGGCTCACCTTCCCCGAACAGAAGCTGCGCACCGTCGCGTCGGGCGCGGTCTTCCGCGACGAGGTCGGCCTCGAAGAAGCGCGCCGGCGCTTCTCCTACTACCCGCACGACGTTTGGCTCTACCAGCTCGCCTCCGCGTGGGCGCGCGTCGGTCAGGAGGAGCACCTGATGGGGCGCGCCGGTTCGGTCGGCGACGAGATCGGGTCGGCGCTCATCGGCGCGCGGCTCGTGCGCGACCTGATGCGCCTCTGCTTCCTGTCGGAGCGCGCCTACGCGCCCTACCCGAAGTGGTTCGGCACCGCATTCAATCGACTGGACTGCGCCGCCTCGCTCTCGCCTCACTTGCGCGCCGCGCTCGCCGCCGAGACGTGGCGCGAGCGCGAGCGGCATCTGGCGGTCGCCTACGAACGCGTCGCGGAGATGCACAACGCGCTCGGGCTCACCGACCCGCTCCCCACCAAGCCGCGCGACTTCTTCGGCCGCCCCTTCCGCGTCATCGAGCTGCACGGCTTCGCCGCCGCGCTGCTCTCGCGCGTCACGGACGAGCGCGTCCGGCGCATCGCCGCGCGCCGCCCCGTCGGCGGCATCGACATCTTCAGCGACAGCACAGACCTCGTCTCGCACGCCGCGTGGCGCGCGACGCTACGCAAGCTCTACGAGTGAGCGGGAAAGTTTTAGTAGACTGTAAACGACATGCGAAGAATTCGACACGCGCGCGCCGCGCTCGCCCTCGCGGCGCTCACACTCATCATCCTGTCCGCCGCCCGCGCCTCCGCGCAGGAGGTGCGCCCCGGCGACGAGCAGGTCAAACGCGTCGCCGAGATTCAGGCCGCGCTGCGCGAGGCGAACCTCGACGGCTGGCTCTTCTGCGACTTCCGGCGCAGCGACCCGCTCGCCTACCGCATCCTCCGCCTGCCCGCGCAGGGCGTCACCACGCGCCGCTGGTTCTACTACGTCCCCGTCGTCGGCGAGCCCGTCCGCGTCGTCCACTCCATCGAGCGTTACCGACTCGACACGCTGCCCGGCAGAAAAATCATCTACCGGAGTTGGGAGGAGCTGCACGCCGCCGTCCGCGACGCGCTCGCCTCGGGCGGGCTCAGGAACAGGCGCGTGCTGCTCAAGAACGTCGCCATGCAGTACTCGCCGAATAACGACATCCCTTACGTTGCGCGCGTCGACGCGGGCACGATAGAACTCGTGCGCTCTGTGCGCGGCGTCACGGTCGTCACCAGCGCCGACCTCGTTCAGCGGTTCGAGGCGACGCTCTCGCCCGAACAGCTCGTCATGCACCGCGAGGCCGCCGACAAGCTCCACAAGGTCATCATGGACGGCTTCGCCGAGATCGCCCGCCGCGTCAAAGCAAACGAGCCGACGACCGAGTACGACATCCAGCAGTTCATGTCCCGCCGCCTCGCCGAAGAGGGGATGACGGCCGGCGGCGGCGACGTTTCGGTCGGCGCGAACACGGCCAACCCGCACTACTTCCCGAACGCCGAGCGCAGCGCCCCGATTCGGCGCGGCGACTTCGTCCTCTTCGACGTGTCGGAGAAGCTGAAGAAGCCCGGCTCAATCGTCGCCGACCAGACGTGGGTCGGCTACGTCGGCGAGACGGTGCCCGACGAGCACGTCAAAATTTTCAACATCGTGCGCGAGGCGCGCGACTCCGCCACCGAGTTCGTCCGCGCGGCGGTGCGCGAAGGCCGCACCATTCGCGCCGCCGAAGTCGACGACGTGTCCCGCGGCGTCATCCGGCGCGCCGGCTACGCCGAGCAGTTCACGCACCGCACGGGTCACTCCATCGGCGAAGAGGGTCACGGCAACGGCGCCAACATCGACAACTTCGAGACGCGCGATTCGCGCCGCATCATCGCGCGCACCGTCTTCTCCATCGAGCCCGGCATCTACCTCGAAGGCCGTTTCGGCGTCCGCTCCGAAATCAACGTCTACGTCGGCGAGCGCGACATCGAAGTCACCGGCCAGCCCGTCCAAACGGAGATAGTGCCGATACTGAAGGGAAGTAGACAGTAGTCAGTAATCAGTAGCCGGTAGTCGCTCTGCGCTACGGCAACTGACGTTGACAGGCCGGCCGCTTATCGGCGAAGGTTTTTCTACTGACTACTGTCTACCGTCTACTGATTCCATGCTCAACTTCGCCATCCAAATCGCACGCGACGCCGGGCAGGTTCTCGCCGACAAGTTCGGGCGGGCGCTTCAGGTCTCGAACAAGGGCGACATCGACCTCGTGACCGAGGCCGACCTCGCGGCCGAGCGCCTCATCGTCGAGCGCATACGCAGCTACCACCCGCGCCACGCCATCCTCACCGAAGAGTCCGGCGACGTGAAGGAGGCGGGCGGGTCGGACGCCGAGTACAAGTGGATCATCGACCCGCTCGACGGCACGACCAACTACGCGCACGGCTACCCGGTCTTCTGCGTCTCGGTCGCGCTCGAACACGCGGGGCGCGTCGTCCTCGGCGTCGTCTACGACCCGACGCGCGACGAGCTGTTCGCCGCCGAGCGCGGCGGGGGCGCGACCTTGAACGGCCGCCGGATGCGCGCCTCCGACACCGACGAGCTGAACCGCGCGCTCGTCTGCACGGGCTTCCCCTACGACGTGCGCGAGCGCGGCGACTTCGCGCGCCACTTCCGGCAGTTCATCATGCGCGCCCAGTCGGTCAGGCGCGACGGCGCGGCGGCGCTCGATCTGGCTTACGTCGCGGCTGGTCGCTTCGAGGGCTTCTACGAAGAGGGACTGCGCCCGTGGGACGTGGCGGCCGGCGTGCTGCTCGTCGAGGAGGCGGGCGGGCGCGTCACGCATTACGACGGCTCCGCATTCAACATCTACGGCACACACATCGCCGCCAGCAACGGCCTTCTCCACGAAGAGATGCTGCGCGTTCTGGCGGAGTGACCGCGGAGGAGCAAGAGAGATGATCGCCCCCGGGACAGTCTTGCAGAACCGCTACGTCGTCGAGCGCCCTGTGGGCGAGGGCCCGCCACCGCCGCGACGGTAGACAGTAATCGGTGGAAGACAGAGGCGGCGCGTCCCGGCCGACGGCCCGGCGTTTTGCCTTCACTTTCGTCACGGGTTATATTTTGTGGGCAACGACTCGGAGGGTTGGCGGAACGACAACGAAGACTGGTGAAAGCCGCAGATTATCTAGGAGGGTTTGCGGAGGGATAGCCTAATTGGTAAGGCAGTAGTCTTGAAAACTACCGCGCTAACGCGCTTGCAGGTTCGAGTCCTGTTCCCTCCGCCAAGACATTTTTTGAAGACGAAGCCGCCCGCCCCCTGAAACGAGGCGCGGGCGGCTTCGTCTTTCGGGCGGTTCGGAAGAACGGGGCGGGAGGGGCAGGAGCTTTGATGTCAGCGTTTCTTGTGTGGGCGGCGTGGGCGGCGTGGCTGTGGCGGCAGGAGGAAGCGGCGCAGCGGCCGATGACCGTGTTGGAGCGACTCTGGAACTACGTCAACCACACATGGATGATCGGCAACTTCCCCTTCTCGGTCGCCACGCTGACGCTCGGACTGCTGGTGCTCGTCTTCGCCGCCGTCTTCTCGCGCTACCTGCGGCAATTCATCGAGCGGCGGATGGCGCACCACAAGCACCTCGACCCCGGCGTCCAGTTCACAATCCTCCGGCTCGTCCACTACTTCGTCATCGCGGTCGGCGTCATCGTCGCGCTCCGCATCGCCATCTCGGCCGACTTCACCTCGCTGGCGGTCGCCTTCACCGCGCTCTCCATCGGCATCGGCTTCGGACTCCAGTTCATCGCGGGCGACATCGCCTCGGGCTTCATCATCCTCTTCGAGCGCCCCGTCCGCGTCGGCGACTACGTGACCATCCCCGGCCCCGACGGCAAGCTCACCGAAGGCATGGTGCGCAGCATCAACCTGCGCACGACCGTCGTCATCACCAACGACAACGTCGCGGCCGTCGTGCCCAACTCGAAGATCGTCAACCAGAACTTCCTCAACTGGTCGTACAACCGCGAGCGGCGCGTGCGCCTCTCGATCCCCGTCGGCGTCTCCTACGACGCCGACCCCGACCACGTCACGCGGACGCTGCTGCGCGCCGTCGAGGGTGTGGCCTTCACGCTCGAAGAGCCGAAGCCCACGGTGCAGTTCATGGAGTTCGCCGACTCGTCGCTCAACTTCCGGCTCCAGGTCTGGTCGGAGAAGCCGCGCCGCCACCTCGCCGTCAAGAGCGCCATCCGGTACAACATCCACCGCCTCTTCAAAGTGGAGGGCATCGAAATCCCCTTCCCGCAACGCGACCTGCGCCTGCGCGACGCCC
>JBEVKV010000580.1:0-4460 GCA_040509515.1 Pyrinomonadaceae bacterium | reverse complement strand
GTGTCTCTGTGGTTAATCCCTTTCGGCGGTTCGAAGTCGTGAGCAAATTCGGACGCTTCTCGTGCCTGACGCTGTGCCTCTTCGCGCTGTTTGCCGCCGGCCGCGCGGCGCACGCGCGGCCGAACGCGCCCCTCCTCGTCCCCAAATTCCCCTTCCCGCAGAGCGGCCTCCGGCTCGAACGACGGACGAGGGCGGGCGCGTTCCTCGACGTGCTCGGTCGCAGGAGCGCGGTCTTGGGCTACGAGCACCGGCAGCTCGAAGCGTGGGCTTACCCCGTCCAGATTCTCGACCAGTTCGAGCTGTCGTTCCGGCTCGAAGGCTACCCGCTCGAATTCCGCGGCGCGGACGTGGCCGCCTCGATAGACGTGCGGCCCGAGTCCACAACCGTCACCTACTCGCACGCGGCCTTCACCGTCCGCCAGCACATCTTCGCGCCGCTCGACGAGCCGGGCGTCGTCATGCTGCTCGACGTTGACTCGGCGCTCCCCTTAACGGTCGTCGCGCGCTTCCGCCCGCGCCTGCGTCTGATGTGGCCGGCCGGCTCGGCGACCCCTTCGCTCCACTGGGACGAGAAGCAGCGCGCCTATTTCATCTCGGAGGAGACGGGGCGCTTCGCGGGCGTGGTGGGAAGCCCCGCCGCGCGCGACGTTTCGGTCATGCCCTATCAGGAGGAGCCGCGCGACGTGCCCGCGCAGTTCCAGTTGGACGCGTCCGCCGCCGAGCTGAAGTCGGGCTTCGTCCCCGTCGTCATCGCCGGGAGCGTGAAGGGGCGCGAGGACGCGCGGGCGACTTACGCGCGCCTGCTCGCCGGGGCGCGCGCTCTCTACGAGAAGAACGTCGCGCACTACCGCGCGCTGCTCGAAGAGACGACCGACGTTTCGACGCCCGACGCGCGCGTCGACGAGGCGTTCCGCTGGTCGAAGGTCGGCATCGACAAGGCGTTCGTCGAGAACCCCCTGCTCGGGCGCGGGCTCGTCGCGGGCTTTCGCACGGCGGGCGAGTCCGAGCGGCCGGGCTTCGCTTGGTTCTTCGGGCGCGACGCGCTCTGGACGGCGTTCGCGCTCAACTCCTACGGCGACCTCGCGGGCACGCGCGCCGCGCTCGACTTCCTCAAAAAGTTCCAGCGCGCCGACGGCAAAATCCCGCACGAGATTTCGCAGAGCGCCTCGCTCGTGCCGTGGTTCACAGACTTCTCGTACCCGTGGGCGAGCGCCGACGCCACGCCGCTCTACGTCATCGCGCACGCAGACCTCGCGCGCGCGGGCGGCGACCTCGCGTACCTGCGCGCCAACTGGGACTCGATTCTCAAAGCCTACCGCTTCACGCGCGCGACCGACACGGACGGCGACGGGCTCGTCGAGAACGCGCAGTTCGGCCACGGCTGGGTCGAGGGCGGCGCGCTCTACCCGCCGCACGAAGAGATTTACATGCAGGGGCTCTGGGTCGAGGCGCTCGGCTGCGTCGAGGAGATGGCCGAGGCTCTGGACGACGAGAAGCTCGTCGCCGAGGCGCGCGCGGCGGCCGAGCGCACCACGCGCGCCGTCGAGCAAACCTACTGGCTCGACGCGCGCGGCTTCTACGCCTACGCCACCAACGCGCCGCGCACAGAGCCGCGCGAGGCGGACAAAGGCCCGAACCGCGAGCGCCGGCAGCAGCGCATGAACGAGATAGACAAGTCGAAGCTCTACGAAGAGGAGACTGTGCTGCCCGCCGTCGCGCTCTGGTTCGAGGTGCTTGAGGACGAGCGCGCGCAGAGTCAGCTAGACCACCTCGGGAGCGCGCGGCTGGCGACCGACTGGGGCGCGCGCATCCTCTCCGACGACAGCCGGCTCTACGACCCGCTCTCGTATCACAACGGCTCGGTCTGGCCGCTCTTCACCGGCTGGGCGAGCGTCGGCGCTTACCGCTACGGGCGGCCTGCGGTCGGGCTTCAGGCACTCATGTCGAACGTGCTGCTCAGGCGGCAGTGGGCGCTCGGCTACGTGACCGAGCTGCTGTCGGGAGACTTCAACGCGCCCTTCGGCCGCTCGTCGCACCATCAGGTCTGGTCGGAGGCGATGACGCTGACGCCGCTCGTCCGCGGCTTGCTCGGCGTCGAGGTTTCAGACCTCGGCCGCACGGTGGAGTTCGCGCCGAGGCTTCCGGCCGACTGGCCTTCAATCGAGGTGCGCCGCCTGCGGGCCGGCGCGAACACGTTCGACCTCTCGCTCGCGCGCGGCGGCGGCCAGATGACCATCAAGCTCCGCCCGAACCCGGCCGCCGGGGGCGTCGAGACGAAGCAAGCGACGACTTTCCGCATCGCGCCCGCCTTCCCCCTCGACGCGCGCGTGCGCTCGGTGCGCGTCGACGGCCGCGCCGTCGGCTTTGAGGTCGAGCGCGTGGGCGATGTTCAGACCGCCGAGTTCGCCGTCGAGGTGCGCCGCCCCGTCGAGGTGCGCGTCACGTACGACGAAGGCTCGGACATCGTCGTCCCCTTCGAGCCGCCCGCGCCCGGCGCGCGCAGCGAGTCCCTGCGCGTGCTGCGCTCGACGGCCGAGCCGGGCGCGCTCCGTCTCCTGCTCGAAGGGCTCGGCGGGCGCACCTACGCGCTGCGACTGAAGACGCCGCACGCCGCCAGCAACGGCGAGGGCTTCGAGGCCACGCGCGTCGGCGCGGACGAGTACCGCCTCGAAGTCTCCTTCGACTCCGCCGCCCACGGCTACACGCGCCGCGAGGTCGTCGTCCCGCTCACCCGACGCTGAAACAGACACGCCGGGCGGCGGTGTTCACGTTTCAACGTTTCAGGCCGCCCGTGGCATAATGCGTTTCGTAAACCATGAATGAAGAGTCGCAGGCGAGGGAGACTTTAAAGTCTCTGGCGGAGGACGTGGCCGAGGCCGCTTCGTACCTGCGCGAGCTTGGCGTCGAAGGGCTCGAAGGCTTGAGCGCGGAGTCGCTCGCGCCCGCGCCGCCCGCGCGCGAGGCGTCTACGAGGCCCCCGGCGCAGATGCCGGCCGCGCTCAGGCGTAACGCGAGCGCAGAGCGTCCGGCGATGCCGCCGCCGCCTCAGCCGACTTCCACGAGAACGCTCCCCCCGCCGCCCCCTCAACCGAGTCAGGCCGTAAGGCCGCAGGCGACCGCGGATGCCGAGTCGCCTGACATCCTCTACCAGTCGGCCATGCCCAACAGACCAGTCCGCAAACCTTCACCCGACCCGCCCGCGCCGCGCGAGACGCTCTTCGGCGACATCACGCCGCAGGACGATTTGAGCCTCGGCCGACCCGGCGAGACCTTCGAGGACATACGCGCCGACTGCGGCGAGTGCGTGCGCTGCCCGCTGCATCAGGGGCGCAACCACATCGTCCACACCGAGGGGCAGACGACCGCGCGCCTGATGTTCGTCGGCGAGGCCCCGGGCGCGGACGAGGACGCTTCGGGGCGTCCCTTCGTCGGCCGCGCCGGCCAACTCCTCAACAAAATCATCGAGGCCATCGGGCTGCGCCGCGAGGACGTGCTCATCGGCAACGTCAACCGCTGCCGCCCGCCGGCCAACCGCCAGCCGACGACCGAAGAGGCGCGCACCTGCAAGCCCTTCCTGCTCCGCGAAATCAACATCGCGCGCCCCGACGTGATCGTCGTTCTGGGCAACACGGCGATGAAGAATCTGCTCGACACCAAAGCGGGCATCACGCAGTTGCGGGGCCAGTTTCAGGACTACCGCGGCATCAAGGTCATGCCCACCTTCCACCCCGCGTACCTTCTGCGCGACCCGACCAAAAAGCGTGAGGTCTGGGCCGACATGAAGCTGGTGCGCGACTACCTCAACGAGACGAAGGGCGCGAAGCCCGAGTAACTTTTTCAGGCGATGCAGGACTCACTCTTCAGCGCGCAGACGCCCGAGTCGAAGGAGACGTTGGGGGAAGTTAACGAAGAACTCCTCCGGCGCGCGAAGAGTCTGCCGCAGTTCAAGGAGCGCGTCTTCATCTTCGGCGAGGGCGGGCGCGGCGCGAAGGCGGCGGTCGTCGGCGAATCGCCCGGGCCGCCCGACATCGAGTCGGGGCGGCCCTTCATGGGGCCGGCCGGGCTGATGCTCGAACGCATTCTCGGAAGCATCGGCCTCGCGCGCACTGACTGCTACCTGACCAACGTCATCAAGGTCATCAGTCAGGGCGACGAGATAACGCCCGAGTGGCTCTCGTTCTTCACGCCTTACCTGCACCGCGAACTGGCGGCCGCGCGGCCCCGGGTCATCATCGCCTTCGGCAACACGCCGACGCGCGCGCTGCTCCGCACCAAAAAACCCATCTCGCAGATGCGCGGCGAGTTCCACGACTACGACGGGACGCCGCTGATGCCGACCTTCAACCCCGCGTACCTCCTGCGCGACCCGACCAAGAAACGCGAAGTCTGGGAGGACATGAAGAAGGTGCGCGCGCTGCTCGCCTCCGGCTGAGGCGTCCTCGTCAGGCTTAGCCAAAACA
>JBEVKV010000579.1:0-10179 GCA_040509515.1 Pyrinomonadaceae bacterium | reverse complement strand
GCGCGGGGGGCGCCCCCCCCCCCCCCCCGCGCCGGGTTAAGGGTTACTGAAGCTGCGTGCCGGGCTGCGCGCCGCGCTGCGACTTGAGCTGCTCGCGGCGCTGCTGGCGCTGCTGCTTGCGCTGCTCAAGCTGCGTCCGCTGTTCGGGCGTCAGAATCGCGAGCGACTCCTGACGCATGCGGAACTCTTCGGCCATCAGCCTGGCCTGAAGCGCGGCCGACTCGGTCAGCTTCTGCTGCGCGAGCGCCTCGTTAAAGGTCGAGCCCGACTCGGCCTGCCGAAGCTCCTGCCGCTTGGCGCGGAGCTGTTCGCGCAGAGACTTCGTGCGCTCGCCGAAGCCCTGACGGAGCTGCTGCATGCGCGTCTTCTGCTCGTCGGTCAACTCGACGCCGCGGAACGCGCCGCCGCCGAAGTGTCCGCCGCGGTGGCCGCCCTTGCCGTGACGCCCGCCGAACTCGCCCTTGCCGTGACGCCCGCCGCGCCTGCCTTCCTGCTTCTGCTGACCCTGCTCGCCGCCGGCGGTCTGCGCCATGGCCACGGGTACCGCGAGAGCCAGCGCCGAGAGGCCGGCGACGGCGAACTTCTGTATCCTTCCGAGTTTATTCATGATTCCTTGTTGCTCCTAGTCTACCTTGTTTATCGCCCTGAGGGAGAGGGTCTGTTTACGGGAGAACGTTCTCCTTCAACACTAGACACCGGGCCGCGCGTTCGCGTTACACCGAAACGCGCGGCTCGGCGTCAGTCCTTTTTCTTAACGCCGCCAGCGGCCTTCGTCCTTGTCGCGCAGCTTGTAGGTGTAGAGCGCCGAGGCTCCCGCGCCGACGAGCGCGCCGATGATGGCGCCCTTCTTGCCCCCGGTCACCGCGCCGACCGCCGCGCCCGCCGCCGTCCCGCCCGCGACCGTTATCTTGTCGCGGTGCTTCTCGAAGACCGAGCGGTCGTCGTAACGTTCGTCGTAGTAGCGCTCACGCTGACGCTGTTCGTAAATCCTCTGCTGCGCCGCGCGCGAGCCGTAAGTCCCGCGCCGCGTCTGCGCCGACGCCGGCAGCGCCGCGCCCGCCAGCAGGACGATGCTCATCACGAGTCCGAAAATCTTCTTCATAATTTCCCCCTTATTCTCAAACCCATTTTTGAGGCCGGCGAACCCTCTCGCCGGCGGCTCCCTGTCAGGTAAGACACCGCGCGCGTCATTTCAGTTACACACGCGCGGGCGGAGCGTACAAACGTCCTCTCAAACTGACCGCAACGCGCCTGTAACCGTCCGCGCGCCGCCGGTGTCTAGCTAATTGGGCGGGTTTCGCGCCCGTTTTTTGTCGGACTTAAAAGGCGCACGTTAGAGGCGCCCACAGGGGAAACGAAGATGCAGCGAGTGAAATCTTTTTTGAGCACGAAGAGGCGCATGGGGCTGGTCGTCGTCGCGGTCGCGCTGTTGGCGTCGGCGGGCGTCTGGTACTGGGGGGGCAACGCGAACGCCGCCGAGTACATGACCTCGCGCGTCGAGCGCGGGAGCCTTCGCAACACCGTGACGGCGACGGGCACGCTTCAGGCCGTCACGACCGTGCAGGTCGGCAGTCAGGCGTCGGGCACCATCTCGGCGCTCTACGCCGACTTCAACTCGACGGTCAAAAAGGGACAACTCCTCGCGCAGCTCGACCCGTCGGTCGCGCAGGCGCAGGTGCAGCAGGCGCAGGCCAATCTCGCGCAGGCGCAGGCGCAGCTCCAGCAGGCGCGCGCCGCCGTCTCGCAGTCTCATGCCGGCGTCGCACAGACCCGCGCCGGCATCACGGACGCACGCGCCCGGGCTTCGGCCGCCGGCTCCGAGACGCAGAACCAGCAGGCCGCCGTCACGGCCGCCGAGGCCAACGTCGCGGTGCTCAAGGCGCAGCTCGACGACGCGCGCAGCGTCCTCAATCAGGAGCAGTCGCTCCTCCAGAGCGGCGTCATCTCGCAGCGCGAGTTCGTGACGGCGCAGACGAGTTTTAAGACCGCGGAGGCGCGCTACAATCAGGCAGTCGCGCAGTTGAGGATGGCGCAGTTGAACGCGCAGTCGGCTTCGAGTTCGGGCCAGACGCAGGCCGCCGCCGCCGTCGAACAGGCGCAGGCGCAGGCGCAGCAGTCGCAGGGACAGGTCGTCGGTGCGCAGGCGCAGGTGCAGAACGCCGCCGCGCAGGTCGAGCAGGCGCGCGCCGCGCTCCAGCTCTCGCAGATCAACTTGCAGCACACGACGATCACGTCGCCGATTGACGGCGTCGTCGTCTCGCGCGACGTGAACGTCGGGCAGACCGTGGCCGCGAGCCTTTCGGCCCCGACGCTCTTCACCATCGCGCAAGACCTGACGCAGATGCAGGTCATCGCCAACATCGACCAGGCCGACATCGGGCTCGTCGAGCAGGCGAAGTCGGTCGCCTTCACGGTGGACGCTTTCCCGAGCGAGGAGTTCAAGGGGGCGATTCAGCAGATGCGGCTCAACCCGCAGAACGTGCAGAACGTCGTCACCTACAACGTCGTCATCGACGTAAACAACCCCGAGCAGAAGCTCAAGCCCGGCATGACGGCCAACCTGACCGTCACCATCGACGAGCGCACGGACGTGCTCAAGGTGCCGAACTCCGCGCTGCGCTTCGTGCCGCAGACGGCCGACGGCCAGCAGACGCGCGGCGGCAACTCGAACGGCTCGCGCCGCAACGGCGGCCAGCGTCAGAACGCGGACGGCGCCGCGCCGAACGGCAACGCTACGCCCGCGGCCGAAGACGCCGCCGCTCAGCAGGGCGACGGCGCGGCGGCGAGACAGCAGGGCGGCGCGCGGGCGCAGTTCGCGCGGCCGACCGAGCCGGTGCTGCCGGGTCAGGTCAGGCGCGTGTGGGTCATGGGCGCTGACGGCAAGCCGCAGCCGCGCCGCATCAAGATCGGCCTGAGCGACGGCTCCTCGACCGAGGTGGTCGAAGGCGAGCTGCGCGAGGGCGAGGTGGTCGTCACGGGACAGAACGTCGCGGCCTCTTCGGGCAGCGCGCGCAGCAACAACCAGTCCTCCGCCCCCGGCTTCGGCGGCGCGCCCCGCGTGGGCGGCGCCGGCGGGCGCGGTGGCGGCGGCGGCGGCCGGACGCGGTAACGCGTTCGCGGCAACCGCGCGGGGAAGGCCGCCGGAGTCGGGGGGCGCCGGCGGCCTTCACGGAATGAGAGACGAAGGGTGAGGTCGAATCATGCAGACGGCATTTGAAGTCGGAAGGTTTGAGAACGGGGCGCACGAGGTTCTGCTCACGCGCGCGCCCGAGCCCGCGGAGGTCATCCGCCTCGAAGGCGTCCATAAGACCTACGCGATGGGCGACGTCGAGGTGCACGCGCTGCGCGGCGTCTCGCTGAGCATCCGCGAGGGCGAGTTCGTCGCCATCATGGGCACTTCGGGCTCGGGCAAGTCCACGATGATGAACATCATCGGCTGCCTCGACAACCCGACGCGCGGCACCTACGCGCTCGGCGGGCGCGACGTGTCGTCTTTCTCGAAGGACGAGCGCGCAGACATACGTCTCAACCAGCTCGGCTTCGTCTTTCAGGGCTTCAACCTGCTCTCGCGCACGTCGGCGCTTGAGAACGTCGAGCTGCCGATGCTCTACGCGGGCGTCGACGCGGCCGAGCGCCACCGCCGCGCGACCGAAGCTCTGCACTCGGTCGGCCTCGTCGGGCGCGAGCAGAATCACCCGAACCAGCTCTCGGGCGGTCAGCAGCAGCGCGTCGCCATCGCGCGCGCGCTCGTCAACAATCCGGCGCTCATCCTCGCCGACGAGCCGACGGGCGCGCTCGACTCGCGTACCTCGGTCGAGGTGATGGAGATTTTCCAGCGGCTCAACCGCGAGCGCGGGATAACGCTCGTCCTCGTCACGCACGAGCCCGACATCGCGGCCTACGCAGACCGCATCGTCGTCTTCAAGGACGGGCGCATCCAGAAAGACTACGCCGTCACCGCGCCGCGCGACGCCGCCGAGGAGATGAAGAACCTTCCGGCCGTCGAGGACGAGGTCGAGGAAGAACTTGAGGAAGCGGTTTGAGTCGTCTCCGGAATCGGGAAGTCATGAAAGGGCGGTTGGCCACAGAGGCACAGAGGGCGCGGAGACTTCACAGAGTTTTCATCTTTCATAACCCCTCTGTGCCCCACACGAGTCCTCTGTGTCTCTGCGGCCAACCGCCCCGGGCCGACGAAAGGTTGAGATAAATCATGAACGCACTAATGATCGTCCGCATCGCCTTCCGCGCGCTGGCGCGCAACAAGACGCGCGCGGCGCTGACCATGCTCGGCATCATCATCGGCGTCTCGGCCGTCATCGTGATGGTCAGCATCGGGCAGGGCGCGTCGGCCACCGTTCAGTCGCAGATCGAGAGCATGGGCACCAACCTGCTCTTCGTCTCGGCGGGCGCGCAGAACGTCGGCGGCGTCCGCAGCGGCACGGGCGACTCGGGCACCAACACGCTCACGGTCGAAGACCTCGAAGCCATCAAGCTCGAAGTGCCGAGCGTCGCTTACGTCTCGCCCGTCGTCAACTCGCGCTCGCAGCTCGTCTCCGGCAACCAGAACTGGAGCACACAGATTCAGGGCGTCTCAGACCAACTGCCCGAGATACGCAAGTGGTCGGTGCAGAGCGGCGCGTTCTTCACCGACGCGGACGTGCGCTCGGCCGCGCGCGTCGTCGTCGTCGGCCAGACCATCGCCGACAACCTCTTCGCCGGACAGGACGCGGTCGGGCAGACCTTGCGCGTCTCGAACATGCCCTTCCGCGTCATCGGCGTGATGGCGCGCAAGGGCCAAGACCCGCAGGGGCGCGATCAGGACGACACGGCCTTCGCGCCCTACACGTCGGTGCAGAAGAAGATTTTGGGGAGCCAGCGCGTTCAGGTCGCGTACGTCTCGGCCGTCTCGCCCGAGGCGACCTACACGGCGCAGGCGCAGATAACCGACCTGCTCAGGCAGCGCCACAAGCTCGCGCAGGGCGCGCCCGACGACTTCACCGTCCGCAACATGTCGGACGTGGCGGAGGCGGCCAACGAGACGAACAACGTGATGACGATGCTGCTGGGGAGCATCGCGGGCGTCTCGCTGATGGTGGGCGGCATCGGCATCATGAACATCATGCTCGTCTCGGTGACCGAGCGGACGCGCGAGATAGGCATCCGCATGGCCATCGGCGCGCGCTCGTCCGCCGTGCGGACGCAGTTCCTCATCGAGTCCATCGTGCTCAGCCTGACGGGCGGCTTCGCCGGCATCGTGCTCGGCGTGCTGGCCTCGGTCGGCGTGCCGCTGCTGCTCGGCTGGCCGACGCTCGTCTCGACGGCCTCCATCGTCGGCTCGGCGGTCTTCTCCGCGGCGGTCGGAATCTTCTTCGGCTACTACCCCGCGCGCAAGGCGGCCGCGCTCGACCCCATCGACGCGCTGCGTTACGAGTAAGGGAATTTGAAATTCTTGGAAGGAGTGCCCGGCCCCGGGCTGAGAGACTTCTCTCGGGCTCGTCGAAGTTCGTTCGACAGGTTTGCAACAAGGAGGAGGGAGTTGAACCTCGACTCGCCTCACCCGGGGCCGGGATTTATGAACCGACGGTGCGCAAAATAACACGCCGCCGGGGGGCTGTCATGGGTACGAAGTTGGTACCGTGTCTACAACTTTCGGTTGAGGCGCGGCGGCGGCTGCTCATGGCAGGTGGATGATGCCGCGCTGAAGCGCCTTGGTGGCCGCCTGCGTGCGGTCGCTCGCGCCGAGCTTGCTCAGCACGTTGTTGATGTGGCTCTTGACCGTCGCCTCGCTGATGCCGAGCGCCGAGGCGATCTCCTTGTTGCTCATCCCGCGGACGATTCTTTCGAGCACCTCAAGCTCGCGCGCCGTCAGGTCAGAGCCCGACATACGCCCCGCCAGCCGCTCGGCCACGACGCCCGGAATCCGACGCCGGCCCGCGTGCACCGTCCTGATGGCGTCCTCAAGCTCCTCGAAGAACATGTCCTTGAGCAGATAGCCTTGCGCGCCGGCCTGCAGGGAGCGGTAGATGTCCTCGTCGCCGTCGAAGGTCGTCAGGATGATGACGCGCGCCGCCGGGAACTCCGAGCGCAGCGCCTTCGTCGCGTCCGCGCCGCCCATGACGGGCATGCGCAAGTCCATCAGCACCACGTCGGGCCGGTGCGCGCGGTAAAGCTCGATTGCGTGCTGGCCGTTCGTCGCCTCGGCCACGACCGTCATGCCCTCGACCGTGTTGATGAGTGAGACGAAGCCCTGACGCACGACCGCCTGGTCGTCAACCACCATGAGCCTTATCTGCTGGCCGTCGCTCATTTCAAAGTCCTCTCCGGCTGTGTGCCTCCACAACGACTCCGCGAACGCTCAACTCTCAAGCGGGACGCCGACCGTGACTTGGCTTCCCTCTTCGGGACGACTCTCGACGGAGAGCGTGCCGCCCATCTCTTCCGCACGCTCGCGCATCCCGACGATGCCGAAGTGCCCGGCGCGCGCGCCGTTCTCGCCCGCAGCGTCGAAGCCGCGCCCGTCGTCCGTGACGCTCAGGCGCACGCCCTCCGCGTCGAAGAATAGATTAACGTAGATGGTTCGCGCACGCGCGTGGCGGACGGCGTTGTTGACGGCCTCCTGCGCGATGCGGAGCAGGTTGTTCTCGACCTGTTGCGGCAGAGGGCGAAACGTGCCGCCGACCTGAAACTGCGTCTGCACGTCTGCGTCGGCCGTCAGGCGTCGCGTCATCTCGGCGAGCGCGGTCGGCAGGTCGCGGTCGTCGAGCGTCTGCGAGCGCAAGTCCCAGACGTAGCGCCGCGCCTCGGCGATGCTTGAGCGGACGAGCTGTCGCGCGCGGTCGAGGTGCGTGCGCGCCGCATCGTTCGAGACGTTCATCACCCGCGCGACGATTTCGAGCTGGACGGAGACGCCCAGAATCTCCTGTGCGAGGTTGTCGTGAATCTCGCGCGCGATGCGGTTGCGCTCGGCCAGCACGGCGTCGAAGCGCGCACGCATCTGCCGGACGCGCAGCGCGTAGAGTTGCCACGCCGCGAGCGCGAGCGCGAGCGCCGACAGCGCGTAGAACCAGTACGTGCGGTAGAAGTGCGGCCGGAGTTTGAAGTCGAACGACGCGGGCGTTTGACTCCACACGCCGTCGTTATTGCTGGCCGCGACGAGAAAGCGGTACTCGCCGGGGCCGAGGTTCGTGTAGTAGGCGACGCGGCGGTCGCCGCCGTCAACCCAGTCGTCGTCGAAGCCTTCGAGCTTGTAGCGGTAGCGCACCTTCTCGGGCGCGACGAAGCTGAGCCCCGCGTAGTGAAAGTCGAAGCGGCTGCTGCCCGGCGCGAAATCTCCGCGCGCGACGGACGGGGCCAGTTCGCCGTCAACGCGCACCTCTTCGACGACGACGGGCGGCGGCTCTGTGTTGAGCGCGACGCGCTCGGGGTCGATCATCGCGACGCCCTTGATGGTCGTGAACCAGAGCCGCCCGTCGCGACCGCGCCAGCCCGACGGGTGGCCGCCGCCGCTACACTCGCGCGTCGGCATCCCGTCGGCCGTGCCGTAAAGAACCGGGTTCAAACTCCCAGCCCTGTGCGCCGCGAACTCCGCCAGCTCCGACTTCGCGATGCTGAAAATGCCCTTCTTGCAACTCATCCAGAGCCGGCCGCGCGCGTCTTCGAGGATGCGGTAGACCGTGTCGTTCGGCAGCCCGTCGCGCGAGGTGAAGGAGTAAAACCTGCCGCGGTCGAGCAGCCCCAACCCGCCGCCGTTCGTGCCGACCCAGACGCGCCCCTCGGCGTCGCCGTGGATGGCGATGACCGCCGTCTCGGGCAGCCCGTCCTTCGACGTGTAGCTCGTGAAGCGCCCGCCCGCGAACTTGCTCAGCCCGCCGAGCGTCCCGACCCACAGGTCACCCGCCGCGTCTTCGTAGACGGTGCCGACGAAGTCGCTCGTCAGCCCGTCGCGCGTCGTGTAGGTGGTGAACTCGCCGTCCTTCAGACGCGCCAGCCCGCCGCGCGTGCCTATCCAGAGCGCGCCCGCGCGGTCGGCGTAGATGGAGCGCACGAAGTCGTTCGGCAGACCGTCGGCCGACGTGAAAGTCTCGAAGCGACCCGCGCGGAAGCGGCTGAGCCCGTCGGGCGTGCCGACCCAGAGGTCGCCCGAAGAATCCGAAAAGAGCGCGAGCACGATGTTGCTGGCGAGCCCGTCCTTCGTCGTAAAAGTTTTGACCTCACCGCCGCGCAGGAGGTTGAGACCAGCGCCGTAGGTGCCGACCCACACTTGACCAGCGCCGTCTTCGTAGATGGCCTTGACGAGATCGCTCGCGAGCCCTTCGCGCGTCGAGTAGGTCGTGAACTTCCGCCCGCGAAGCTGGTGCAGCCCGCCCGACTCCGTCCCGAGCCAGAGGCTCCCTTCCCTGTCCTCGCAGATGGCGAGCACGATGCCGTCGGCGAGCGGGTCGCCCTCGGCGAAGCGCTCGAAGCGGCCGTCGCGCATGAGCGCCGCGCCGGCGGCCGTGCCGACCCACAGCCCGCCGTCGCGCGTCGCGCGGAGCGAGATGACGCGGTCGTCGGGCAGTCCGTCGCGCGTCGTGTAGTTCGTGAAGCGGCCGTCCTTGTAGAAGCTGAGCCCCGCGCTCGTGCCGAGCCAGAGCCCGCCGCGCCTGTCGCGCTCGATTGTCGAGACGCCGCCGGGCAGACCGTCGGCGGTCGTGAAGTTGGTGAACTTCTCTTCTGCGAATCTGCTCAAGCCGGCGGCCGTGCCGACCCACATGGCACCGCCCGCGTCCGAAAAGTCTTCCGCGACGGCCTGCACGTCGTCGTCGGGCAATCCGTCGCGCGTCGTGTAGCTCGTCCAGACGCCTTCGCGCAGGCGGCTGAGCCCGGAAGAGGTTGCGACCCAGACGGAGCCGTTCCTCGCCTCGTAGGCCGCGACCACGTCGTTGCCGGCCAAGCCCTGCTCCGTCGTCAACGTCTCCCACTCGCCGCCGACGCGGCGCGCGAGGCCGCCGGCCGTCGAGGCCCAAAGGACGTTTCCCTTCTCGGTCGCGAGCAGCGAGCGCACGTCGTTGCTGCGAAGCCCGGGCGTGTTCTGCTTGTCGAAGACGACGAAGCCCGTGCCGTCGAAACGCGCGACGCCCTCTTCGGTGGCCACCCAGACGTAGCCCTCGAAGTCCTGTATGACGGAGTGGACTGTGTTCTGCGGCAGGCCGTTCTCGGTCTGCCACGCGCGGCGGCCGAGCTGCCCGAGGTCTGACGCGAGGGCGAGCCCGGCCACGCGCGCGCCGCACGGCGTCAGCAGCGCGAAGAGCAGCACAGCGAAAGTCGCGAACGCGTGGAAGGGGGAAAGTGCTCGGCGCATTTGTAGACGTGGGTCGAAGGCGGCCCGGCTCTCCGGCGGCGGCGACGCCGGGGCCGCGACTGGCGGGCGCGATTATAACCGAACGCGCGGCGCGGGGCGCGCGGCCGTTGAACTTTCACACGCGGGTCGGTTACCGTATGGCTCGATGAGGAAGTCGAAGACGATGGTCGTGGTGTTGGCGTCGGCGCTCCTGCTCGCGGCGGGCGCGGGGGTCGGAGTCGTCGCGCAGCGCGCGCGCTGGCGCGCGGCGAGCGAGGAGGAGTTGAGGAAGGCTCTGCCGTCGCGCGCGCCGGTCATCAAGGAGAACATCGAGACGGAGTTCCGCACGGCCTCCGGCGTGACCGACGGGCGTGGGCGCTTCATCGCGGGCGTCGTGATGATTACGGCCGGCTACTCGGCAGAGGGGCTCTACTCGCACTACTTCATCACGCAGGCTCCGCTCCGGCTCGGGAACATGAATCTGCCGCCCGGCCAGTACGTCTTCGGCTACAAGCGCGCGGGCGAGGACTTCATCCGCATCAACTTCTACCGCGCGTCGAGCGGCGAGCCGCTCGGCGAGGTGGACGCGCACCGCGGCAGGGGAAGCCTCGTGCGCTCGCTGCTCATCAGCCCGCCCGCCGCCGGCCGCGGCCAGATTCGCATCGGCCGCTTCACGCTCGACTACAGGGTTACGGACTAGAAGCCGGCCGCCTATTCGTAGCGGAGCGCGATGAGCGGGTCGACGCGCGTGGCGCGACGCGCGGGGATGTAACTGGCGAGCACGGCCACGGCGACGAGCACGAGCGAGATGACGACGAGCGTCAACGGGTCGTTCGCGCTGACGCCGTACAGCAGACTCT
>JBEVKV010000578.1:0-23151 GCA_040509515.1 Pyrinomonadaceae bacterium | reverse complement strand
CTTCTCTTCGAGCGTCATCCGCGCGAGCAGGTCTTCGACGCGGCTGCCCGTGTCGGCCTTCGAGTCCTCGTAAACGTCCTTCCGGCCGTTCTTGTTAAAGTCCGTCCAGCCGTCGTGGTAGATGTCCTTCCCGCCCGTCGCCACCTGCGCGGGCAGGCGCGCGCCGAAGCTTGAGGCGAGCGGCAGCAACAGAAGCAGACAGTAAACCGTGCGCATCACTTCAGACTCTCCTTCACATGGTCGCGTGCGTCCGCAAGGTGAGCAGCGCCGTCGGCACACCTTTGGACGAGACGCTCACGACGGCCGCGCCGCCTTCGAGCGCGAGGCGGATGCGCGCGCGGCCGTTGTAGAGTTCGACCCGGCGCGCGCCCGTCGAGGTGCCGAGGTTGTCGAGCAGGCGGCCGTCGCCCGTCAGGCCGAAGCGGACGACGTTGCGCGCGTCGAGGCACGGGACGCCGCCCGCGTCGAACAGCCGCGCCTCGACCGTCACAGAGTCGCCCGTGCGCGCGGCCTCTCTGAGCACGAGCCGCGCGGGCCGGCCCCACTTGCGCGTCTCGTACCTGAAGCCGACCTCGTCCGCGAGCGCCGCGCCGCCACTCCGGCTCACGGCCCGCAGACGGTTGTCGCCCTCGCGGAACGGCACGAGCCAGCGCAGTCCCGCCGCGGGGAAGTCCTGACTGTCGCGCCTCTTCACGCCCGCGGAAGCGCCGTTGACGAACAGCTCGACCTCCGCGCAGTTGGAGTAGACCTTCACCATCTTCGGCTCGCCGCGCGCGCCCCAGCGCTCGGGCCACGCGTGGCCGTAGATGTGCAGCATGGGCTTTTCGGCCCAGTAGGACTGAAAGACGTAGTAAGCCTCTTTGATGGTCAGGTCGCGCTCGACGACGCCCTTCTGGTTGACGCGCGGCACGGGGTTGGCGGGGCGCAGCGGCGTCGAGAAGTCTTTGAAGACCCACTGCGCCGCGCCCGTCAGCCACGGCATCGTCTCCTGCTCCTTGAGGTGCCAGTCGAAGAGGTTGCAGATGTAAGACTCCGACCAGTCGCCGTCGCTCGACGCGCGCGCCACCCCGCCCGTCAGCAGGTAGTCGAGCCCGCGCTCGTCCGTCCCCTGCCCCGCCGAGATTTTAGACAGCACCGTGTCGGGGTCTTCCGAGTGGCGGCCGGCGTGGCTGTCGCCGCCGTACTCGACGTGGAGGAAGTGCCTGACTTTCTTCATCTCGTCTTCGGAAGACTTCCGGTACTCGGTGTAGCGGCCGCGGTACCAGCCCGCCCAGATCGAGGGCGAGTAAACGTCCACGATGTCTTTGCAGAAGTCGCAGCGCCGGATGGCGGTCTTGCGCGAAGAATCCAGCGCGTGCGAAAGCTCGTGAAGCTCGGACATGAAGGCGCGAATCTTCTCTTTGTCGAACTCCTCGAAGTCGCCCGGCCAGTCGTTCTCGTTCCCCAGACCCCAGATGATGACCGACGGATGGTTGCGGTGCTGGTCGATCATGTTTCGCAGCATCCGCCGCGCCTGCTCCTTGTAGCGCTCGCCGCCGAGGCCGCCGCGGCACCACGGAATCTCCTCCCAGACGAGGATGCCCAACTCGTCGCACAGTTCAAGCGCGACGCGCGACTGCTGGTAGTGGCCGAGCCTGATGAAGTTGACGCCCATCTCTTTGATGAGCGCGAACTCCCTGCGCATCAGTTCTTCGGTGAGCGCCGCCGCACGCCCCGCGTGATCCTCGTGGCGGTGCGTGCCGCGCAGCAGCAGCCGTTCGCCGTTGAGCTTGAAGGGGCCGCGCTCGACGAACTCGAAGGAGCGCAGGCCGAAGCGCTCCTCCGAGCGGTGCGCGCCGCCCGCGCCCTCAAGCGTGACCTCGCAGCGGTAGAGCGAAGGCGTGCGCGGAGACCAGCGCGCAGGCTTCTCGATCTCGAACGCCGCCAGCTCGCGTTCGCCCTCCCACGGCGCGAGGCGCTTCGAGCCGTTGTGAATCACTTCGCCGCGCGGGTCGAAGACGCGCACACTCAGCTTCACTTCGTCTTTCAGCCGCCCGGGGTTGTAGAGCCGCGCGCGCACCGAGACCGTCGCCCGGCCCTGCGGCGGCGCGCTGCTCTCGACGAGCACGCGCTCGATTGAGACGGCCGGGACGTACGTCAGATTCACGTAGCGGTAGAGGCCGCCGTAGAGGTTGAAGTCGCTCAGGTTCGACGGAATCATCTCAAGGTCGCGCGAGTTGTCGCACATGACGGCGACGGGGACGAGCCCCTTGCTGTCCGCCTTCTTCAGCGCGCGCGCGGCCTCGTCCGTGATGTCCACCGTGAACTCGTCGTAGCCGCCGACGTGCGCGCCGACCCGTGCGCCGGCGACGTAGACCTCCGTCTTCTGCCCCGCGCCCTCGAAGTGGAGCAGCGTGCGCCCGCCGGCGTAAGAATTCTCGACCTTGAGGCGCGTGCGGTACCAGCCCGGCCCCTGATAGTAGGGCGCGTCAGGGTCGACGGCGTCGTCGGCGTTGAAGCAGTGCGGCAGCTCGACCGGCTGCCACGTAACCGTGTCGTCCGAAGCCTTGCGCCAAGCCTCCCAGATGCCGCCGAGGTTGCCGCGCCGGTACTCCCAACCCGCGAGCAGACGTTGACTGCCCGACGCCGCGTTGGACGCGGCCGTCTGCCCTTGCGTGGCGGCGAAGCCCGCGGCGTCGGAACCCGCGTCAACGGTCGCGGCGGGTAACACTTCCGCCGGCAGCGCGCCGAGGACGGCCCCCGACGCGACGGCGGTCGTGGCCGTCTTCAGAAAGTCCCTGCGCGTCAGCGGCGCGCGCCGCGAGGTGGAGTCTCTCTTTTTCATTTCTCAACGCGCCCACAGCACCGGCTGGCGGATGAAGAAGTTGCGGACGACCTCTTCGACCGTGGAGTCCGCCGGGAGACGTTTCCAAAGCTCTACGTAGTCGGCACGGCCGTAGGCCAGCCCCGCGAAGAGGAGACTGCTCTGGCGCATCGGCCACTCCGCGTCGTACATCACGTCGGGTTTGAGTGGCCAGCGTCTCTTGTCGCGGATGAAGGGCGACATGTACTCCACCGCTTTCCGCATCCCGCGCCCGTCCGCCGTCTCGAACTTCCAGAGGTCGTCCGACGGCGTCGAGAGAATCTGGCAGACGGCCGCGAAGGCTTCGAGGTTGAAGAGCGAGTAGCCGTACGGCTTCGTCCTCTTCAACTCTTCGGGGAAGCTCCCGTCCGCGGCGATCTGGTTGGGCACGAGCACCTCGCGGAAGCGCGCGCGGCAGTAGTCGAGCAGCTCACGATTACCCGTCAAATGAGCGAAGGCCGCGACCTGCATCACCCAACATGTGCCGTGGTTGTTCTTCGCCTCGCGCTCCTCCAGCCCGTTCGCGCTCGTCCGCATCCATTGAAGATAGTCGGCGAACCACTTCTTCACGCCCGCCAGCTCCGAAGGCGCGAGCGCACGCCCGGCCTCCAGCACTTCGACGGCGCGCGCGACTTCGACGAGGTGGATGGTGTCGATGATGCCGATGCCGCGCCCCTTCGTCCGCCCGTGGATGGCCTGCGCGTATTCGAGGTGCGGATTCATCCGCGTGGCCGGCTCGACGAACCACGCGCGCAGGTGTCGGGCGGCGTGACGCGCGTAGCGGCGTTCGCCCGTCAGCTTCCACGCCGCGACGAGCGCCGGCACCTGCACGCTCAAACGCATCAGCGCGCGGCGGTGCTCGACGAAGTTGTCGGGGTTCGTCATGCCGTCGCGCTGCACGTACGGCCCCGCGGGGTTCCGCGGGTCGGGCCACCAGTAGTCGCCCTCGGAGAAGAAGTCGTGCGGCCCGCCGGCGCTGCGCGGGCTGCGCGAGGCCGTGACCGTGACCGGCCGCTCCGACAGGTACGTCCGCGCGGCCTTCAACACTCGCGCGCGCTCGAACGCCTCCACGTCGAAGGCGGCGCGCTGCTGCCGCGCCGCGACGGGCAGCCACGCGAGGAGCACCGAGCCGCAGAGTGCGAGTAGTCTCAACATCCGAATCGTTCAACGGGCGAGCCGCTCGCGCGACGCCGGGTCGGCGGCCGGGGTTCTGCGCGCCAACGCCTTGAACCGTTCGTCGGTGTAGCGCGCGGCGGCGCGGCGCATGAGCGGGAAGAACATCTCGGGCGGCCAGTCGCCGAGTTGCTGGTGCGGCCACCCCTCCTCGCCGACCGAGAAGGGGTGGAGGTATTCGAGCGCGGCACGGATGCCGCGCCCGTCGGGCGTGCGGTAGTGCCAGAGGTCTACGCCGACGCGCTCGCCAAGCTCGGCGAGAGTCAGCAGGCCGTCGAGGTTGATGACGCTGTAGCTCCACGCGCGCGTGCGCGCCAACTCAAGCGGCTGCCGCCCGTCGGGCTCGACCTGCGCGGCGATGCGCTTGCGGCGCGCCTCTTCCAGCACGCGCTTAGCCAGCTCGCGCTTGCCCACGAAGAGCGCGTAAGAGACGACCTGTACGTCGTAGTACGTGCCGTGGTTGTTCTTCGCCGCGGCCTCGTCACGCCCGTGCTCGCTCTCCAGCATCCAGCGCAGAAACTCCGCGTACCACGCCTCGACGGCGCGCTGGTCTTCACTCGTCCACGCTTTCGAGCCCGCCAGCAGCCCCGTCGCGTCCGCCGCGCGCGTGAGACCCCGAGTCTCGATGAGCCCGATGCCGCGCCCGGTGTTGACGCCCGGGATGAACTGCGCGTACTGCAAGTTCGGGTTCATGCGCGTCGCGGGTTCGACGAACCACGCGCGTAGAAGCCCGGCGGCCTTCGACGCGTACCGCTCGTCGCCGCGGAAGTAGTAGGCGAGCGCGAGCGCGGAGACGGCCTCGACCATCCTGTCCATCTCGCGGTGGTCTGTGATCTTGTTTATCTCGGGGTTGCGCTCGCCGTCGCGGCGCACGTATGGAAGGCCGTCCGGCCGCTTCGGGTCGGGCCAGAAGTACGGAGCCTGGCTCATGTAGTCGTGCCTGTCGCCGCTCGGCGGCGTGACGCCCTTCGTCGTGACCGAGAACGTGCCCGCGCGCAGAGCCTTCCGCGCGTCGTCTTCCAGCGCGCGCAGCGGCGCGTCGAAGCCGCGGTCGCCCGAGAGGATTCTCCGCCTCGTCTCGGCGAGCCCACGCGGGTCTGAGAGAAAGACGCGCGGCCCCGACCCGACGCCGCGCGCCGCCGGACGCTTCGCCTGCCGCCACGCGGAAGCCGCGGCGGGCGCGCAGGCGAGCGCCAGCGTGCAAATAAAGAGAGTTGCGCGAGGTAGCGTCATTCGGGCGCGGGGGCCGGCCCTCTTCAGAAGGTCAGCTTCAGGCCGAACTGGATGTTGCGCGCCGGCCCGGCCGCGGTCAGCGTGCCGAAGGCGGCGCTGTTCAGGCTCGTCTCCATGTCGCGGAAGTTCGTCCGGTTGAAGGCGTTGAAAATGTCCGCCTGTAGCTGGAGCTTGAACCGCTCGGTCAGCCCGAAGCGCCTCCGCACGGAGAAGTCCCAGACGTGCGAGCCCGGCCCTTCGACGATGCCGACGCCGCTCGTGCCGCGCCGCGTGTCGGGAGCCGCGGTGAAGGCCGCGCGGTTGATCCACGCCGCCTGACTGCGCTCGCCGTTCGGGATGAGCACGTCCACGCCGCCGACGTAGTCGGCGCGGCGCGCGCCCGTCGAGGTGTTGGCCGTGACGTTGAAGTACGCGCCCGACTGGAGCCGCGTGATGCCGCTCACCTCGTAGCCGTCGAGCAGCGCCCGGGCGAAGCCGCGCGTGCGGCGGAAGAGTCCGACCGTGTAGGTGTAGGTGGCGGCGAAGATGTGGCGGCGGTCGAAGGTGGCCGGGCCGTAGTTGTAGTCGCGGTTGAAGGCGTCCTCCGGGTTGTCGTTGAACCCGCTGGCGTCCGTCAGGACTTTCGAGAAGGTGTAGCTCAGCGTCATGCGCGTGTCGCCCCTGCGCTTGGTCGCGTAGAGCTGCATGGCGTGATAGTTCGAGGTCGAGTCCGACAGCCTCATGCGGATGGCCGAGTAGCCCTTGTAGGGGCGCAGCGAGTTGATGTCGGGCTGCTGCGCCGCCGGCAACGCCGCGCGCGCGACGAGCGAGGCGAAGCTCGCCTGATTAATGTCGGGCTGCCGGACGAGGTGTCGGCCGAGGTTCCCGACGTAGGCGGCCTCGGCGAAGATGCCGAACGGCATCTCGCGCTGGACGCTGAGGCTGTAGCTCATCGTGTAGGGCGTGTCGAGGTTCGGATCGATGGCGTTGATGGTGTCGAAGGGCGCGACCGTCGTCGAGCCGCCCGTGATGTTCGAGAGGTTCGCGTTCGAGAACTGCGCGCTCGAAGAGAACGGCGGGTTGCCGAGCGACGGGAAGATGATGTTGCCCTCGACGCGGTCGTAGTACATGCCGAAGCCGCCGCGGACGGAAGTTCCGTTGTCTTTGAACGGCGACCACGCGAAGCCGACCCGCGGCATGATGTAGTGATGCCCCTCGTAGAGCCCGCGCGGCGCGCCCGTCGGGACGGCCTGCACGTTGGCGCTGTCGCCCCCGGGGACGCGCCCCAACTCCTCCGCCGGCACGCCGGAGCCCGCGCGCACCAGCCCGTTGAAGCGGTTGCTGCCCGGGGTGAGGATGACCGTGCCCGCGGTGGCGCCGGTCGCGACGACGGTCACGGCGCGCGCCGGGTCGTAGCGCGAAGGGTCGAAGTTGGCGAGGTTGTTGGCCTGCGTGTAGATGGGCGTGCCGAACTGGTAGCGCACGCCGAGTTCGAGGCTGAAGCGCGGGCTGACCTTCCAACTGTCGCTGACGAACGCCTCGGTCTGCGTGAAGCGGAAGAAGCCGAGCGGGTCGAGCGACGCCTCGCTGTAGGTGCGGAAGTTGCCGAGCAGCGCGTCGGCGAGCGCGTTGTTTGAAGTCCGGCTGTTGCCGGCCGTGCTGAAGTTGAGGCTGCCCGCGTAGGTCGTGCGCCCGTTCTGGTCGATGCGGTTGCGGTAGACGAGGCCGCCCGTCTTGAGCGTGTGGCCGCCGCGCACCCATGTAATGTTGTCGCCGAACATGATGTCGGTCGTCGGCGAGACGAGCGAGCGCGCCGCGCCCGCGAAGCTGGCGAAGCCCGTGATGGTGGTGTCGGGGATGCTGTTCTCGTAGAGCCCGCCGGCCGGGAAGAGCTGCGTGTACCCGAAGCCGTAGGTCTCGCGCTTCCAGAACTCGCCCGCGGGCGGGATGTGCTGCGAAATCCACGACCAGTTGGTCTTCGCCTCGTTGATGACCGACGGCGTGATGACCCATGTGTGCGAGAGTTGGACGGAGGTGCCCGGCCGCATGCGCAGGCTCGGGCTGGTCGGCATCTGCGAGGTGATGAAGGTGCCGTACGGGTCGATGAGCACGTTCTCGTCGTGGATGTAGCGGCCGTAGAGGCTGTGGCTCGCGTTGATGCGGTAGTCGATGCGGAGGATGTCCTCGCGGAAGTCGAGCGGGTTCGGCTGCTGGAAGGTGATGTTGTTGCCGACGGGCGCGTTCGTGTAGCTCGTCGCCAGCCCGATCATCGTGCGGTAGACGTTGGCGATGGCGAGGCCGTCGGCCGTGATGCGGCTCGCGGGGATGATGTTGCGCTGCGCCACGTTCGTCCCGCCGAAGCAGCCCGCGCGGTTCGCCGCCGTGCAGGGCTGCGTGCTCGTCGGGTCGCGCAGCAGCCCGTCGTCGTTCGTCCCCACCACGCCGTCGGCCCCGCGGAGGCGGAACGAGAAGTCGCCGCTCAGCTCGGCGAGCGTCGGCACCGTGCGCACCACGGGGGCCGACAACCGCCGAATCTTCTTCCACTCCTGACCGCCGAAGAAGAATAACTTGTCCTTCTTGATGGGGCCGCCGAAGCTGTAGCCGAAGTCGTTGTAGCGGAGCGTCGGGCGCACGGGGGCGAAGTAGTTGCGCGCGTCCAGCTTGTCGTTGCGCACGTACTCGAAGGCCGAGCCGTGGAACTCGTTGCCGCCCGACCGCGTCACGACGTTGACCTGCGCGCCCGAGTTGCGCCCGTACTCGGCCGAGAAGTTCGAGGTCTGGACTTTGACCTCCTGTATGAAGTCGATGCCGACGTTGTTGATCTGCGAGGCGTTGCTGCCCGACTGGAGATTCGTCCCGCCGTCCACGGTCATGTTCGTCATCTGGCCGCGGTTGCCGTTGACCGACTGCTGGTTGGTGGCGAGCGACGCGCTCAGTTCCAACTGGTCGTCGGTCGTCTGCGCGACGCCGGGGATGAGCGAGAGCAACTGTACGTAGTTGCGTCCGTTCAGCGCGAGGTTCTGCACCTGCTGGCTGTCCACGACGCGCGCCACCTCGCCCGACGTGGTGTTGACGGTCTCGCCGACCGCGCCCGTCACCTGCACGGACTCGGAGACCAGCCCCGCTTCGAGCACGGGGTCAACCGTCAGGCGCGCGTCCGCCGTGAGCGAGATGTCGGTCAACGTCACCCGCTTGAAACCCGTCTGCTCGACGGAGATCGAGTAGGTGCCCACGGGCAGGTTCGTCACCGTGTAGAAGCCGTCCTCGTCGGACTTGACCGCGCGTTCGAGGTTGGTGGCCGCGTTCGTGACCGTCACGGCGGCGCCGGGGACGACCGCGCCCGACGGGTCTCTGACCGTGCCCGAGATGCGGCCGACGACCGTCTGCGCGGCCGCCGCGTGTCCGGCGAGGGCGATTAGGGCGAGCACCGCGAAGGCCGAGAAGAAACGACGTGTGCGAGACGTTCCGACGCTGTTCATGGCGACTACCTCCAGTGGCGTTTTTGCGACTACTCTCAGAAGAAAGAGACGACCGACGGGCGAGGAAGAAACTCTACGGCGACTTGAACTCTCCGCCGACTTCAGGCCACCCGCGGCGCGGCGAAGGTGGGCGCGGCGATGAGCGCCGCCGCGCCCCGCAGGCGCGGGTACTCGTGCGCCGCCGAGACGCGCAGCGGCGTGCGCGCAGCGGCCTCGGTCAGTACGCGCTCGACCAACCCGACGCGCAGCGGCTCCTCGATTAAGTCCCACCCGGCGGTGATCTCGCCGGCGAGGTAGATGCTGTCGGGGTTGAGCACGTTGATGATGGTGGCGAGGCCGAGCCCCATGAAGCGCGCGGTCGCCCGCACGGCGTCGAGCGCCTTGGAGTCTCCCGCGCGTGCGCGCGCGACGAGGTCGGGGACGGTGAAGGCGTTGCGCTCGGCCTCGTGGAGCGACTTTGGACTGAGTTTGGACAAATTCCACCCGAAATAGCGTGACAGGGTGGCGAGGTTCGAGACGTGCGCCTCCCAGCAGCCCTGCCTCCCGCACAGGCAGCGCGGCCCGTCGAGGTCGAGCGGCATGTGCGCGAACTCGCCCGCGATGTGGTCGCGCCCGCGCAGCAGCTCGCCGTTCAGAACCACGCCGACGCCGACCCCGTCGGACACGTTGATGTAGACGAAGTCGTGCGCGCCGTGCCCGCCGCCGTGTTCGAGCCACAGATGCGCCAGCGCACAGGCGCGCCCCGCGTTCTCGACCTGAACCGGCAGCCCCGTCGCCGCGGCCAGCCGGTCGCGCACGTCCACGTCTCGCCAGCCGAGTGCGGGGGCGTTGAGGATGCGCCCGGTGCGGTGGTCTACCATGCCGGGGACGACCAGCCCGAACCCTTCGCAGTTGCCCTGTGCGCCCTGTGTTTTCAGCATTCTGCGCACGCGAGCGGCCAAATCCTTGACGAAGCGCGAGGCGTCGAAGACGGTGTCTGAGACTTCGAGCGCCAGTTGGCGGCCCGAGATGTCACACAGCATCAGGTGGGTCTTGCTGAAGCGCACGTCGGCGGCCAGGACGAGCCGGTCGTGCGAACGTACGTGGAGGAAGGTGGGCTTGCGGCCGCGCGCGGCCTCGCCGGTCGCGCCCTCGTAGATGAGCCCGAGGTCGATCAGCTCCTGCACGAGCACACCCGCGACGCCGCGCGTGACGCTCATGCGGCGTGCGAGGTCTGCGCGCGAGATGGGCTGGTGCTCACGTATCAGGTTGAGCGCGATGCGTCGGTTTATCTCGCGCGAGGTGCCTCGCGTCGCCACCTGAAAGTCTCGCGTGTTGATTTTGCGCATAGGGGAAGACCGGCGGACGCTTGCCTTTTGTACGGAGTGCGAACAATATCCCCTCGCAATCGTGCTGTCAAGAAAAAATTTTTAAGCGATGAGATCACCGCGGGGATTCAGGGCCGCGGTGACACCTGAAGCTCGCGGATGTTGTCGGCGCGCTCGGCCTCGATGCGCCGCTCGAAGGGGTCGAGGCTGATGAATCCGGGACGGCCGCGCACCTCGAAGGTCACCTCGGTCTGGCCGGTGCGGAGCCGCTGCTTGCCGGCGTAGAGCGGCGCGGCGTTCGTGCTGAGCGGATGGTCGGCGTAGACGGCCACGTCGACCATCTCGTCCAGCGGGGCCTCGGTCGGCTTGACGCCGCCGGCCGGGTCGAACGTCTTGCGGCCCAGCACCGTCGCGGTCACACGGTAGCGGCCGTCGGGCAGTTCCTGCGCGGAGGCGGCCTCGACTCTCAAGTCTACAAACGACACCTCGCGGAGCCACTCGTCGATCAGGGCGTGATGCTCCGGCGCGGTCTCCGCCCGGAGGGCGTCCAGCAGGTCGCGCGTGGTGGCGGGCCGGCTCGTCGCGCCGTGCTCGCGCAGCAGGCGGCGCAGCGCACGGTTCAGCGCGTCCTCCCCGATAAAGTCTCGCATCGCGTCCATCACGATGGCGCCCTTCGAGTAGTAGACGTGCTCCAAGTCCACCACGCGCATTAACGGCGGCTCCGGAAAAGGCGTGTTGGTTCGCGACAGCAGGTATATCTCCCGCTCGAACCGCAGCAGTTGCGGCAGACTTCCCCGTCCCTGCGTCGCCTCAAGGATCAGCATCTCCGAGTATTTCGCCAGCGTCTCCACGAGCATGGTGCCGCCCTCCACCTGCGCCGGGTAGAGCTGGTGCCCCCACCACTGGTGCGACACTTCGTGCGCCAGCCGCCGTGTGATGAGGTCTACCTCGCCGCCGCGGCTCTCGTCGGTCAGGAAGCCGCGGTCTTCCGGCCACACGATGAGCCCGGGCAGGGCGAACGCCCCGAATCCCCAGTGGCGCGGCAGCTCAGCGATGCGCAGGTGACGGTGCGGGTAAGGCCCGAAGCGCTCGCCGAACATGTCGAGCGAACGGGTTGTGGTCTCCAGCATCTTCGCGACGTTGTAGTCGTGCCCCGGGTGGTGATAGACCTCGACCGAGACGCCGCGGTGGTCAACCCGCCGCACCTCGTACCGCCCCGAGACGAAACCGAATATCGGCGTGGTGGGCTGGGCCGTGCTGTACTGGAAGTAACGGCGACCGCCCTGCCGCCACTCGCGCACGAGGTCTCCCGGGCCGATGGCGGTCTGGTCTTCTGCGGTGGAGACGGTGGCGTCCACCGTCAGCCAGTCGTCGCGTTTCTCGTTGCGCGAGGGGTCGTTGACCAGCCCCAAGCCCTTCCGCGGCGGCCCCAATCCGCGCGCGCGGCGCTCGGACTCGCCCTCAAGCTCGTAGCCCACCACGTAGCCCAGCCGCGGGAACGCCGCCTGCCGGGTCAGGTAGCTCCCGTTATCGACCACCGAGTAGCTGAAGCCGGCGGCCTCGACCGCGGGCGGCGGCGGCGTGATGCGGAACCGAAGCTCCGTGCCCGCGCCCGGTGCCAGCGGCTGCGCGAGCGCGAAGACGTACGTCCCGAAGTTTGCGTCGTGCTGCAACAGGCGCGCGCCCGCCACCTCCATCTGCTCGGAGCGGAGATGCCAACGCAGCGACACCAGCACGGTGTCGATGGAACCGCCGGTGCGATTCTCCAACTGGTAGCTGCCCGCCACCTCGAAGCGCCGCTCCGACGGGTACAGGTCTACCGTCGTGCGCACCGCGACCACGCTGGGCTGCGGCACCGACTCGTACCGGCGGAAGGCGCGCTCGTAGGCCGCCCGCCGGTCGAGACTCTGCTCCCGGGTCTCGTACCGCGCAAGGACGTTGGTGTTGTAGAAGATGAAACCGCCGGTGCCAATGAAGACCGCCAGCGACGCCGCCGCGCCCGCCAGACCGCGGCGGCCCCAGCGGCGCGGAAGTTCCCGCACACGTCCCCGAAGCGTCCGAGCGCGGCCGCGCCGCCACAGCCCGAGCGTGATGAATGCCAGCACGCCCGCGAGGCCGCCCCAGTAGAGCATGTACAGGCCGAAGCTCCCCGGCGCGAGGAACCCGTTCATCTCCGTGTAGGGCGCGCGTGGCGGGGCCCCGAACCGAACGAGTCCGTGCACGAGACCGAGGTCGTTCGGACTCATCATCAGCAGACCCAGAAGCATCCCGACGACGATGCCCACGTAACGGTTAGGGCTCAGGGTCTGAACCATCAGCACGACGACGGCGAAGAGCGCGAGCGGCAACCCCGTGAAATAGAACAGCGAGAGGTACACGCCCGGTTGCAGGCGCGTGTAGCCGGTGCTCAACTGGTAGCCCGCCCCGACGATGATGGGCACCACGGTCATCAGCCATGAGAGCAGAATCAGCGCGCCGCCCTTGGCCAGATAGAAGACCCCGTTCGGCGCGGGCGTGGCGTCCACGATCTCGTCCGCGCCGACGATCCGCTCGCGCCACACGACCTCCGCGGCGAAGTAGACGAGCATGAGCGTCGACAGGAACGCCAGCGGTATCTCGATGGCCGCCAGCATCGTCCCTGTGGTCGGATAGAGCCGCGTGTGGTAATCCCCGTACGACTTCGTGCCGTCGGCGACGCTGATGGCCGCCAAGCAGACCCACAGGAACAGCAGCGCGAGGAAGGGCTTGCTGGCGGCGGTGGCGCGGAACTCGCGCAGCGTCGCCACGCGCAGCGCGGCCCAGCGACCCGCCGCGCGCTCCGGCGCGACCGCCACCGGCCGGTACTGGCCGCCACCGCCGGGGCGAGCCGACTCAGACTCCGCCGCCGACGCGAGGCGTGCGCCCGCGGCCAGCCGGAACGAGAAGAAGCGGTAGGTGACGAACAGAATCGCCGCCGACAGCCCCAACACCAGCAGGCGGTTGATGAGGAAGTAGCCGTCCAGCGACAGCAGTTGGGTGTCCCGCTGGGCGGGCGTCCAGTACCACGTCTGCTGGAAGAAGGCGGAGATGCCGAAGGGGTCGAGGACGGCCGCACGGGCCATCGCCTGCGGCGATTGCGGCGACGACCCGGCCATCAGCGGCGAGTCGATCATCATCGCGACCACCATGCACAGCATGTACAGGAAGACGCTGCCCACGTAGCTGGCCAGCACGCTCCGCGTGAGCACGGCCAGCGCGAAGATGACCGCGCCGGCGAACAGCATGTTGGGGAGCGCCAACACCAGCAGCGCCCAAAGGTACGCCAGCGGGTTGGGGTCGCCGAGCTTGGCCGGGTCGACGTTGCCCACCACGGGCGCGAGGTACATGCCGACGATGGTTGAGGAGAAGACCGTCACCGCGGCCGCCAGTGCTCCCACGAAGCGCGCGGTCAGGTAGCGCAGCTTGCCCACCGACGTGGCGTAGACGATCTCCTTCATCCCGTGCTCGGCGTCGCGGGCCACCGCGTTCGCGCAGAAGACGGTCAGCACGAAGATGGTGAGCAGCGACAGCAACCCCACCGACTGCATCACGACGTAGGGCGAGTTCAGGTGCGTGCCGCCCGGGCCGTAACCCAGCACCGGCAGCATGAACCCCATGCCGAGGAAAAAGAGCACGCCCACCGCGAAGGAGAGCTGCCGTGTGTGGTAGCGCCACTCGAACCGGATGACATCAAGCAGCATGGCGGGCCTCCGCCGGCGCGCGCAGGATGGAGAAGTACACGTCCTCAAGGTTCGGCTCCACCGCCGCGAAGCCCTCCTCCGGCCGCCCATCGTGCAGCACATGCACCAGCGTGCGCCCCTCGTAGAGCTGTGTGGAGATGACGCGGAGCGACTTGCGGTAGGCTTCGACCGCCGGCTTCTCCACCGTCTTTCGCCAGACGCGTCCCTCCAGCTCGGCGATCAGCTCGCGGGGCGCGCCCGCGCGCAGCACGCGCCCCTCGGCCATGATGGCCATGCGTGGGCAGAGCTGCCGCACGTCCTCGACGATGTGCGTGGAGAGGATGACCACGATGTTCTCGCCCACTTCGCTGAGCAGGTTGTGGAAGCGGTTGCGCTCCTCCGGGTCGAGCCCGGCCGTGGGCTCGTCCACGATGATGAGCCGCGGGTCGCCGAGCAACGCCTGCGCGATGCCGAAGCGCTGCCGCATCCCGCCGGAGAAGCCGCTCACGGCCTTCTTGCGTTGCGCCCACAGGTTGGTCTGCTCCAGCAGCGCCTCGACCTGCGCGCGGCGCGCCTTCCGGTCGGCAAGCCCCTTGAGGACGGCGAGGTGTTCGAGCAGGTCGTAGGCGGAGACGCCCGGGTAGACGCCGAAGTCCTGCGGCAGATAACCGAGGTGGCGGCGGTGCGCCTCGGGGTCGCGAACCACGTCCAGCCCGTCGAAGAGAATCTCGCCGGCGTCCGGCTCCTGTAGGGTCGCCAGCGTGCGCATCAGCGTGGACTTGCCGGCGCCGTTGGGGCCGAGCAGCCCGAACAGCCCCCGCCCGATGTCGAGGCTGACGCCCTTGAGCGCCTGCACCCCGTTGGGATAGGTCTTGGACAGGTTAGTGATGTTGAGCATTACTGTGTATTGGTTCGCGCGTTGAGCCGCGCCGGGTTGGTAAACGTCTACCGCCTGCCGCGGTAAACGCACGGATACTCTTACGAATGCGCGCGAGCACACTCGATGGACGCAGAACTGAGTTAGTTAAGGGAGTACTGGTTCGCCGGAAGCCGCTTCACCGGTGCTCAAGCCTTACACGGCACCTTCCCGCGGCATAGCCTGTGGGAGAGTCGAGACACTTAACGACCGACACAACATCCGAGTTTCGTCCTTTTCGTGATGACGGCCGAACCACGGACGACGCACCTCGGCCCGTGCGTTGGAGAGTCTCGCCCTTGCGGCTCGTCTTAAAAAGGTCAGAGGGGATTAGAGGTGAGAGGTGAGAAGTGAGAGGTGCTTTCGATTCTACAAGCCGGTCGCGCCGGTTCGGGGTCAGCCCTTTGGCGGCGTCTCCTCCGGCCCGGCGTCCGTGGCCGCCGGTGTCTCCAGCGCCTTCAGCGCGCGCTCAAGCATGGCCCGGTGCGCGGGGCTGGTCGCGCGCCCGAGCTGCTCTTCCAAACGCGCACGCGAGAGCCTGAGGGACTCTTCACGCGCCTTGCGCTCACGATCTTCTGGGGTGGACTGCTCCCTGCGCGCGCGCCGCGCCTCGGCGGCCTCCTGCTGCCGCTCCATCGCCTGCTCCATGCTCTCCGCGAGCGCGTCCCCGTCCCAACCTGCCATAAAGACCGCTTCCTTTCGCTCGGAACGTTTGCACCCCTCATCATACCCGAGGAAGAGGCGTCAGAGCTGCCGAAAAGCACAGCTATCCCCGGCTCTCCACGTCGCGTATTACGCCGGGCGGCAAAGTTGATGTGGTCGGGGGTAAGAGGTCTGGCCCGCCGGTGAGGCTCTCTAGTTATTGGGCCTGAAATAGAAATGGCGGAGAGGGTGGGATTCGAACCCACGGTGGCCTTTCGACCACTCCGGTTTTCGAGACCGGTGCACTAAACCACTATGCGACCTCTCCGCAGATGGAAGGATGAAGGACGAGTTGAAAGCCATCCGGCCTTCACCCTTCCGTCTTCGTCCTCCCGATTCTTCTCTCCCGGAAGAACTCACGCATGAGCGCGCCGCACTCTTCGCCGAGCACGCCCGCGGTCAGTTCCATCCGGTGGTTCAAAGAGCTTGCGTCGCAGACGCGGAAGACCGACTCGACCGCGCCGGCCCGCTCGTCGCGCGCGCCGTAGACGAGCCGCGCGACCCTCGCCTGCACGAGCGCGCCCGCGCACATCGCGCACGGCTCGACGGTCGAGTACACGACCGCGCCCGTCAGACGGTAGTTGCCCGCGCGCCGCGCCGCCTCGCGCAGCGCCAGCACTTCGGCGTGCGCCGTCGGGTCGCAGTCGGCGCGCGTGCGGTTGCCGGCGGCCGAGAGCAGCGCGCCCTCGCGGCTGACGACGCAGGCGCCGACGGGCACTTCGCCCTTCGCGGCGGCCTCGCGCGCGGCGCCGAGCGCCTCGCGCATCCAGCGCTCGTCCTCTCCCGAAGACGGCTCAAAACCCTCTCGCGCCTGCATGGTCACCCGAGTCAGTTTTCAATGAAGCGGCGGACAAAAAGTGACTATAGAAGCGGCTCCGCGCGGCTGTCAAGCAGAGCCCAACGAGGGAAGGCGAAAGGCAAAAGGCAAACTTTAAAAGGCAAAAATAAAAGACAGGAGCCGCGCCGCCTGCCGTCTTCACTTTTGCCTTTATGCCTTTCGCGCTTTGCCTTTTGCCTTCCGCCGCAGGCGGCGTGTGCTATGATTCAGCTTCAGTCGGGCTGGCGTCCTCTCCTCCCGCCGGCCCGGCAGTTTCGAGTCGGAAGCAGACAGGAAGATGAAGACAGACCTGCGCCCCAGGGCGACCGAGGCTTCGGCCGCCCAGAGCAAGACATCCCAGCCCACACGTCCCGCGCCGCCCGACGCGCCCGAGACCGCACCCATCCACCAGACGTTGACGCCCGAGCAGGCGGCCGTCCACGCCGCGCAGGCGCCGCGCGCGGCCGCCGTCACGCGCCGCGTCACGCCCGCCGAGTTCAACACGGCGATAGTCCACTTCTACCGCGGCGAGGTGACGCGCGCCAACACCTGGCGCAACCGTCTCGACACGACGACCAACTGGGCGGTGCTCACCACGGGCGCGACGCTCTCGTTCGCCTTCTCCTCGCCGACCAACCCGCACTTCGTCATCCTCATCAACACGGTGCTCGTCGGCTTCTTCCTCTTCATGGAGGCGCGCCGCTACCGCTACTACGAAATCTGGTCGAGCCGCGTCCGCATCGTCGAGACCGGCTACTTCACGCACATCCTGACGCCCGGCGCCGAGGCCGACGACGCGTGGATGGGAATCCTCGTCGACGACCTCAAGACGCCGCACTTCACCATCAGCGAGTGGGAGGCGCTCGGCCGACGCCTGCGCCGGAACTACCTCTGGATTTTCGTGCTGCTCGCCGCGTGCTGGAATTTGAAGGTCTACATCCACCCCGTTCCGGCTTACGACTTCAACGCGTTCATCGACCGCGCGACCATCGGCGTCGTCCCCGGCGAGTTCGTCGTGCTGACGGGCGTCCTCTTCAACCTCGGGCTTTTCATCTTCGCGCTCTTCACGATGCGGCTGCGGCAGGCGACGGGCGAGGTGCTGACCGAGCGCGACTTCCACCCGTTCCAGCGCGTCGGCGAGTGGACGCGCGCGGCCGCCACCAAGCGGCGCACCGCAACCGTCCGCCGCGCCAAGCGCGCGCGCGAGCGCACGCGCTCGACGACGACGCGCCCCGCCGGCTCGACCACCGGCGAGTGGCGACGCGCGGACATACACCGCTCGCAACCGCCCGAAGACGTACACCGCACGCAGTTCCCCAACCGGGACACGGTGATTAAATGAGTACAAGCAGTCTCATAAAAACCCGTGCTAGCATTTCTGCATGGCACGAGGCGAAGAGTTACCCGATGAGCAATGGGCCGTGCTGGCTCCACTAATACCCGACCCGCCGCGCCGCGAAGACAACCGAGGACGGCCGTGGAAGGACACCCGCGAGGTACTGGACGGGGTGCTGTGGATTCTCAGGTCGGGGGCGCGGTGGCAGGACTTGCCCGGCCGCTTCCCGCCGTACCAGACCTGCCACCGCCGGTTCCAGCAGTGGTCGCGTGACGGCACGCTGCGCCGCGTGCTCGAAGCCTTAGCCGAAGACCTGCGCGAGCGCGGCGAGGTGGACTTGAGCGAGTGCTTCATCGACGGGACGTTCGTCACCGCGAAAAAGGGGGGCGCGCGGTCGGTAAGACTAAGCGGGGGAAAGGCACGAAACTCATGGTGGTGGCAGACAATGCTAGTCTTCCACTCGCCATCCACGCGGCGTCTGCTAGCCCGCATGAAGTCACCCTTGTCGGCGAAACTCTCCTTCAGAGTTTTACCGCCGAGCGGCCCGAGCGCCTGATCGGCGACAAGGCTTACGACTCCGACCCGCTCGACGCCGAGTTGGCGGCACGGGGCATCGAGTTGATCGCGCCGCACCGCCGGAACCGGAAGAAGCCGGCGACGCAGGACGGGCGGAAGTTGCGGCGCTACAAGCGCCGCTGGAAGGTCGAGCGGCTGAACGCGTGGCTCCAGAATTTCCGCCGGGTGGCGACGCGCTTCGATTATCACGTCGAGAATTTCCTCGGCTTCGTGCAGCTCGGCTGCATCAAGATTCTGCTGAGGTGCTATTTATGAGACCGCTTGTACACAAGTTGACATTCCACCAAGACTTCTGGATTCTTTTGGCGAAGCCTGCTTCCGCGCCGGACTCACTGACGATGGAGGCTACTTTAACGACCCGTACAAACTGGTTTTTTACTTCTGCAATCCACTTCCTAATATAAGGGAAAAGAAAATATGAGCGTACCGGCATCTAGCATTACTGTTAGGAAAGCCGATGCAACTTGCACAGTAATCTGTGGTGACAGCCGAGAAGAGTTGAAGGCTTACGAAGGACAGGTTGATTTAATAGTCACATCTCCTCCCTACGCGGATGCACGACACAAACATTATGATAGTGTGCATCCGGACAAGTTTGTAGAGTGGTTCCTGACCTTCCACGAACCTTTTTTTAATGCGCTCAAGCCTTCGGGCAGCCTCGTCATCAACATCAAAGATAAGGTCGTTGACGGTGTGCGCCACCGTTACGTCTGGCGCACCATCGAGGCGCTCTGTGAGCGTGGATGGTTCTCCATTGAGGACTACCTCTGGCACAAGACGAACCCGATGCCCGGCTACTGGCCGACGCGCCTGCGCGACGGCTGGGAGTACTGCTTCCACCTCGCGAAGTCAAAGCGGCCCTACATGAATCAGAACGCAGTACGGAAACCCATCGGGGGTTGGGTAGAGTCTCGCCTTGCTAAGCTGGGGGAGAACGACCTGAGCCGCCACAATTCAGCTAACGCGAGTGGGTTCGGTCGTGACATATCTAAGTGGGTCGGGCAGCAAACCGTCCTGCCGTCTAATGTATTGAGTTTACCGCTTGTTGGTAAAAACAAAGGACATCCGGCTGTCTTCCCCGTTGACCTACCTCTCTTCTTCATAAAGCTTTTGTGCCCAAATGGTGGGTTTGTTGTTGACCCATTTGGAGGGAGCGGTACGACTGGACTAGCAGCTCTGTCTCTCGGGAGACGTTGCTTGCTCTTAGACAACAATGAGCAGTACTGCCAAGCAGCTATCAAGAGGCTCCGTGAGGAAGGGGTCGCTCAAAAGCATGAACTGCTCGCCCAGCAGACCTTAATTGATGTCAAACCTGAAAGGAAAAAGGCAAGCAGGAAGAAAGAGTAGGGGCATGATTACTTAGAGTATGCGGACTGGATAGTTGAATAAACACCATTTTCATATAGAGGCTATGCTGCTCGCTGGCTGTTAGTTTTTTCCTTCTCTGCAATCCGCGCCCATACACGGTCAATTATTTCCTCATTCATCGCAGTCAGTTCGGGTGACTCGTCACCTCACATCTGTTCGCGGATGGTTTTGAGCCTTCTGAGCAGAGAGACAATTTGCCCGCCCATAAGCAACGACTCTCGGTGCCCGTCACAGAACCGCTCTCCGCGCACGCAGTAAGTCAGCATCGTCTTGACCTGTTCGAGACTTGCCTGCTCGATGACTTCCTCCCCCGCGAGCATCCGCGCTGCTTCCTCAGGCTTATAGCCGACATCAATCCATCCTCGTTGTCCCACCAGCCTGAAAAACTCGTCCACGTCTTCATCGTAGATTGGATACGGCATACTGATGCTGCCATCAGCGTTCTTTTCCACGTCGCCCCACTTGGCGAACGTCCGGCCCAGCTCCTCGAAGCGGGGCAGGTATTCGAGCAAAGCGTCAATGTCCTCTCTGGTGATTTCGTACTGACTCATCCTTGATTCCTGTCTCGCAAGGACAGAGCAACGACCGTCACACAGGCACTTTGATACGGAATTGTATAGTGCTACTGCGCGGTAAGTAGCAAGCGGCGGGCAGGGGTGTGCCAAGTTTTCTTGCGTACCTCTTGCATACCTCAGCGGCGTTGACAGGCCTGAAAATGTTCGTTCGTAGCCTCACGAAGTCTCGTGCTGCTCGATGTCTTCGAGCCCTTTGATGAGTTCCTTGTTGATGCGCATCTTGCGGCGGTTGGCGTCCACGGCGACGTAGACGACTTCGGCCTCTGTGACTTTTATCTTCTCGCTCGTGCCGCCGTAGCGCTCGGCCTCGACGACGACGCGGACGGTGATGGAGGTGGTGCCGATGCGGAGTGTCTGCGCGTAGAAGCTGACGAGGTCGCCGACGAAGACCGGCTGGTGGAAGATGACCTCGCGCATGGCGACCGTGACGAAGCGTTCGAGCCCGGTGCGGCGGTGCGCCTCGACCGCGCCGGCGATGTCGATGTAACTGAGGATGATGCCGCCGAAGATCGTCCCCTGCGGGTTGGTGTCGCGCGGCAGCAGCGTGATGCGTATGGCCGGGTCGCGGTATGAGTCCATTCGGGAAGGATGGGGGCGCGCGGCGCGGGGTGTCAAGCGGGCCGGCGGGGCCGGTCGGGGCGGGCTTCCGCGGCGCCCTTTTGGCAGCCGGGGCGCGTACAACGGTGCGGCCTGAGGGGACATCCAAACGCTTGTCTTATTAGCAGAAACGCCCGCCCCGGCGCGTTTCCACGCGGCCTTACGACTCAGCGGAACGGCGGACGCGGCGCGGCCGAAAGGTTGTCAGAAGGGGACGTATCGGCGTATCGTTCGCGTAACGTTTTCAGCAGGAAAATCAGACGATGAAGAGACTCTTTAACTACGCCCTTTTAGCGCTGGCGCTGGCGTCGGCCGCCGCGCCTGCCTCGGCGCAGCCGCGCGGCGCGCGCCGCCCCGGCGCGCAGCGCCCGACGCCGGCCAGACCCGCCGCGACGCCCACGCCCGCCCCGACCCCGCCGCCCGCGCAGACCATTGCCGAGACGCCGCTCCAGCCGGGTCAGCGCGCGCGCTTCGACGTTAACCACTACCGCGTCATCGCCGAACTCAACCCCGCGCAGCACCTCCTGACCGCGACGGCCGACGTCACCCTCACGCCGCTCGACAACACGCGCTCGGTCGTCTTCGAGCTGAACGGCTCGCTCAAGGTCGAGTCGGTCGAGCGCAACGGCAAGGTCTTGACCAACGTCGTGCAGGATCAGGCGGGGCTGGAAACCATCGGGCCGTTCGTGCGCGTCGACTTGGGCGAAGTCGTCCCGGCGGGTCAGCAGCAGACGCTGCGGTTCCGCTGGTCGGGCGCGCTCGTCACGCCGGAGGGCGGGCCGCTCCTGACGAAGCGCCTCGCCTACGTCGGCCCCGACATGTCGTACCTGATGTACGCGGGGCGCTGGTTCCCGTTCCACGAGTACGCGGCCGACCGCGCCACGTCCGACTTCACCATCAGCGTCCCGGCCGGCTACACCGTCGCCGGGATGAGCGAGGAGCCCGTGGCCGAACTCGGCGGCGCGCAGTTCCTCCCGCCCGCGGGCGCCGCCGTCGGCGGCACCGCGCCCGCGCGCACGTCGGCGCAAAGTCAGGCGGGCTTGCGCAGCTACCGCTTCGTGACGCGCCAGCCCAGTCTGGTCGGCAGCTTCGCGGTCGGCCACTTCATCACGCGCACGCTCAGGATGGGCGCTTACGAGCTGACGTTCCACGTCCAGCCCGGCAGCGAGAGTTTCATAGACCCTTACGGGCAGCTCGTCGGCGAGGCTTTGCAGTTCTACACGCAGAAGTACGGGCCGCCGGCCTTCGGCACGCGCCTCAGCATCGTCCAGATCGACGACGCGAGCCTCGACGCCTACGCCGCGCCCGGCATACAGTTTTTGTCCCCGCGCTTCTTCACGCCCGGCCGGCAGGCTTCGCTCGACGAGCGCATGCTGCGCGAGGTCGCTTACCAGTGGTGGGGGCTGACCGTCGGCCTGAAGTCGTTCGACGACGCGTGGCTCTCGCAGGGTCTCGCCGAGTGGAGCAGCTTCGCCTTCCGCGAGCACAAGCTCTCGGGCGGGCAGCTCGACACGGCGCAGCGCGACATGCTTGAGCGCGCGCTGATGTTCGAGCAGGCGGCGTCGGTGGCGCGCGCGCCCTCGACGCTCGACGACCAGTCGGCGGCTTATCAGGCCGTCGTCTTCTACAAGGGCGCGATGGTCTTCCGCATGCTGCGCGAGACGATCCGGCCCGGGAAGTTCGACGAGCTGCTCAAGCGCTACGCCGCAGAGTTCCGCGGGCGCAACGCCTCCATCGACGACTTCGAGAAGCTGACGACGGCCGTCATGGGCGAGAACATGCGCTACTTCTTCGCGCGGTGGGTCGAGGGGACGGGCGTGCCCGAGTTCTCCGTGGACTATCAGATCATCCGCACGCGCTCGGGCAAGTTCCGCGCGCGCGGCACGGTCAAGCAGAACGTGGACAACCTGCGGATGCCGGTCGAGCTGCAACTCCGCGCCGAGGGCGACGACGCCAACACCGTCGTCTTCGTCGCCGACCGCAGCGAGGACTTCGACTTCGAGGTCAAGGGCAAGCCGCTTGAGGTCATCATCGACCCCAACAACAAGGTGATGCGCTCGTCGGAAGAGCTGCGCATCTCCATCGTCGCGCGGCGCGGCCTTGAGCTGTTCCGCGAGGGGCAGTACCTCGAAGCGCAGCGGCAGTTGGAGGAGGCGCTCAAGCTCGACAAGTCGAACTCGTGGGTCTACTACAACCTCGGGCTCATCTTCCTCGAACAGCGCAACTACCAGCAGGCGCTCGACAACTTCCGCGCCGCGCTCGACGGCAACCTGAAGCCGACGTGGATCGAGGCGTGGGCGCGCATCAAGCGCGGCAACGCCTACGACGGGATGGGCGACCGCGCGCGTGCCGTCCACGAGTACCGGCAGGCGGTCGAGTCCGGCATCGACTTCGACGGGGCGCAGCGCGCCGCGCAGGAGTACCTCAAGACGCCCTACGACCCGAAGTCCACCACGCAGCAGGCGGCCTCGGGCGTCAGCGACTAAAGCGCGCCGCCGCGCTCGCGCGTCGAAAGAAGAAGGCCGCGCCGGACTCTTCGCGAAGAGTCCGGCG
>JBEVKV010000577.1:0-10245 GCA_040509515.1 Pyrinomonadaceae bacterium | reverse complement strand
TGAACGTGCAGAAGTCCGTGTAGGGGCCTCTGTTCGCCGTCCGCGGGTCGGGGATGAGGTTGCCGCTGTTGTCCAGATTCGTGACCGCCGTGCCCCCCGGCTTGTGCGACCAGAAACCGTTCCTGCCCTTCCTGTACCAGTGGAAGTCAAACCCGGGCGCGATGACGAGCGCCACGAGATGCCCCTCCGCCGGACACTTGTTGTTCGCGCCCGGCGAGTCCTCAAGCGCGTCGGCGACCGCCGCCGGCAGAACCGACGCGCAGGTTAAATCCGTGTACATCGCCCCGGCCGCCTGCCCGGGCTGCGCGAAGGTGTCGGAGCGGTAGTTCGTCGCGTAATTGTAGCAGTTGTTGTTGTGCTGCCTCTGCCCGGCGTCGTTCCACCAATTGGGCTCGTAGAGCGGCGCGCACAGGCACGCGATCTTGATGGGGAACGGCAGCGGCTTGAGGAGCAGGTTCTCGCGGGCGAGGCGACCCCGCTCGACCTCCTCCATGATGCGTCCGCGCATCTTCGTCACACCCTGCACCTTCTTGAACGCCCCCTTGAAGAAGAAGTCCTCGAAGCCGGCGTCGGAGGCGCGGTGCGCGAGCCCGCGGCCGACGAGGTTGCCGGCGCTCACCCGCACGCGTGCGGGCAGATTCTTGTTCGACTCCTTCCCCGTCTGTTCGACGACGAGCCCACGGTAGCCGAGGATGGGCGTCGCCGTCTTCTCGGCGGCGTCGGCCGTCAGCGTCTCGGCCGGGCTCAGTCGTTCGAGCGCCTCCTGCGCCTCCTTGCCCGCGAGGTCAACTGTGGGGTTGGGCCGCCCGCTGAAGATGTCAACGGTGATTCTTACAGGCACGATGCTTTCTCCTTTTGAGGTTGAGGCCGCCGCGCGGAGACGGCGGTTGCGATTCCTGCTGCCTGAAGGCCGCGCGCGGACGCCGCGAGGTTCGTCCGACCTCGTCCGTCTCGCCGCTCTGTGCTCGCGGTTGAGGTCTTTGGAAGAGGTTTCGCCGGGCCGTGAGTTTGCGCCGCCCTTGTTCGTAGGAGCCGCATTATAGGCGCATTCCGCCCCGCGTCCACAGAAATTTTAAGCGCCCGCGCTCGCGGCCGCGCGCTCCCCGGGCGAGTTTTGAACCGGCAAACGAAAGACCGGCGCGGGCTGTGCGGGCCCGCGCCGGTGTTTTGTCTGGTTGGGTTTGAAGGTTTACTCGTCGTCGCCCGCGTCGGCGGCGTCGGGCGTGTCGTCGTCGGCGTCGCCGTCGGTGTCGGCCGCGACAACGACCTTCTCGCGCGCGGGGACGACCGCCGGGGGCTCGACGCCGAGGAGAAGGTCGGAGAGGCTCTCCTGCTGCTCCTCGCGCTCGCGCTCGGCCGTCGTGTCGCGCTCGACCTTGACGTTACGGTAGAAGTCCATGCCGGTGCCGGCGGGGATGAGCCGGCCCATGATGACGTTCTCCTTGAGGCCGCGCAGGTAATCCACGCGCCCCGAGATGGCCGCCTCGGTCAGAACCCTCGTCGTCTCCTGGAAGGAGGCCGCCGAGATGAACGAGTCGGTCGAGAGCGAAGCCTTCGTGATGCCCAAGAGCAGCGGCTCGGCCTTCGACGGCTCGCCCTCCGCGCCCGCGATGCGCTCGTTCTCGTCGGTGAAGCGGAAGCGGTCAACCTGCTCGTCCAAGAGGAAGTCCGTGTCGCCCACGTCACTAATGCGCACCCACCGGAGCATCTGGCGGACGATGACCTCGATGTGCTTGTCGTTGATGTTGACGCCCTGCAGGCGGTAGACCTCCTGAATTTCGTTGACGAGGTACTCCTGCAAGCGGTTCATGCCGAGCACGCGCAGGATGTCGTGCGGGTTGAGCGGGCCGTCCATCAGCGCCTCGCCGGCGCGGACGCGGTCGCCCTCCTGCACGTTGATGTGCGTGCCGCGCGGGATGTCGTACTCGCGCTCCTCGCCGTCGTCTCCGACCACGATGAGGCGACGCTTGCCCTTCGAGATGGCGCCGAGCTTGACGGTGCCGTCGATCTCGGACATGACCGCCGTCTCGCGGGGCTTGCGCGCCTCGAATAGTTCGACGACGCGCGGCAGACCGCCCGTGATGTCCTTCGTCTTGGTCGTCTCGCGCGGAATCTTGGCGATCACGTCGCCGGGCGCGACCTCGTCGGCGTCGTGCACCATCAGGTTGGCGCGCACTGGCATCTGGTAAGTCTTCAGCACCTTGTTGCCGCTGCGGATTTCCAGACGCGGCTGGCGCTTCTCGTCGGGCGAGTCCTTGACGACGACGCGGGACTGACCCGTGACCTCGTCAACCTCCTCCTCGACCGTCACGCCCTCCTTCAAGTCCTGATACTTCACCACGCCGGCGACCTCGGTCAGGATGGCGAAGGTGAACGGATCCCACGTCGCCAGCACCTGGTCTTCGGTGACGCGCGCGCCGTTCTCGACGTGGATGTGCGCGCCGTAGACTATCTGGTGGCGCGCCACCTCGCGGCCGCGCTCGTCGATGATGATGAGCGCGCCGTTGCGGTTCATCGCCGTGATCTCGCCCCGGCGGTTCTTGACCACGTTCAGCTCGACGTACTTGATGGTGCCGTCCATGCGCGCCTCGTGCTTCGAGGACTCTTCGAGGCGCGCGGTGCCGCCGATGTGGAACGTGCGCATCGTGAGCTGCGTGCCGGGCTCGCCGATTGATTGCGCGGCGATGACGCCGACGGCCTCGCCGATGTCCACGGCCTTGCCCGTGGCGAGGTTGCGGCCGTAGCACTTGATGCAGACGCCGCGGCGCGACTCGCACGTCAGCACCGAGCGGATGCGGACGCGCTGCACGCCCGAGCGCTGAATCTCCTGCGCGAGGTCTTCGTTGATCTCGTCGTTCGAGGCGACGATGACCGCGCCCTCCACGGGGTCGATCACGTCTTCGAGCGCCGTGCGGCCGATGATGCGGTCGCGCAGGCTCTCGATCTCCTCGCCGCCCTCGACGATGGCCGAAGCCGAGATGCCCTTGAGCGTCCCGCAGTCGGGCTCGGAGACGATCACGTCCTGCGCCACGTCGACGAGGCGGCGCGTCAGGTAGCCGGAGTCGGCCGTCTTCAAGGCCGTGTCCGCGAGACCCTTGCGCGCGCCGTGCGTCGAGATGAAGTACTGGAGGACGTTCAGCCCCTCGCGGAAGTTCGAGCGAATCGGCGTCTCGATGATCTCGCCCGAGGGCTTGGCCATCAGGCCGCGCATGCCTGCGAGCTGTCGAATCTGCTGCGCGGTGCCGCGCGCGCCGGAGTCCGACATGATGAGAATCGGGTTGGCCTCTTTGGCCGTCTTCTCCTTCTCGTCCATCGCCAGGAACATCTCTTTGGCGACCTTGTCGGTGACCTCAGACCAGATGGCGATGACCTTGTTGTAGCGCTCGCCGTTGGTGATGACGCCGTCGCGGTACTGCTTCTCGACCTCGATCACGTCGCGGTCGGCCTGTCCGACGAGCGTCTTCTTGGCGTCGGGCGTGACGAGGTCGTCGATGCCGATGGAGATGCCGGCGCGCGTCGCGTAGAGGAAGCCGAGCGACTTCAGGTCGTCCAGCATCTTCACCGTCATCTCGTGGCCGAGGCGGAGGTGACAGTAGTTGACGAGCGACTGGAGCCCCTTCTTCTTGAGCGTCCCGTTGATGTAGGACAGACCTTTGGGAATCTGGTCGTTGAAGATGACGCGGCCGACGGTCGTGTTGATGACGCGGCGGACGTTCTCCTGCACGGCGGCGCGCATCACGTCCTGCGTGTCGTGCTCCTGCGTCAGGTCGATGAGGTTGCCGACGACGCGCAGCTTGATGGGCGTCTGCGTCGTGACCTCCTTCGCGTCGAGCGCGAGCAGCACCTCGTTGATCGAGGCGAAGACGCGCCCCTCGCCCTTAGCGCCCGGCTTGTCCTTCGTCAGGTAGTAGCAACCGAGGACGATGTCCTGCGAGGGCACCGCGATGGGCTGACCCGACGCGGGGCTGAGGATGTTGTTCGAGGCGAGCATCAGCACGGCCGCCTCGATCTGCGCCTCGGGGCTCAGAGGGATGTGGACGGCCATCTGGTCGCCGTCGAAGTCCGCGTTAAAGGCCGTGCAGACGAGCGGGTGAATCTTGATGGCCTTGCCTTCGACCAGCACCGGCTCGAACGCCTGAATGCCGAGGCGGTGCAGAGTCGGGGCGCGGTTCAAAAGCACAGGGTGCTCGCGGATGACCTCTTCGAGGATGTCCCAGACCACCGGCTCCTGCCGGTCGACCATCTCGCGCGCCTGCTTGATGGTGGCGGCGTAGCCCTGCTTTTCGAGCTGGTTGTAGATGAACGGCTTGAACAGCTCAAGCGCCATCTTCTTCGGCAGGCCGCACTGGTGGAGCTTGAGTTCGGGGCCGACGACGATGACCGAGCGCCCCGAGTAATCGACGCGCTTGCCGAGCAGGTTCTGGCGGAAGCGCCCCTGCTTGCCCTTGAGCGTGTCGGAGAGCGACTTGAGCGGGCGGTTGTTGACGCCGCGCAGCACGCGGCCGCGCCGGCCGTTGTCGAACAGCGCGTCGACCGCCTCCTGAAGCATGCGCTTCTCGTTGCGCACGATGACCTCGGGCGCGCGCAGCTCCATCAGCTTCTTCAGACGGTTGTTGCGGTTGATGACGCGCCGGTAGAGGTCGTTCAAGTCCGACGTGGCGAACCGGCCGCCGTCGAGCGGCACCAGCGGCCGAAGCTCGGGCGGGATCACGGGAATCACGTCGAGAATCATCCAGTCGGGGTGGTTGCCCGACTTGAGGAACGAGGTCGTGACCTTCAGACGCTTGGAGTACTTCAGCTTCTTCTGCTGCGAGTTCTCCTCCTTCATCCGCTGGCGCAAATCGACCGACAGCTCCTCGATGTTGACGGCGGCGAGGAGTTCCTTGATGGCCTCCGCGCCCATGCGCGCGACGAACTGCCCGGGGAAGTCGCGCGTCAGCTCGCGGAAGCGCTCGTCGGTCAGCAGCTCGCGCTCCTTGACCGGCGCGTCGCCCGGGTCGATGACGATGTAGCTCTCGAAGTAGAGAACCTTCTCAAGCTCGCGCAGCGGGATGTCGAGCAGGTGGCCGATGCGCGAGGGCAGCCCCTTGAAGAACCAGACGTGCGAGCAGGGGCTCGCCAGCTCGATGTGGCCGAGGCGCTCGCGGCGCACTTTGGCCTGCGTGACCTCGACGCCGCACTTGTCGCAGATCACGCCGCGGTGCTTCATCCGCTTGTACTTGCCGCAGAGGCACTCCCAGTCGGTGACGGGGCCGAAAATGCGCGCGCAGAACAGTCCGTCGCGCTCGGGCTTGAACGTGCGGTAGTTGATCGTCTCCGGCTTCGTCACCTCTCCGTGCGACCACTGGCGAATCTTCTCCGGCGAAGCCAGGGAGATGCGAATCGCCTCGAAGTCGGGCGCGAGTTGCGTCTTCTCTTGCTGGAATCTGAACACCGTTTTTATCTCCGTAAACAGAAAGCCGAAAGCAAAAATGACTGTGGCGGCTATAAATCTTTCGGGTCGAGGCGGCGGCCGTGAAAACCGCCGCCCCGTGACCCTTACTAACCCTCTACTCCACCGGGCCGGCGGTCGGGACGACGGGGCGGCCGAGGCCGTCGCCGGCCGCCGCCTCGTCAATCGCCGCGTTGCGGTCGATGAGTTCCACGTCGAGGCAGAGCGACTGAAGCTCGCGCACGAGGACGTTGAACGACTCGGGCACGCCCGGGTTGAAGTCGGCCTCGCCCTTGACGATGGCCTCGTAAATCTTCGACCGGCCCGCCACGTCGTCCGACTTGGCGGTCAGCAGCTCCTGAAGGATGTGCGCCGCGCCGTAGGCTTCGAGCGCCCAGACCTCCATCTCGCCGAAACGCTGGCCGCCGAACTGCGCCTTGCCGCCGAGCGGCTGCTGCGTGATGAGCGAGTACGGCCCGATGCTCCGCGCGTGAATCTTGTCGTCCACGAGGTGCGAGAGCTTGAGCATGTAGATGTAGCCGACCGTCACCTTCTGCTCGAACGGTTCGCCGGAGAGCCCGTCGTAGAGCACCGTCTTGCCGGAGTCCTCGACGATCTCGGGCAGCCCCTGGTCGCGGAGCGTCTGGCTGGCCTTCTTGATCATCTGCTTGATCTCGGGCTCGGTCGCGCCGTCGAAGACCGGCGTCGCGAAATGCACCCCGAGCACGCGCGCCGCCCAGCCGAGGTGCGTCTCAAGAATCTGCCCGACGTTCATGCGCGAGGGCACGCCGAGCGGGTTCAGGACGATGTCCACGGGCGTGCCGTCCGGCAGGTACGGCATGTCCTCCTCGGGGAGGATGCGCGCGATGACGCCCTTGTTGCCGTGGCGGCCGGCCATCTTGTCGCCGACCGACAGCTTGCGCTTCATCGCGATGAAGACCTTGACCATCTTGATGACGCCGGGGGCGAGTTCGTCGCCCTGACGCAGCTTGGCGATCTTCTCCTCGTAGATGTCCGTGAGGATGCGAATCTGGCGCTCGGTTCGCTCCTCGAAGTCCTTCGACTCGGCGAGCACGTCGGCGGCGCGCGCCCCGGCGAGCTGCGCCTTGCGGAGCTGTTTGGGCTCGATACCGGCGAGCATCTCGCGCGTGATGGTCTCGTTCTTGGGGATGCGCACCTCGCGCTCGACCGTCAGGTCGGCCGAGAGCTTGCGCCCCTCGAACAGCTCGTAGACGCGCGCGTCGCGCTGCTCGCGCAGGATGCGAATCTCGTCTTCGAGGTCGCGGCGGAGGCGGTTCTCCTCCTCCTGCTCGATGTTGAGCGAGCGCTGGTCGCGCTCCTGACCCTTGCGCGTGAAGACCTGCACCTCGACGACCGTGCCGTCGATGCCCGGCGGGCAGACGAGCGAAGCGTCTTTCACGTCGCCGGCCTTCTCGCCGAAGATGGCGCGAAGCAGCTTCTCCTCCGCGGTCAACTGCGTCTCGCCCTTCGGCGTGACCTTGCCGACGAGGATGGAGCCCGGCTTGACCTGCGCGCCGATGCGGATGATGCCGCTTTCGTCCAAGTCGCGGAGCATGTTCTCGCCGACGTTCGGGATGTCGCGCGTGATCTCCTCCGGCCCGAGCTTCGTGTCGCGGGCTTCGATCTCAAGCTCCTCGATGTGAATCGACGTGTAGTAGTCGTCCTTCACCAGACGCTCGGAGACGAGGATGGCGTCCTCGAAGTTGTACCCGCGCCACGGCATGAACGCGACGAGCACGTTGCGGCCGAGCGCCAGCTCGCCACGGTCGGTACACGGCCCGTCGGCGATGACCTGCGCCTTCGAGACGCGCTCGCCGATTTGCACAATCGGGCGCTGGTTGATGCAGGTGTTCTGGTTCGAGCGCTTGAACTTCGTCAGCGTGTAGATGTCGGCCGTCACCTCGCGCGAGATGGTGCCGTCGACGTTGTGGTCGGCGCGCACGATGATGCGCTCCGAGTCCACGTAGTCCACGATGCCGTCGCGGCGCGCGGCCACGACCGCGCCCGAATCCCTCGCCGTCACCTGCTCCATGCCGGTGCCGATGTAGGGCGCTTCGGCGCGCAGCAGCGGCACCGACTGGCGCTGCATGTTCGAGCCCATCAGCGCGCGGTTCGCGTCGTCGTTCTCAAGGAACGGGATGAGTGACGCGGCCACCGAGACGAGCTGCTTCGGCGAAACGTCGACGTACTCGATGTCGTCGCGGTGGGCGTTGATGAACTCGCCGGCCTTGCGCGAGGCGTTGCGCTCGTTGATGATCGCGCCGTCCTCGCCCAGCTCGATGTTGGCCTGGCCGATGACCCACTTGTCCTCCTCCCACGCGGTCAGGTAGAAGGGGTACGGCTCGTACTGCGCGGGGCGGGCATCGGGGTTGACCTTCTTGTTGGCCTTCTCGATGTCCTCCTGCGAGACGTGTTCGCCCGGCTTGAGCTTCGTGTCGCCGCCGTTGACGATGCGCACGAACTCGATGACGCGGCCGTCCTGCACCTTGCGGTACGGCGACTCGATGAAGCCGAACTCGTTGATGCGCGCGAAGCACGAGAGGCTTGAGATGAGGCCGATGTTCGGCCCCTCCGGCGTCTCGATGGGGCAGATGCGGCCGTAGTGCGTCGGGTGCACGTCGCGCACCTCGAAGCCCGCGCGCTCGCGGGAGAGTCCGCCCGGCCCGAGCGCCGAAAGTCTACGCTTGTGCGTAATCTCCGAGAGCGGATTGGTCTGATCCATGAACTGCGAGAGCTGACTGGAGCCGAAGAACTCGCGCACCGCCGCCGTCACCGGCTTGGCGTTGATCAGGTCGCGCGGCATCGTCGTCTGCATCTCCTGCTGGATCGACATCTTCTCCTTGATGGCGCGCTCCATGCGGACGAGGCCGATGCGGAACTGGTTCTCAAGCAGCTCGCCCACGGCCCGCACGCGGCGGTTGCCGAGGTGGTCGATGTCGTCGGCGAGGTACTCGACGGGGTTGCGCCGCATCTTCAGCAGGTACGCGATGACCTGCACGAAGTCGCTGGCCGAAAGCAGCGGGTCTTCGATGCGCTCGCGCTCGGGGCGGCCCATCTTGATGTTGAACTTCAGGCGGCCGACGCGCGAGAGGTCGAACTTGCGCTCGTCGAAGAACATGCCCTCGAAGAGCCTGTAAGCCGTCTGCACCGTCGGCGGGTCGCCGGGGCGCATCTTGCGGTAAATCTCAAGCAGCGCGTCCACCGGCTTCGTAATCACGTCCTTCTTCAAGGTCTGCGAGAGCACGCCGCCGAGGTCGTCGCGCTCGGGGAAGAAGACGGTGAAGCCGCCGACGCCCGACTCGATAATCTCCTGAAGCTTGGCGGGCGTGATCTCGTTGTTGGCCTCGACGACGACCTCGCCGGTCTCCGTGTTGACCACGTCGGCGAGCGCGTAGGCGCCGTCGAACTGCTGCGAGTCGACCTCGACCTCGGTCACATGCCCCTTGCGGATGTCCTTGAGCGTGGACGCGGTCACCTTCTTGCCGGCCTTGACGATGGGCTCGGCCGCGCCGCGCGGCTTGATGTCGTGCTCGGTCTTCATCCCGACGAGGTTGGTCGGCCCCTCTGGGCGCACCTGCACGTAGAGCCGCGCGTCGGTGACGCGCACCTCGTCGCCGATGTAGAAGGAGTTGAGGATGTCCTCGTCGGCGAAGCCCGCGTTCTTGACCGCCTCTTCGAGCTGCGAGTCGGAGGCGAAGCCCTTCGGGTTGAACTGCGGGTTGAGCCAGATGCCCAGCGCACGCAGGAAGATGGACGCCAGGAACTTGCGCTTGCGGTCGATGCGGACGTAGAGCAGGTTCTTCTGGTCGTACTCGAACTCGACCCACGAGCCGCGGTACGGGATGACCTTCGCCAGATAGACGGGCGACTTCTCGAAGAAGACGCCGGGCGAGCGGTGGAGCTGCGAGACGATGACGCGCTCCGTGCCGTTGATGATGAAGGTGCCGTTGTCGGTCATCAGCGGGATTTCGCCGAAGAAGACCTCCTCCTCCTTGATGTCGCGGATCGACTTCGTCTCGGTCTCCGGGTCTTTGTCGAAGACCGTCAGGCGAATCTTCACCTTGAGCGGCACCGAGTAGGTCATGCCGCGCTCCTGGCACTCCTGCTGGTCGTGCTTGTGCTTGAGGCCGACGGGCTCGCCGCAGTTGTCGCACAAGGTCGGGCGGACGGCGTTGAACGTGCCGCACGCGTGGCAGAGCGTCTCGCCGGGCGTCAGCGGGTCGACCTTGACGAGCGAGCCGCACGACTTGCAGTTGGCGCGCAGGTAGCGCAGACCTTCGAGCCGGCCGCACTTACACTGCCAGTTGCCGATGTGGTACTCGACGAAGTCGAGCTCGGCCGTCTGCCGGAAGTCCGAAATCGGGAAGACCGAGCGGAAGACGGCCTGAAGGCCGGCCGGCTCGCGCTCCTCCGGCAGCAAGTCCATCTGTAGAAAGCGGTTGTAGGAGTCGCGCTGAATCTCGATGAGGTTCGGGATGCGCACCGCCGTCTTGATTTTCGAGAAGTCGTGGCGCGTGGGCGGCTGGCTCACGCGGCGGCCCGAGCCGACCGCGCTCTTCTGGAGCGGGTTCTGAACCGGATTTGCAGACATCAGGAGTTCCTTAGTAGCCGTCAGCTTTCAGCAGTCAGCCTTCGGCCAGAAAGTATTTAATAAAGAGGACTAGTTCGACGCGCGCGGCGGACAACCTGCTGAAAGCCGTCTGCCGGGCGCTGGGTGCTATTTTAGAGACGCCAAAGCGCGGCCAGAGCGCAGATGTCTCCGGCCGCTTCTCTTACAAAAGCGGTCACGCTTC
>JBEVKV010000576.1:0-6599 GCA_040509515.1 Pyrinomonadaceae bacterium | reverse complement strand
CTAGCCTCAGGAGCTAGTGGCCGCAAGGTCGTGATGGTTCGAGTCCATTCATCCGCATCACAGTCAAAAGCTTTAACAGACTCTCTAGTCGCCGCCGGGCATTAACCCCGCGCTAAACTAGAGAGTTTTTCTATCTCCATCGGATAACTTCTACAGCTCGTTCTTCTGCCGCGCCGCTTCGTTCCTTATTTCCTGTGACTTCCCTTCCAGACTGTTGAAGCGGTTAATGAGTTCTATGGCCTCGGCATACTCAAGGTTGTCCCTGATGATCTCGGAGCGTCCCTTTTTTGAAACCGGGATCGAGTCGTCCACCCGCTTGACCCGGTACTTGATGGAAGTATCGCCCTCGGACTTGGCCTTCTGCCCCGGCATCGCCTGTACTGTGTAAATAAACATTCGTTACCCTCCCGGCTCAAATCATATCCAGTCCGCTCGGAAACGCGCAAGAGAAAGGTTTGTGGGTAACTTAACTCAGAAGCCAGTGGTCGCAAGGTCTTGGTGGTTCCAGTCCATTCATCCGCATTTTCTTCAACGCTTAGTTATCATCTAACCTCTTTTTCCTTTTGGCATACTTCAACTCACCGCCCTCATGCCAAGCGCCTTTCTCCAGAAAATTACCTTCAATATCAATGATGGAAATTTCAGAACTGAGAGGGCATATACCATCTGGGTGAGTTACATAGAACTCTGAAACCGGACGTTTTACTGTCGGAGAGACGAATAAAGTAATAGCGCAAGTCCGGCAGCAGAGTGTAGGCAAAGAAACCCAGTCGTTATTGTCCATAATGACGAGTAGGCTAACTACTTCCAACTCGCGTGTCAATACGATGATTCTTAAGCATCTAAATCATCTTACAGTTACTTGCGCTTCTGCTTAGTCGGGAGTTTCCCCGGCAGATTTAACTCATCATCAATTAAAACGTCCGTAGAAACTCCTACCGACCTCGCGTATTTCAACAGCACAGGCAGAGGCGGTTCGCTTGTTCCGACCTCGTAGGCCGAGACGGTAGTCCGGGTAAGGTTGTTGAGTTCTAAACTTCGAACCATCTCTCCTTGAGATAATCCAAGCGCAAGTCGAATCTGTAAAAGCTTCTCTGGAAGGCGTGCCGGTTTGGGGCGTGGGACGCGCGCCATCAGGAAGTTCCTCCTGACGGCTTGCCTTTAGCCAGAAATGTGGCTACAATGCGTCCGCTCAACCGAGTCGCCGTGAGACCGAGCCTCTCAACGGCGATGCTCATTACTCCACTCTTGAGGATGAGCTACGCATGCGGCCGTTGCCTTATTTTCAAAGACAGTAACGCGCGGAATATAGCACAGGAGGTATCCAATGGGGATTCTTGTTAATTAAGTCGGCACGCCTGTGGTGACCACACCGGGGTTGGTGCCACACCGCCGCCTCACGTTGGCGGATGTGAGTCGTCAAGGGGCACGGCGGCTCCCTTTTTCAAATCAGGGCGAAGGGCGCGGGGAGCAGAAGCCCCCGCGCCCTTCGGCTGTGTCAGTTGTAGGGTTGCCCCACGGTGCGGCCGTGGTGATGTTGGTTACTGTTTCGGTGCCGGCGACGCCGGGGCTTTGGTAGGGCTGGCACGGCGCGCGGCTCGTTCGGTGCGTCTGGCGGTCTCCCATGCGGCGAGCGCCGCGGGGTCGTCGTGGAGTTTGTTGCGGACGATGGGGTCGAGTTGGCGGAGGGCGTTCGTCCCGCGCTCGAAGGCCGCGTCGATGGACGCGCCGGCCGTGATGCTCTCGGTCTTACCCGCATGTTGTGTGTTGAGCGCCGCCTCGAAGGCCGCGATGTTGGCCGCCAAGTCCTGAAAGACGCTCTCCGGCAACTCGCGGCGCAGGAACTCGGCCTTGAGCGGCTCGGCGTTGGCGAGGAAGGCGCGCGCCGCGTCGAGCAGCTCGCGGTCGGTCGGTTTGCGCGGGAGGCGGAACTTGTCGTCGAGCCCGTGGACGACGGCCGCTATCGAGAGCGCCGTCCGGCGGATAATCGCCAAGTCTTCCAGTATGGCGACGCGCGCCATCGCCTTGCCGGCCGTGCCCTGCCGCGCCCCGAAGTCGCCGCCGCGTGCGCTTCAATCTTGCCCGCGCAGTCGGCGATGGTGTCGAACAGTTCGCGCGCCAGCGTGCCCATGGGGAAGAGGCCGTTATGCGTCACGTCGAAGTTGCGCACGAGCCGGAAACGGACTCTCGACAGAAGCCGGAGGGTGTTTTGCGGACGCCGGGCGCGTGTAGAATGGGGGCATGGGTAAAACGTTGATTGCTTCTTTGGCGCTGCTCGCGCTGTCTCTCGTGTTGCAGGCCGGCGCTCCGCAGCAGACGCCGCGGACGATGCGTCTGGACTTCTATCACACGGGCAACGCGGCGGAGGAGGTCTTTAGCGTAGACCGCGTGGTGTTGGAGCCTCTGGCGTGGCCGGGCAGACCCGCGCGTGCGTTGGACGAGAGTAACTTGGGTAAGTACCTGTTCGAGGTGAGGGACGCGAAGACCAACCGCATCCTCTACTCGCGCGGGTTCGCCTCAATCTACGGCGAGTGGGAAACGACGGACGAGGCGCGGACGACGCGCCGCACCTTTCAGGAGTCGCTGCGCTTCCCCGCCCCCGACGCCCCCGCGCAGGTGGTTTTGAAGAAGCGCGACGCGCAGAACCTCTTCCGAGAGGTCTGGGTCACGACCGTCGACCCGAAAGACATCTTCATCGACCGCTCGACGCGCAAGTCGCCCGCGCCGCTCGTCGAGATTCAGAGGAGCGGCGACCCTTCGACGAAAGTCGACTTCCTCATCCTCGGCGACGGCTACACGGCGGCCGAGGCCGCGAAGTTCGAGCGCGACGCGCGCCGGATGACGGAGGTGCTTTTCGCGACCTCGCCGTTTAAGGAGCGGCGGCGTGACTTCAACGTCTGGGCGCTCTGCCCGCCCGCCGCCGAGTCGGGGGTGTCGCGCCCCTCGACGGGCGTCTACCGCGACAACCCGCTCGGCTCGACTTACGACGCCTTCGGCTCGGAGCGCTACGTCCTGACCTTCGACAACCGCGCGCTCCGCGAGGCGGCCGCCTTCGCCCCATATGAGTTCGTGGAGATACTCGTCAACGACCGCACCTACGGCGGCGGCGGTATACACAACCTCTACAGCACGGTCGCCGCGGACAACGCCTTCGCCAACTACGTCTTCGTACACGAGTTCGGACACCACTTCGCGGGACTCGCCGACGAGTACTACACCTCCTCGGTCGCCTACGCCCCGGCCGCCGAGCGCGTCGAGCCGTGGGAGCCGAACGTGACCGCGCTGCTCGACCCGGCCGGGCTCAAGTGGAAAGATTTGGTCTCGAAGGACACGCCGCTCCCGACGCCGTGGGGCAAGGAGGCTTTCGAGACTTACTCGCGCGAGATACAGCGGCGCAGGGGGCAGATCAGGGCCGAGCGCAGACCCGAAGAGGTGATGGAGGCGCTCTTCCGCGAAGAGCTGGAACACGAGGGGCGCATGTTCGCGGGCGAGAAGTACGCCGGGCGCGTCGGCGCGTTCGAGGGGGCCAACTACGAGGCGAAGGGCTTCTACAGGCCGGAGGTGGACTGCATCATGTTCACGCGCACGAACCGCTTCTGCGCGGTCTGCCGCCGCGCCATCGAGCGCGTCATAGACATGTACGCGCGCTGACCCGCCGCGTCGTCAGTTGACGGCCTCGGAGGCGTTGTCGGGGGCCGGGTTGCCGTTGGGGTCTACGAGGATGAGTTGGAGTTCCTGCTCGTCGGCGAGGTTCGAGTCGATGAGCGTCTGGACGCGGTAGGAGCCGGGCGCGGGGAACTCGACGTTGAAGAAGAAGCTGATGTTGTTGGCGACGCCGCCGTGCATGATCTCGAAGGGCGAGGGCTCCGCGAGCACGACGGCCTGCTGGCCGTCGGCGGTCAGAATCCTCACCTCCGAGAGGTGACGCCCCTCGCCGCGCCACTGCGTGACGACCGCGAACTTCATCAACGTGACGGGGACGTGCTGCACCAAAATCTGGTGGAAGACGCCCATCAAAGACAGCTTGTTGCCGACCTCCAGCCGCACGTCGTCGCAGAAGATCGTGTAGGCCAGCTTCATCTTACCCTCGTCACTTTTCGCCATCCCGCCCCCTTCGCTAAAAACTACCCGAGCATCGCGCGCAGCGCCCCCTCGTCGATGACGTTGAGGCCGAGCGCGCGCGCCTTGTCGAGCTTCGAGCCCGCCTCCTCGCCCGCGACGACGTAGTCTGTCTTCTTGCTCACGGTCGAGGTGACGCGCCCGCCGCGCGCTTCGATTAACGCGCGCGCCTCGTCGCGCGTCAAAGTCTCAAGCCGTCCCGTCAGAACGAACTGTTTGCCCGCGAAAGTCTCCGCGTCCGCGCCGCCGCCCGCGCCCGACGCCAGCTCCGTCCGCACGCCGAACTCGCGCAGACGCCCGCAGAGCTTGACGTTCCCCTCGTCGTCGAACCAGTCGCGCGCCGCCTGTGCGACGGTCAGGCCGATCTCGTGTATGTCGTCCATCTCCTCGACGGTCGCCGACGCGAGACGTTCGAGCGTGCGGAAGTGGCGCGCGAGTATCGCGGCCGTGCGCTCGCCGACGTGGCGGATGCCGAGACCGTAGACGAGCTGCGGCAGGTCGCGCCCCTTGCTTGCCTCAATCTGCGCCAGAAGGTTCGACGCCGACTTCTCGGCCATGCGTTCGAGCGCCGACACGTCTTCGAGCTTCAGGGCGTAGAGGTCGGCCACGTCGCGCACCATCTTCTTCTGCACGAACTGCTCGGCGAGCGCGTCGCCCAACCCCTCGATACGCATCGCGCGGCGCGAGGCGAAGTGCAGAAGCCGCGCTTTAAGTTGAGCGGGACAGTCGGCCGCGACGCAGCGCGAGACGACCTCGCCCTCTGGGCGCGAGACGACGCCGCGGCAGATGGGGCACTCAGTAGGAAATTCGTAAGGCTTCGTCCCGCGCGGGCGGCGCGACTTCACGACGCTCAGGACTTTCGGGATGATCTCGCCGCTCTTCTCGATGTTGACCCAGTCGCCCTCCCTCACGTCGAGCCGCTTAATCTCGTCCTCGTTGTGGAGCGTGGCGCGCGCGACGACGGTGCCGGCGAGCTGTACGGGCGTGAGGTTGGCGACGGGCGTGAGCGCGCCCGTGCGGCCGACCTGCACGACGATGGACTCGACCTGCGTCGTCGCCTGCCGCGCCGGGTACTTGTAGGCGATGGCCCAGCGCGGCGACTTCGCCGTCGCGCCGAACTCGTCCTGCAAGGCCGTCGAGTTGACCTTGACGACCACGCCGTCGATCTCGTATTCGAGCCGGTCGCGCTCGGCCTCCATGCGGTTGCAGAACTCGATAACATATTCAATCGAGCCGCACAGGGCCCGGTGATTGAGTGGCGCGACGATGAAACCCGCCTGCTCAATCCACTGGAGTGCTTCCCAGTGCGTGGCGAAAGGCTTTCGTCCCGCATGCGACACGTCGTAAGCGAACATTTGGAGGCGGCGACGCTCGACGACCTTCGGGTCGAGTTGGCGGATGGTGCCTGCGGCGGCGTTACGCGGGTTGGCGAAGCGCGGCTCGTCCGCCTGTTCGCGCTCGGCGTTGATGCGCTCGAACATCTTGCGCGACAGGTAGACCTCCCCGCGCACTTCGACCTCGCCGTCGAGCGCCCCGCCGTCTTTGAGTTGGAGCGGGATGCTGCGGATGGTGCGGACGTTTCCCGTCACGTCCTCGCCGACGCGCCCGTCGCCGCGCGTCACGCCGCGCGCGAGCACGCCGTTCTCGTAGTGGACGGAGAGCGAGAGGCCGTCAATCTTCAACTCCGCGACGTACTCGAAGTCGCGCCCGTCGGCTAAGCGCCGGCAGCGCTCGTCGAAGGCGCGCAGGTCTTCGATGTTGTAGCTGTTGTCGAGCGAGAGCATCGGCCGGCGGTGGACGTACTCCGCGAACCCTTCCGCCGGCCGCCCGCCGACGCGCAACGTGGGGCTGTCGGGCGTCTGAAACTTCGGGTGCGCTTCTTCCAACGCGCGCAGGCGCTCGACCAGCGCGTCATACTCCGCGTCCGTAATCTCCGGCCGGTCGTAAACGTAATAAAGCTCCTCGTGCCGCAGCACCTCCTCGCGGAGCTTCCTGATTTCGGCTTCGATGGTTTTCGCGGCGGTCGGCAAGTTCGCAGTCATACCCGGAAGTTGATGTCGATAACGCTCGCGCTCATCATAAGGTCAACCGTCCGAGCGCGCAACGCGGTCAAGCTTGAAGGGGTTCTCACACGTTCCGCGCACGCGACGGTTCGGCGGTCAGCGGTTGAGCTTGACGAGCGCGGTCTGGGGGCGCTTCGGGGTGGCTTCGTCTTCGAGCGCGGCGAGGCGGTGGATGACGCGGCCGAAGTATTTGATGCCCTGAATGAAGTCGTCGAGGCGTACGTTCTCGTCGGGGCCGTGCGGGTTGGAGCCGAAGTAGCTGATGCCGAAGGAGACGACGGGCGTCGGCGGCTGGTTCGCGCCGCAGACCGCGCCGACGGGGCCGCTCGCGGGGTCGAGCGGGTAGACCACGGGCGGCTTGCCGTAGACCTCGGACGCGCCCTCGATGGCCGCGCGCGCCACCAACGAGGATGGCGA
>JBEVKV010000575.1:0-24068 GCA_040509515.1 Pyrinomonadaceae bacterium | reverse complement strand
TCATCTCTTTTGCGAACGGAGTGAGCAAATGAGGACACTTCTTAACGACGTACGCTTCGGGCTGCGGACGCTGCTGAAGAGCCCGGGGTTCACGCTGGTCGCGGTGGCCGCGCTGGCGCTCGGGGTGGGGGCGAACACGGCGATCTTCTCGGCCGTCAACACGGTGCTGCTGCGCGCGCTCCCGTACCAGAACTCTGCGCAACTGGTGGCCGTCTACACGAGCGGCGACCCGACCGTGGCCGAGCCGCGCGGGCCGCTCTCGTACCCCGACCTGCTCGACTTCCGCGAGCAGGCGAAGTCGCTCGAATACGTCGCCGCCTATCAGGGCGTCGGGACGGTGATGAGCACGGGGCCGGGCGACGAGCCCGAGCGCGTGCGCGGCGTCGAAGTGACGGCCGACCTCTTCCCGGCGCTCGGCGCGACGGCCGCCCGCGGGCGCGTCTTCACGCGCGAGGAGGACAAGGAGGGCGGCCCGTCGCTCATCGTCATCAGCGACGGGCTCTGGCGGCGGCGCTTCGGGGCGATGCCCGACGCCGTCGGGCGCGAGGTTCGGATGGGACTTTCGGGGCGCACGATGACGGTCGTCGGCGTGATGCCGGCAGGCTTCAAGTTCCCCCCGGGCGAGTCGGACGCCGTCGATTATTACGTCCCGTTCGTCACGGAGAACACGCGGCGGGGCATGGGCAATCTGATGAACCGCGGCTCGGTCTCGCTCGACACGGTGGCGAAGGTGCGCGACGGCGCGACCGTCGAGCAGGCGGCGGCCGAGGTGGCGACCATCGCCCGGCGGCTCGAAGAGCAGTACCCGGCGTCGAACAAGGGGAGGCGTGCGCGCGTCGTCTCGCTGCACGAAGATTTGGTCGGGCCGGTGCGGCCGGCGCTGCTCATCCTGCTCGGCGCGGTCGGGCTCGTGCTACTCATCGCGTGCGCCAACGTCGCCAACCTGCTGCTCGCGCGCGCCGCGTCGCGCTCGCGCGAGATAGCGTTGCGCACCGCGCTCGGCGCGAGCCGCGGGCGCGTGGTGCGACAGCTCCTGACCGAGAGCATGCTGCTCTCTTTGGCGGGCGGCGTCGTCGGGCTGCTGCTCGCGGTCTGGGGCGTGGAGGGCATCGTCAAGCTCGGGCCGGCGACGCTGCCGCGCCTCGCCGAGACTTCGATTGACGGGCGCGTCTTCCTCTTCGCGCTCGCCGTCTCGGTGCTGACGGGAATCATCTTCGGGCTCGCGCCCGCCCTGCAGGCGTCGAAGACCGACCTCGCCACGTCGCTCAAGGACGGCGGCCGGGGCGGGTCGGCGGGCGCGGCGCGCGCGCGGCTGCGCGCGGCGCTCGTCGTCTCGGAGGTCGCGCTCTCGCTCGTGCTCTTAGTCGGCGCGGGGCTTTTGATTAAGAGCTTCCGGCAGCTTTTGACGACCGACCCGGGCTACTCGCCCGCGCGCGTGCTCGCCGTCACCGCCGCGCTCAACACGCAGAGGTTCGCCGACGACGAGAGCCGCGCCGGCTACTTCCGCGAGGCGGTCGCGCGCATCTCGCAACTGCCGGGCGTCGAGGCGGCGGGGCTCACGCGCCTGCTCCCGCTCGGGCGCAACGACATCTGGAACGACTTCGAGATACCGGGCCGCCCGCCCTTCGCGCCGGGCGCGGCGCACAGCGCGCGCAGCTACGTCGCCAGCCCCGAATACTTCCGCGTGCTCGGCATCCCGCTCAAGCGCGGCCGCGCCTTCCAGTCGTCCGACGTGAAAAGCTCGCCGCCCGTCGTCCTCATCAACGAGGCGTTCGCGCGCCAGTACTTCCCCGGCGAGGAGCCGCTCGGCCGGCACCTCGACCTCAGCCCGGAAGGGAAGCCGCTGCCGCCGCGCGAGATCGTCGGCGTCGTCGGCAACGTCCGCTTCGAGGCGTTCAACGCCGACGAGGTGCCCGAGTTTTACGTCCCGTTCGAGCAGTCGCCGTCGGCCGTCTCCGAGGTCGTCGTGCGCGCGCGCGGCGAGGACGCGGCGGCGCTGTCGACTTCGGTGCGCGCCGCCTTAAAGGCCGTCGACCCGAACCTGCTCATCTGGGAGACGCGGACGATGGACGAGCTGGTCGGGCGCTGGACGGCTCCGCGCCGCTTCAACGTCGCGCTGCTCGGGCTGTTCGCGGCGCTCGCGATGGTGCTCGCGGCCGTCGGCATCTACGGCGTGATGAGCTACATGGTGACGCAGCGGACGCACGAGATCGGCATCCGCATGGCGCTCGGCGCGCGGGCGCGCGACGTGCTGGTGATGGTCGTCCGGCAGGGGATGCTGCTGACGCTCGCGGGGCTCGGGCTCGGGCTCGTGGGGGCCTTCGCGCTGACGCGTCTGATGTCGGGTCTGCTCTACGGCGTCTCGCCGACCGACCCGCTCGTCTACGCCGCCGTCTCGCTGCTGCTCGGGGGCGTCGCGCTCGTCTCGTGCCTCGTCCCCGCGCTGCGCGCGACGAAGGTCGACCCGATGATCGCACTCCGCTACGAGTGACCATAACGATGAGGAACTTATTCAAGGATGTGCGTTACGGCGCGCGGGCGCTGGCCCGGCGGCCGGGCTTCGCGCTCGTCGCGGTGCTGACGCTGGCCCTCGGCATCGGCGCGAACACGTCGATCTTCAGCGCCGTCAACGCCATCCTGCTGCGCCCGCTCCCGGGCGTGAGCGACGCCGACTCGCTGGCGCTCGTCTACCCGACCGAGGCGGGCGGCAGGCTGTCCGGCACTTTCTCCTACGGACACTTCCGCGAGTACGCCGCGCACGCGAAGTCTTTCGAGTCGCTGGCGGCCTACTCGGGCAACGGCCTGACGATGAGGGAAGGCGGGCGCGCCGAGCACGTCGCGGCGCAGCTCGTTTCGGGGAACTACTTCTCGACGCTCGGCGTGCGCGCGGAGCACGGCCGCCTGTTCGCCGCCGCGGACGACGAGGGCGGCTCGCCCGAGCCGTCGGTCGTCCTCGCGCACCGCTTCTGGGTGACGCGCTTCGGCGCAGACCCGGCGGTCGTCGGCCGCCAACTCGTCCTGAACGAGCGCGCGTTCACGGTCGTCGGCGTCGCGTCGAAAGAGTTTCAGGGGACGAGCCTGCCGAAGTCGCCCGCGCTCTGGGTGCCGCTGCGCGCCGCGGCCGCCGCGGGCATACGCACGTCGGAGATGTCGAACGACAAGTCGAGCTGGCTGCAAGTCTTCGGGCGCGTCAAGCCGGGCGTGAGCCGCGAGCAGGCGCGCGCCGAGCTGGACGCGATGCTCGCGCGGCAGGCCGAGTTCTACCCGGAGCCGTTCCGCGCGGGGCTTCGGATGGAGATTGCGCCGGCGCGCGGGTTCAACATCGCGCCGCGCAAGCGCGGGACGGTCAACGCGATGGCCGGCGTGGCGCTCGCCGTCGTCGGGCTCGTGCTGCTCATCGCCTGCGCGAACATCGCCAACCTGATGCTCGCGCGCGGCATCGAGAGGCGCAAGGAGATAGCCGTCCGGCTCGCGCTCGGCGCGAGCCGCTGGCGCATCGTCAGGCAGTTGCTCGCGGAGAGTCTTCTGCTCGCGCTCGCGGGCGGGGCGGTCGCGTCGCTGTTGACGCTCTGGACTTCCGACCTCCTCGCGCAACTCTTCCACCTGATACCCGAAGACACCACGGCGCTCGACTTCACGCCCGACGCGCGCGTCTTCGGCTTCGCCTTCGGGCTGTCGCTTCTGACCGGCGTCGTGTTCGGGCTCGCGCCCGCGCTGCGCTCGTCGCGCCCCGACCTGCTGCCCGCGCTCAAGGACGAGCGCGCGACCGACGGCGGACGCCGACGCAAACTCACGCTGCGCGGCGCGCTCGTCGTCGCGCAGGTCGCCGGCTCGCTCGTGCTCTTAGTCGGCGCGGGACTCTTCCTGCGCAGCCTCCGCGAAGCCGCGACCGTCGAGACCGGGTTCGAGACGCGCGGCGTGCTGCTCACGCACCTCTACCTCGACCCGAGCCGGCTGGACAAGGCGCGCGGCCGCGAGTTCTACAGGCAGACTTTGGAGCGCGCCTCCGCGCTGCCCGGCGTGCGCGCGGCCTCGCTCACGACCGCGGTGCCGCTCGGCAGCAGCGGCATGCGCGGGACGCTTTTGATCGAAGGCGCGGAGTCGCAGCCTTACGACGGCGTCGAGGTAGACCGCGCCTACGTCGGCGCGCGCTACTTCGAGACGATGGGCATCACGATGCTGCGCGGGCGCGGCTTCGCGGAGCAGGACGGCGAAGGCGCGCCGCCCGTCGCCGTCATCAACGAGACAGTCGCGCGCCGCGCCTTCGGCGACGTGAACCCGGTGGGCCTGCGCGTGCTCACGGACTCCGAAGGGCCGCCCGTCGAGATCGTCGGCGTCGTCGCCGACAGCAAGTACCGGAGCTTGGGCGACGAGCGCGTCCCGTTCCTCTACCTGCCGCTGGCGCAGAGTTACTCGCCCGAGGCGACGCTGCTGGTGCGCACCGAAGGCGACCCGGCCGCGCTCGCTTCGAGCGTGCGCGGCGTGGTCGAGTCGCTCGACGACGAGGCGCTCTCGGGTCAGGCGACGATGGGCGAGCACCTCGCGGCGGCGCTCGTGCCTTCGCAGGTGGCGGCGGGGCTCTTCGCCGTCTTCGGGCTGCTCGCGCTCGCGCTCGCGACCTTCGGCGTCTACGGGGTGGTGGCCTACACGGTCTCGCGCCGGACGCACGAGATAGGCGTGCGGATGGCGCTCGGCGCGCGCGCGCCGGACGTGGTGCGGCTGGTGCTGTTTGAAGGAATGTCGGTGGCGGGCGTCGGGCTCGGCGTCGGCCTGCTGCTCGCGCTCGCCGGGACGCGCGCCGTCGAGGGCGCGCTCTACGGCGTCTCGACCACCGACCCCGCGACGTTCGCGTGCGTGACGCTGCTGCTGGCGGCGTCGGCGCTGCTCGCCTGCCTCGTCCCCGCGCGCCGCGCGACGAAAGTCGACCCGATGGTGGCATTGAGATACGAATGAAAGTGATAAGTGATGAGTGATGAGTGATAAGAAGGAAGAAGCGGGCCTCGACTTCTCTTACCACTCATCACTCATCACCGGCGAACGGAGTGAGCTATGAAGACTCTGGTGAAGGACGTTCGGTTCGGGGCGCGGACGCTGTGGAAGCGTCCGGGGTTTACGGCCGTCGCCGTGCTGACGCTGGCGCTCGGGGTGGGCGCGAACACGGCCATCTTCTCGGTCGTCAACGCGGTGCTCCTGAAGCCGCTGCCGCTCAGGGAGGCCGAGCGGCTCGTGCTCGTCTACGAGACGACGCCGCAGACGCCGCGCGACTACGTCTCGGTGCCGAACCTCGAAGACTACCGCGCGGGGACGCGCTCGTTCGAGGGCTTCGCGACCTACGTCCCGCAGAGCGTCAACCTGACGGGCGGCGGCGCGGAGCCCGAGCGCGTCGTCGGGGCCTTCGTCACTTCGAGCTTCTTCCCCGTCGTCGGCGCGGAGCCCGCGCTCGGCCGCGCGCTGCTCCCCGAAGACGACGCGCAGGGCGGGGGGCGCGTCGCCGTCCTCGGCCACACGCTCTGGCTGGGGCGCTTCGGCGCGGACAAAGGCGTCGTCGGCAAGACGCTCGTCCTCAACGGCGAGCCGTTTGAAGTCGTCGGCGTCATGCCCGAAGGCTTCGGCTACCCGGTGGCCGCGCCGGACGTTCTGCTGCCCGCGCAGAAGTGGCCCAACTACAAGGTGGACAGGGCGGCGCACAACTGTTGGGTCGTGGGCCGGCTTAAAGACGGCGTGACGCGCGAGGCCGCGCAGGACGAACTGCGCGCGGTGGCGCGCCGGCTCGAAGAGGCGTACCCGGAAGAGAACCGCGGGCGCGGCGTCGAGGTCGTCGGGCTGCACGAGCAGGTCGTCGAGGGGATACGGCCGGCGCTCCTGATATTGGCCGGCGCGGTCGGCTTCATCCTGCTCATCGCGTGCGCCAACATCGCCAACCTCCTGCTCGCGCGCGGCGCGTCGCGGCAGAGGGAGATGGCTTTGCGCGCCGCGCTCGGCGCGAGCCGCGCGCGCCTGCTCAGGCAGCTTCTCACCGAGACGCTGCTGCTCGCGCTCGCGGGCGGGGCGGTGGGTCTGCTGCTCGCGTGGTGGGGCGTGGACGCGCTGCTCGCGCTCAACCCGTCGGACTTGCCCGCGCCGCAGGGCGTCGGGCTCGACGCGCGCGTGCTCGCCTTCTCTCTGGGGCTGTCGGCGGTCGCGGGCTTCATCTTCGGCGTCGTCCCCGCGCTCCAACTGTCGAAGGCCGACCTCGGGGGCGCGCTGAAGGAGGGCGGGCGCGCGGGCGAGGGCTCGCGGCGCGCGCGTCTGCGCGCCGCGTTCGTCGTCTCGGAGGTCGCGCTCTCGCTCGTGCTCCTGGTCGGCGCGGGGCTCCTGCTCAACAGCTTCTACCGCCTGCTCAACGTCAGCCCGGGCTTCGACCCGCGCAACCTTCTGACGATGGAGTACAGGCTGCCGAGGAACCGCTACGCGAAGGGCGACCAGCAGTGGAAGTTCCACCGCGAAGTCGCCGGGCGCGTCGCGAACGTGCCCGGCGTCGAGTCGGCGGCCGTCGTCCGCGGGCTCCCCTTCAGCGGCAACGGCGGGACGGTGACCTACGCCGTGCCCGACCGCCCCGCCCCGCCGCGCGGTCAGGAGCCGAGGGCGCTTGAGAACGCCATCGACACCAACTACCTGCGCACGGTCGGGCTCCCTCTGCTGCGCGGGCGCAACTTCACGGAGCAGGACACGCCCGAGACCGCGCCCGTCGTGCTCGTCAACCGCATGCTGGCCGAGCAGCTCTGGCCGGGCGAAGACCCGCTCGGCCGGCAGATACAGTTTCTCGAAGCGAAGGTGACGGCGTCGGTCGTCGGCGTCGTCGGCGACGCGAGGCAGTACGACATCGCCGAGCCGCAGCGCCCGCAGGTCTACACGCCCTACGCGCAGAACCCGCACATCTTCGGCACGCTCGTCGTCCGCGCGCGCGGCGTCGAGCCGCTCGGGCTGGCGCGTTCGGTGAAGGAGGCCGTGTGGTCGGTCGACCCCGAGCAGCCGGTCTGGAAGGTGCGCACGCTCGAACACCTGCTCAGCCAGAACGTCGCCGACCGCCGCTTCGTGCTCTGGCTGATGGCGTGCTTCGCGGGTCTCGCGGTGCTGCTGACGGCGCTCGGCATCTACGGCGTCGTCAGCTACACGGTCGCGCAGCGGACGCACGAGATCGGCGTGCGGATGGCGCTCGGGGCCGAGGGGCGCGACGTGCTGCGGATGGTTCTGGGGCGGGGGATGCGTCTGGCGCTCGCGGGCGTGGGCGCGGGGCTCGTGGCGGCGCTCGTCGCGACGCGTCTGATGGAGGGGCTGCTCTACGGCGTCTCGGCCGCCGACCCGCTGACCTACGCGTCGGTCGCGCTGCTGCTCTCTTTCGTGGCGCTCGTCGCCTGCTACATCCCCGCGCGCCGCGCCACGCGCGTCGACCCGCTTGAGGCGCTCCGCTACGAGTAAGGAGAAGGCTGATGAGGACTCTACTGAAGGACGTGCGCTACGGGCTGCGCGTGCTGTGGAAGAGCAAGGGGTTCACGGCCGTCGCGGTGCTGACGCTCGGCTTGGGCATCGGCGTCAACACGGCCATCTTCAGCGGCGTGAGCGCGTTCGTGCTGCGCCCGCTGCCCGGCGCGGGCGACCCCGGCGCGCTCGTCCACCCGTTCGAGTCCTCGGCCGACGGGCGCGGCGGCTACAACGACTTCTCCTACCCCGACCTGCTCGACTACGTCGCGCGGACGAACGTCTTCGAGGGGCTGGCGGGGTACACGATGGCGCAGGCCGCAATCGGCGAGCGCGACCAGACCGACGTGACGTGGGGGCAGTTGGTCACGGGCAACTTCTTCGACGTGCTCAAGGTGCGTATGCAGCACGGACGCGGCTTTCTTCCGGAGGAAGACCGCACGCCGGGCACGCACAACGTCGTCGTCTTAAGCCACGACCTCTGGCGCACGCGCTTCAACTCGGACGCCGCCGTCGTCGGCCGCACCGTCCAACTCAACGGCCACCCGTTCACGGTCATCGGCGTCACGGCGGAGGAGTTCACCGGGTCGAAGTGGGCGCTCGGGATGAAGTTCTGGGTGCCGACGATGTCGAAGCAGCAGGTGCTCGGCGGCACCAACGACTGGCAGACGCAGCGCGGCAACCACTGGCTCGAAGCGATGGGGCGGCTCAAAGAAGGCGTGACCCACGAGCAGGCCGCCGCCGCGCTGACGGGCGTGGCCGTGCGGCTCGAACAGGAGTACCCGGCGGCGCGCAACAAGAACGTGCGCGTCGTCGTCACCAGCGAGCAGGAAGGGCGCTGGGACGACCTCGCGGGCGTCGTGCGGCTGTCGAGCGGGCTGGCGATGGCGGTGGTCGGGCTCGTGCTTTTGGTGGCGTGCGCCAACGTCGCCAACATGATGCTGGCGCGCTCGGTCGCGCGCCGCCGCGAGATAGCCATCCGGCTCGCGCTCGGCGCGGGGCGCTGGCGCGTGGTGCGCCAACTGATGGTCGAGAGCGTGCTGCTCGCGCTCGCGGGCGGGGCTTTGGGGCTCATCCTCTCCTTCTGGATGACGGACGCGCTGACGGCCTTCTTCCCGTCGGTCGCCTACCAGATCGTGCTCGACGTGTCGCCCGACGGGCGCGCGCTCGCCTTCACGCTCGTCGTCGCGCTGGCCACGGGAATCATCTTCGGGCTCGTGCCCGCCCTCCAGTCCACGCGCCCCGAACTCGTCCCCGTGCTCAAGGAGAAGCCGGGCGACGCGGGGCGCGCGCGCCGATTCTCTCTGCGCAACGCGCTCGTCGTCTCGCAGGTCGCGCTCTCGCTCGTCGTGCTGGTCTGCGCCGCGCTCTTCGTCCAGAGCTTCCGCCACGCGAAGGGCATCGACCCCGGCTTCGCCACCTCCGGCGCGTTCCTCATTCCGGTCAACCCGGGACTCTTCGGCTACACGCCGGAGCAGGGGCGCGACTTCTACCGCCGCCTCTGTGAGCGGACGCGCGGGCTGCCCGGCGTCGAGGCCGCGGGGCTCATCGACCGGCCCCCGCTCGGCGACGGCTCAAGCTCGTGGGGGCCCATCTACCCGGCCGAGCAGCCACCGCCGCCACCGGGCGAGGGGACGGACGCGTTCTCCGAGGTCATCAACCCCGGTTACTTCGAGGCCATGCGCATCCCGCTCGTTGAGGGGCGCGACTTCGACGAACGCGACCGCGCGGGGCTCGTGCCCGAGGCGGTCGTCATCAACGAGACGCTCGCGCGCCGGCTCTGGCCGGGCGAGAAGTCTTTCGTCGGCCGGCGTTTGGCGCTCGGGCGAGGCAACGTGGACGCGCTCGAAGTCGTCGGCGTGGCGCGCGACCACAAGGTGCGCACGCCCGGCGAGGCGGCGCGCAACCTGATCTACGTCTCTGTCGAACAGACCTACCGCAGCGGAATGACTTTGGTGGTGCGCGCGCCGGGCGCGGGCGAGGGGCTCGTCGCAGGCGTCCGCGCGGCCGTCAAGGAGCTTGACCCGCGGATGCCGCTCTACAACGTGAAGACGATGGAGCAGCACCTGACGTGGGCTTTCTGGGCGCAGAACATGGCGGCGTCTTTGGCGGCGTCCTTCGGGTTGCTGGCGCTGGCGCTGGCGGCCGTCGGGCTCTACGGCGTGGTGGCCTACACGGTGGCGCGGCGCACGCATGAGATAGGCATCCGCGTCGCGCTCGGCGCTCAGTCGAGGGACATCCTGCGCATCGTGCTGGGGCAGGGGATGGCGCTGACACTCTTCGGCCTCGGCGTCGGGCTGCTCGGCGCATACATCCTCGCGCGGCAGCTCGCGAGCCTGCTCTACGGCCTGAGCCCGGGCGACCCGGCGACCTACATCCTCGTCGCGCTGCTGCTCGCGTTGGTCGCGCTCGCCGCCTGCCTCGTCCCCGCGCGCCGCGCGACGAAAGTCGACCCGATGGTCGCGTTGAGATACGAATGAAAGTGATGAGTGATGAGTGATAAGAAGGAAGAAGCGGGTCTCGACTTCTCTCATCACACATCACTCATCACCGGCGAACGGAGTGAGCTATGAGGACTCTGCTGAAGGACGTTCGGTTCGCGGCGCGGGGGTTGTGGAAGCGGCCGGGGTTTACGGCCGTGGCGGTCGTGACACTGGCGCTCGGCATCGGGGCCAACACGGCCATCTTCACCGTCATCGACGCGGCGCTGCTGCGCTCTCTTCCGTACCGCGACCCGGCGCGGCTCGTCCACCTCTGGGAGACGAAGCGCAGCCGCGACTTCGAGCGGCGCGAGGCTTCCTACCCGGACTTCCTCGACTGGCGCGCGCAAGGGTCGGACGTGTTCGAGGGCGTGGCCGGTTACGCGCCGCGCCAGTTCACGCTCGCGCTCGAAGGCGAGGCGACGCGCGTGCGGGGCGCGGCCGTGACGGCGAACTTCTTCGACCTGCTCGGCGTGCGCGCCGAGGCCGGGCGCGCCTTCGTCGCGGGCGAGGACGAGCCGGGCGCGGCCCCTTCCGCCGTGCTCGGGCACGGGTTCTGGCTCCGCCGCTTCGGCGGCGACCGCGCGGTCGTCGGCCGCAAGGTCACGCTCGACGGCGCGGCCTTCACCGTCGTCGGCGTGCTGCCCGCAGACTTCCAGTTCGCGAGGCTCGGCGAGACAGAGGTGTGGACGCCGCTCGCGGTCTCGCCGCAGGTGGCGTCGCGCCGCTACATGCACTGGCTACAGGTCGTCGCGCGGCTGAAAGACGGAGTTGATTTGGAGGCGGCGGGCGCGCGGATGGCGGCGGTCGCCGCGGACATCGAGCGCGAAGACGCGGGCGCGCACGCGGGCGTCGGCCTCCGGGTCGTCGGGCTTCAGGAAGAGTTCGTCGGCCCCGTCCGCCCGGTGCTGCTCGTGCTGCTCGGCGCGGTCGGCTTCGTGCTGCTCATCGCGTGCACGAACGTCGCGAACCTTCTGCTCGCGCGCTCGGCCTCGCGCCGCAGGGAGATGGCCATCCGCGCGGCGCTCGGCGCGAGCCGCTGGAGGGTCGTCCGACAGCTTCTGACCGAGAGCGTGCTGCTCTCGCTCGCGGGCGGCGCGGCCGGGCTGGTGCTCGCGCTGTGGGGCGTCGACCTGCTGGTCGCGGCGATACCGACGGCGCAGCTCGCGCAGATGCCCTACCTGCGCGGGCTCTCGCTCGACGCGGACGTGCTGCTGTTCGCCTTCGGGCTCTCGCTTTTGACGGGCGTGCTCTTCGGGCTGACGCCGGCGCTCGCCTCGACGCGCACGGACTTGCAGGAGTCTCTGAAGGAGGGCGGGCGCTCCTCCGGCTCGCGCGCGAGCGCGCGGCTGCGCGACCTGCTCGTCGTCTCGGAGGTGGCGCTCGCGCTCGTGCTCCTAGTCGGCGCGGGGCTGCTTCTGAAAAGTCTCGCGGTGATGCTTAAGGTCGACCCGGGCTTTGACACGCGTGGCTTACTCACGATGCGGGTCGCGCTCCCGCCCGCGCGCTACGCGGAGGACGCGCAGGCGGCGCGCTTCTACGAGGAGCTTCTGCGGCGCGTCTCACAGCTTCCGGGCGTGCGCGGCGCGGCGGCGACGAGCAACCTGCCGCTCGCGGGCGACGGCGGGACGGGCGCGCCGCAGGTGTTGGGGCGCTCGACGCCCGCCTCCGAACTGACCGAGGCGCACATGCGCACCGTCAGCGCGAACTACTTCGAGGTGATGGGCATCCCCGTCGCACGGGGTCGCGCCTTCGGCGAGCGCGACAAGAGGGACGCGCCGCCCGCGGTACTCGTCAACAAGACGTTCGCCGAGCGCGTCTTCCCCGGCGAAGACCCCGTGGGGCGTCGCCTGACGTTCAAGTGGAGCGGCGACGGGCCGCCCTTCGAGATCGTCGGCGTCGTCGGCGACGAGAAGGTGACGAGCCTCGACGCGCGCACGACGCCGGTCGTCTACTTCCACAACCAGCAGGACGCCGACTCGTCCGCCGCGCTCGTCGTGCGCGCCGAAGGGGCCGACCCCGCGGCGCTCGCCGGCGCGGTGCGCGAGGCGGCGCGCGGGCTCGACCCGGAGGTGCCGGTCTTCGCCGTCCAGACGCTCGAACAGATGGTCTCGGGCACGCGCGCGACCTTTGTGCGCCGCTACCCGGCCTACCTGACGGGCGTCTTCGCGTTGGTGGCGCTGCTGCTCGCGCTCGTCGGCATCTACGGCGTTGTCTCCTACGCTGTCGCGCAGCGGACGCGCGAGATAGCCGTCCGCGTCGCGCTCGGCGCGCGCGGGCGCGACGTGATGCGGCTCGTCCTGCGGCACGGGCTGGGGCTCGCGCTCGCCGGGGTGGCGGCGGGGGCGTTGGGCGCGCTCGCGCTCACGAGGCTCATCGCGGGGCTGCTCTTCGGCGTCTCGGCCGCAGACCCGGTGGTCTACGCGCTCGTCTCGCTGCTGCTGCTGGCGGTCGCGCTCGTCGCCAGCCTCGTCCCCGCGCGCCGCGCGACGAAGGTCGACCCGATGGTCGCGTTGAGATACGAATGAAGTGATGAGTGATGAGTGGTGAGTGATAAGAAAAACGCCGGCCTTATTCTTTCTTATCACTCATCACCAGCGAACGGAGTGAGCACATGAGGACAATCTTGCAGGACGTTCGGTACGGGGTGCGCGTGCTGGCGAAAGCGCCGGGCTTTACGCTCGTGGCGGTGCTGGCGGTCGCGCTCGGCGTGGCGGCCAACACCGCCATCTTCTCGGTCATCAACGCGGTGCTGCTGGAGCCGCTCCCCTACAGGGAGCCGGGCCGCCTCGTTTCGCTGTGGGAGATGAACAGGGCGCGCGACGCGCGGCAGAACGTCCTGAGCCCGGCCAACCTCATCGACTGGAAGGAGCAGTCGAACGTCTTCGAGGACGTGGCCGCCTTCACCGACGGCGCCGCCAACATGACCGGCGGCGGCGACCCCGAGGAGGTCGTCGTCGGCTACGTCACGCCGAACCTCTTCCCGCTGCTCGGCGTCGAGCCCATCAAGGGGCGCGGCTTCTCGCCCGACGACGCCAGGCCCGGCGCGGCGCGCACCGTCGTCCTGAGCCACGGGCTCTGGCAGCGGCGTTTCGGCTCAGACCCGGCCATCCTCGGCAAGACTTTCAACCTGAGCGGCGCGCCCGCTACGGTCGTCGGCGTGATGCCGGCGCGCTTCCAGTGGTTCGTCCGCAAGGGCTCGCGGACGGCTGCGCCGCCCGAGATGTGGTCGCCCTTCGAGTTGGGCGACGCGTACAGGAAGCGGCAGGGGCGTTACATGTCGGCGGTCGCGCGGCTCAAAGAGGGCGTCACGCGCGAGCGCGCCGAGATGGAGTTGAACCACCTCGCGGCGCGGCTCGAACAGCAGTACCCGGAGTTCAACAAGGGCTGGGGCGCGGAGGTCGTGCTGCTGCGCGACCAGTTCGCGGGCCCCATCAAGCCGGTGCTCTGGGTTCTGCTCGGCGCGGTCGGCTTCCTGCTGCTGATCGCGTGCGCCAACGTCGCCAACCTGCTGCTCGCGCGCGGCGCGACGCGGCATAAGGAGATCGCCATCCGCACGGCGCTCGGCGCGGGGCGCGCGCGCGTGGTGCGGCAGCTTTTGACCGAGAGCCTGCTGCTGGCAATCGTCGGCGGGGCGCTCGGGCTGCTGCTCGCGTGGTGGGGCGTCGAGCTTCTGGTGGCGATGAGCCCGCGCGACGTGCTCGACCTCGGCGGCGTCGGGGTGAACGTCCCCGTGCTCCTCTTCACGCTCGGCGTGTCGCTGCTGACCGGCGTCGTCTTCGGCGTCGTGCCCGCGTTCGAGGCGTCGCGCGTCTCGACGAGCGAGAGTCTGAAGGACGGCGCGAAGGGGACGACCATGGGCAAGCGCGGCGGGCGTCTGCGCGGCGCGTTCGTCGTCGCCGAGATCGCGCTGGCGCTCGTGCTGCTGGTCGGCGCGGGACTGATGCTCAAGAGCTTCGCGCGGCTGCGCTCGGTAGACCCGGGGTTTGAGCCCGCCAACCTTTTGACGATGCGCGTCTCGCTGCCCACAAGGAAGTACAAGGAGGACGCGCAGGTCATCGCCTTCACGCGCCGGGCCGCCGAGCGCCTCGCGGCGCTGCCCGGCGTGACGGCCGCCGGCGCGGTCAACTACCTGCCGTTCGCCGGCCCGGGCGCGGCGACCAACTTCAAGATCGTCGGCCGGCCCGACCCGCCGCCGGGCGAGGAGCCCGACACGGACGTGCGTGTCACCGACGAGAACTACTTCCGCGCGATGGGCGTCCCCGTGCTCAGCGGCCGGATGTACACCGCGCAGGAGTCGGCCGAGCGCGGCAAGGTCGCCGTCGTCACGCGCTCGTTCGCCGAGAAGTACTTCCCGGGCGAAGACCCCATCGGCAAGCAGCTCGTCGTCAACATGAAGAACGAGCCGAACCCGACCGAGATCGTCGGCGTCGTCGGCGACATCAAGCTCCACGCGCTCGACGAGCAGCCGCACCCGACCGTCTACTGGCCGCACGCCGAACTGGTCTACTCGAACATGACCTTCGTCGTGCGCACGTCGGGCGACCCGGCGGCGCTCGGCACGGCGGCGCGCGCGGCGATTCAGTCCATCGACGCCGACCAGCCGGTGGCCGACCTGCGGCCGATGAACCAGTTCCTCGCGGAGTCGGTGACGCGCGCGCGCTTCGCCGCGACGATGCTCGGCGTCTTCGCGCTGGTGGCGATGGCGCTGGCGGGCGTCGGCGTCTACGGCGTGATGTCTTACGCGGTGGCGCAGCGGACGCACGAGATCGGCGTGCGCGTCGCGCTCGGCGCGCAGGCGCGCGACGTGCTGCGGCTCGTCGTCGGGCACGGGATGGCGCTGGCGGGCGCGGGGCTGGCGGCGGGACTCGCCGGCGCGTTCGCGCTGACGCGCCTGCTCTCAAGCCTCCTCTTCGAGGTGAGCACGACCGACCTCTTCACATACGCCACGCTGACGGGCTTCCTCCTCGTCGTCGCGCTCGTCGCCTGCCTCATCCCGGCGCTGCGCGCGACGCGGGTCGACCCGATGGTCGCATTGAGATACGAGTGAAGTGATGAGTGATGAGTGATAAGAAGGAGAAAGCGGGCCTCGCCTTCACTCATCACTCATCACCGGCGAACGGAGTGAGCCATGAGAACTTTACTTCAGGACGCGCGCTACGGGCTGCGGGTGCTTTTGAAGCGGCCGGGGTTTACGGCCGTCGCGGTGCTGACGCTGGGGTTGAGCATCGGCATTAACACGGCGGTCTTCAGCGTCGTCTACGCGGCGCTGGTGCGCCCGCTGCCGTTCGCCGCGCCCGAGCGTCTGTTCGTGGCGGCGGCCGAGAACAAACGCGGCGGCGGGGCCGAGGTGCGCGGCGTCGCCCCGGCCGACTTCGTCGACTGGCGCGCGCAGAGCCGCGCCTTCGACGGTCTCGCGGCCTACACCGGCGGCGGGCTCACGCTCGACTCCGGGGGGCTGCCCGAAGCGGTCTCGGGCGTGCGCGTCTCGGAAGACTTCTTCCGCGTGCTCGGCGTCGCGCCCGCGCGCGGGCGTGCGCTCGACGCGGAGGAGTTCAACTCGGCCGCGTCGCGCTCGGTCGTCCTCAGCCACGGGCTCTGGCAGCGGCGCTTCGGCGGCGACCCCGGCGTCTTGGGCAGGCAGCTCGCGCTCGTCGGCGGCGGGAGCGCGACAATCGTCGGCGTCATGCCCGAGCAGTTCCGCTTCCCCTCCTACGCAGAGGTCTGGACGGCGCTCCCGCGCGACTCGGGCGAGCTTAAGCAGCGCAGCAGCCGTTACTTCTCGGTCGTCGGCCGCGTGCGCGCCGACCTGACGCCGGCGCAGGCGCAGGAGGAACTGGGCGGCGTGGCCGCGCGGCTCGCCGAAGCCTACCCGCAGTCGAACGCGGACTGGGGCGTGCGCCTCGTGCCCCTACGTGACGTGCTGGTCGGCGGGAAGGTGCGCACGGCGCTGCTCGTGCTTTTCGGCGCGGTCGGCTTCGTGCTGCTCATCGCGTGCGCCAACGTCACCAACCTCCTGCTCGCGCGCTCGGCCTCGCGCCACAAGGAGGTCGCCATCCGCGCGGCGCTCGGCGCGACGCGCTGGCGCGTCGTCCGCCAACTGCTCGCCGAGAGCGTCCTGCTGACGCTCGCGGGCGGCGCGCTCGGCGTCGTGCTGGCGCTGTGGGGCGTGGACGCGCTGCTCGCGCTCGTCCCCGAAGACCTGCGGTTTGCGCGTCTGGACGAGGCGCGTGTGGACGGGTGGGTGCTCGCCTTCACGGCGTTCGTCTCGCTGGTGACGGGGCTGCTCGTCGGGCTCCTGCCGGGTCTCAAAGTCTCGAAGCCTGACCTCAACCTCGCGCTCAAGGAGACGGCGCGCGGCTCTTCGTCCGAGTGGAGGCTGAGGCGCGCGCGCGGGCTGCTCGTCGTCGCGGAGGTCGCCGTGACGCTCGTGCTCTTAGTCGGCGCGGGGCTGCTGCTGCGCAGCTTCGTCCGCCTCCAACAGACCGAGCTTGGCTTCGAGCCGCGCAACCTTTTGACGCTGTCGGTGGGCGCGCCGACGCAACTCTACGGGCAGAACGCGCGACGCGGCGCGTACTTCAAGCAGATGCAGGAGCGGCTCGCCGCGCTCCCGGGCGTCCGCGCGGCGGCGCTCTCTTCGAGCCTGCCGCTCGACTGGGTCATCAACCTCTCCTACTCGGTCGAGGGTCGCTCCGCGCGCCCCGGCGACGAGCCGCAGGCCGACTACTCTTCGGTGAGCCCGAACTACTTCGAGGTGATGAGCATCCCCGTCGTGCGCGGGCGCGGCTTCACCGAGCGCGACGCCGAAGGCGCGCCCGCGGTCGCGCTCATCAACGAGACGATGGCGCGTCGCGTCTTCCGCGGCGAAGACCCGCTCGGCAAGCGCGTCACCATCGACTACCTGGAGCAGCGCGTGCCGCTTGAGATCGTCGGCGTCGTCGGCGACACGACGCAGACGGTCGGGCAGACGACCGGCCTACAGATTTACGACTGCTACCTGCAACGCCCGTGGCTCTCCTCGTCCTTCGTCGTCCGCACGGAGGGCGACCCGGCGGCGCTCGGCGCGGCTGCGCAGAGGGCCGTCCGCGAGGTGGACGCGACGCGCGCCGCGTCGAACGTGAAGACGATGGAGCGGCTGCTCTCGGAGTCGGTCGCGCAGCCGCGCTTCTACGCGCAGCTTCTGACGGGCTTCGCGGTGGTGGCGCTGCTGCTCGCGGCGGTCGGCGTCTACGGCGTGATGTCTTACGCGGTGACGCAGCGGACGCACGAGATAGGCATCCGCATGGCGCTCGGCGCGGAGGGGCGCGACGTGGTCAGGATGGTCGTCGGGCAGGGGATGGTGCTCGCGCTCGCGGGCGTCGTCTTGGGGCTCGCGGCGTCCTTCGTGCTGACGCGCGTGATGACGAGCCTGCTCTACGAAGTCTCCGCGACCGACGCGGGCGTCTTCGCCTTCGTCCCGGTGCTGCTCGCCGCGGTCGCCTTCCTCGCCTGCCTCCTGCCCGCGCTGCGCGCGACGAAGGTCGACCCGATGATCGCTCTCAGATACGAGTGAGGTGATAAGTGATGAGTGATGAGTGATAAGAAGGAAGCAGGGCTCCTTATCATCACTCATCACTCATCACTCATCACTCGTCGCCAGCGAACGGAGTGAGCACATGAAGAGTCTGCTTCAGGACTTTCGCTACGGGGTGCGCGTGCTGGCGCGGCGGCCGTGGTTCACGGGGCTGGCCGTCCTGACGCTGGCGCTCGGCATCGGCGCGAACACGGCGGTCTTCAGCCTCGTCAGCGCGGTCTTCGTCCGCCCGCTCAAGTACCGCGAGGCCGAGCGGCTGGTGACGGTCTGGGAGACCGCGACGGCCGCGGGCTTCTCGCGCGACGTGGTCGCGCCCGCCAACTACGCCGACTGGAAGTCGCAGAACCGCGTCTTCGAGGACGTGGCGGCGGCCCGGCAACTCACCTTCGACCTGACGGGCGGCGGGGGCGAGCCTGAGAAGCTGCTCGGCTACGGCGTCGGCGCGAACTTCTTCCCCGTGCTCGGCGTCGAGCCGGCGCTCGGGCGCGCCTTCCTCGCCGGAGAGGACGCGCCCGGCGCGGCGCGCGTCGTCGTGCTCGGCCACGGCCTCTGGCGGCGGCGCTTCGGCGCAGACCCCTCCGCGGTCGGGCGCGAAGTGCAGCTCGACGGCGAGCGGTACACGGTCGTCGGCGTGATGCCGGCGGGCTTTCAGTTCGAGGTGGCGGGCGTCGATCTATGGACGCCGCTCGCGCTCACGCCCGGGCAGCTCGCAGACCGCGGGGGGCACTACCTCTCCGTGGTCGCGCGGCTGAAGGAGGGCGTGACGGTCGCGCAGGCCGACGCAGACCTCAAGGCCGTCACGGCGCGCATCGCCCAAGCCTACCCCGACGACGCGGCGGGCGTGAGCGCCGAGGTCGTGCCCGTGCGCGAGTATCTCGCGGGCGGGTCGCGCGCGTCGCTGCTGATACTGCTGGCGGCGGTCGCGCTGGTGCTGTTGATCGCGTGCGCCAACGTGGCGGGCGTACTGCTGTCGCGCGCAGCGGCGCGGCGGCGCGAGATGGCCGTGCGCGCGGCGCTCGGCGCGAGCCGCTGGCGCATCGTGCGCCAACTCCTCGCCGAGAGCGTCCTGCTCGGCGGCGCAGGCGGCGCTACGGGGCTGCTGCTGGCGTTGTGGGCCTTCGCCTTCCTCGGGCAGTTGGTGCCGGCCGGGATGCGCGAGATGGCCGAGCCGCGTCTAGACCTCTCCGTGCTCCTCTTCACGCTCGCCGTGTCGCTGCTGGCCGGCGTCGCGTTCGGGCTCGCGCCCGCGCTTCAGGCGTCGAAGACGGACATCAACGACTCGCTCAAGCAGGCGGGCGGGCGCGGCGGCGCGGGCGCGGGGAAGAGTCTGCGCGGCGCGTTCGTCGTCTCGCAGGTCGCGCTCTCGCTCGTGCTGCTGGTCGGCGCGGGGCTCCTGTTCCAGACGCTACAGCGGATGCGCGGGCAGTACGCGGAGCTTCGACCCGAGAGCGTTTTGACGGCGCGGACGCAACTCGCCGAGAACAGGTACGGCGAGCCGGCGCGGCGCGCGGCCTTCTACGACGACGTGCTCGGGCGCGTGCGCGCGCTGCCGGGCGTCGTGGCCGCCGGCTACACGACGGCCGTCCCGCTGACGCGCAAGGGCGGGGCCAACGGCCTCTCGCTCGAAGGCCGCGACAACGCGCCGGGCGCGGGCTGGAACGCGAACCACCGTCAGGTCAGCCCCGACTTCTTCCGCGCGATGGGGATACGTCTGCGCGAGGGGCGCGACTTCGACGCGCGCGACGACGAGGGCGCGCCCGCGGTCGCCGCGGTCAACGAGACGATGGCGCGCTCCTTCTGGCCGGGCGAGAGCGCGCTCGGCAAACGCTTCAAGGTCGGCGCGGCCGAAGCGAAGGAACCCTGGCTGACCATCGTCGCCGTCGTCTCCGACGTGCGGCAGATGGGCGCGGACGCGCCGGTCAAGGCGGAGATGTACGTCCCCTACCGGCAGGCCGCGGCGTTCTGGAAGTCCGCGCCCTACTCCTTCTTCACGCCGCGCGACTTGGTAGTGCGCGCGTCCGTCCCGCCGGAGAGTCTCGCGCCGGCCGTGCGCGAGGCCGTGCGCGAGGTGGACGCGCGACAGCCCGTCGCCTCGGTGCGCACGATGGACGAAGTGCTCGGGCGCGAGACGGCGCAGCGGCAGGTCGGCGTGATTCTGCTCGGGGCGTTCGCGGGGCTGGCGCTGCTGCTCTCGGCGCTCGGCATCTACGGCGTGCTGGCCTTCTTCGTCGTGCAGCACACGCCGGAGATAGGCGTCCGCGTCGCGCTCGGCGCGCGCCCCTCGGACGTGCTCCGGCTCGTCGTCGGGCGCGGGATGAGGCTGGCGCTGTTGGGCGTCGGTCTGGGGCTCGGCGGCGCGCTCGCGCTGACGCGCCTGATGAGGAGCCTGCTGTTCGGCGTCTCGGCGGCCGACCCGCTCACCTACATTGTGCTCGCGCTCCTGCTCACGGCTGTCGCGCTGCTCGCCTGCCTCGTCCCCGCGCGCCGCGCCACGAAGGTAGACCCGATGGTCGCGCTCCGCTATGAATGAAAGGGGAAGGGGAGTAGACAGTGGTCAGTAGACAGTAGAGAATCATCCCGGAGCCGTCATCATGAAATCGCCGCCCGGAGAGCGGAGCCCTACTGACTACTGTCTACCGTCTACTCAAACTTATGCCGCGCGTACTTATCGCAGATGACCAGCCGGCCGTGATCGAGGCGCTCCGCCTTTTGCTCAAGGGCGAGGGCTTCGAGACGCGGACGGTCGCGTCGCCGACCGACGCCGCCGAGGCGCTCGCGCGCCAGACGTTCGACGTGGCGCTCATCGACCTCAACTACACGCGCGACACCACGTCGGGGCAGGAGGGGCTTGACCTGCTGGCGAAGCTGCGCGAGCTTGACCCGACGCTCCCCGTCGTCGTCATGACCGCGTGGGGCAGCGTCGAGCTGGCGGTCGAGGCGATGCAGCGCGGCGCGACCGACTTCGTCCAGAAGCCGTGGGACAACGCGCGGCTGCTCACCATCCTGCGCACGCAGGCGGAACTGGCGCGCGCGCTCAGGAAGGGCGAGCGGCTCGAAGCCGAGAACAAGATGCTGCGCGAGGACGGCAACGGCGGCGAGCGCCCCCTGCTCGTCGCGCGGTCGGCCGTCATGCAGCCGGTGCTCGAACTCGTGCGCCACGTCGGCCCCTCGGACGCCAACGTCCTCATCACGGGCGAGAACGGCACGGGCAAGGAGGTCGTCGCGCGCACGCTCCACGCGCTGAGCCTGCGCGCCTCGAAGCCGATGGTCGCCGTCAACGCCGGCGCGCTCGCCGAAGGGACTTTCGAGTCCGAGCTGTTCGGCCACGTCCGGGGCGCGTTCACCGACGCGAAGTCCGACCGCGTCGGCCGCTTCGAGCTGGCCGACGGCGGCACGCTCTTCCTCGACGAGATAGCCAACGTCCCCGTCAACCTGCAGGCGAAGCTTCTGCGCGTGCTTGAGACCGGCGAGTTCGAGCCGGTCGGCTCGTCGCGGACGCGGCGCGTGGACGTGCGCGTCCTCTCGGCGACCAACGCCGACATCAAAGACGAGGCGGTGGCCGGGCGCTTCCGCCGCGACCTCTTCTTCCGCCTCAACACGGTCGAGATACACCTGCCCCCCTTGCGCGAACGCCCCGAAGACATCCCCGCGCTCGCCGCGCACTTCCTCGGCCGCCACGCGCACCGCTACCGCAAAGAGCTTTCGGGGTTCGAGCCGGCCGCGCTCGAAGCACTCGCCTCTTACGCGTGGCCGGGGAACGTGCGCGAACTCGACCACGTCGTCCAGCGCGCCGTGCTCCTCGCGCGCGGCGAGGAGGTGAAGGCCGCGGACCTCGGGCTGCTCCAGTCTTCGCGCGCGGAGGGCGGCGAGCGCCGCCTCGAAGAGATGAGCCTCGAAGAGGTCGAGCGCCTCCTCATCCAGAAGGCGCTCCGACGCTTCGGCGGCAACGTCAGTCAGGCGGCCGAAGCCCTCGGCCTCAGCCGCAGCGCCCTCTACCGCCGGATGCAGAAGTACGAAATCTAAGACCGCCGCCGCCCGCCGCCGCCCCGTCCGACCCGCCCGACCTTGAAGTCCACCCCGGCGACGGGTACGCTGACCCGAGTTATGAAGTCCGAGGAGCAGTTGACGGGCGCGAGGCGCGAGGGGACGCACGGCGGGGCGTCGCTCGGCACGCTCGCCGAGCCGCCCGTCTCCGCGCCGATTCCTTCGGGCCCGACACCTTCCGACAGTTCGTCCCCGGTCAGTCTCGACCCCGCGCACGCCGTTCAGACGGCGCAGCCGGCCGCCTACGCCGACGCTACATCTTCCGACGCTTCTTCGAGGCTCTACCCCGCGACCCGGCACGAATCGCAGGAGCCGATGACGCACGAGCGGCGCATCCTGTTGATGGCGCTGGCGGCGGGCGCGCCGGGCGCGTTGGTGTCGCTGGCGCTCCTGTGGGCGGGCGACTACACGCCGAAGGTCGTGTGGACGCTGGCGGCGGTCATCGTCTGCATGTGGCTCGGGTTCGCGTTCGCGGCGCAGGGGCGCGTCGTGCGGCCTTTGCAGACGGTCTCGAACCTGCTGGCGGCGCTGCGCGAGGGGGACTACAGCTTCCGCGCGCGCGGCGGGCGCGGCTTCGACGCGCTGAGCGAGGTCATACGCGAGATCAACGCGCTCAGCCAGACGATGCGCGAGCAGCGGATGGGCGCGCTCGAAGCGACGGCGCTCCTGCGCACGGTGATGTCCGAAATCGACGTGGCCGTCTTCGCCTTCGACCCCGAGCGACGTTTGCGGCTCGTCAACCGCGCGGGCGAGCGCCTGCTCGGGCGCACGCAGGAGCGCGCCGACGGCCGCACCGCCGAGGAACTCGGGCTCGAAGACGTGCTGCGCGTGCGCGAGGCCGATGCGCCGCACACGCTGACCAAAGCCTTCCCCGGCGACGGCGGGCAGCGGCGGCGCTGGGGCGTGCGGCGCAGCACCTTCCGCGAGCGCGGCGTCCCGCACCAACTCCTCGTCATCGGCGATTTGAGCCAGCCGCTCCGCGAGGAGGAGTTGAAGGCGTGGCAGCGCATCGTCCGCGTCATCGGGCACGAGTTGAACAACTCGCTCGCGCCGATTAAGTCCATCGCCGGTAGCCTCGCCAGCCTGCTCGCGCGCGACCCGCTGCCGTCGGACTGGCGCGACGACGTGCGGCGCGGGCTCGACGTGGTCTCGGCGCGCGCCGAAGCCCTGAGCCGCTTCATGGAGGCTTACGCGCGTCTGGCGCGTCTGCCGCCGCCGAAGCTCGCGCCGGTCGAGGTCGGGCGCGTCATCCGGCGCGTGGCGGGCCTGGAGACGCGCGTCCGCGTCTCTGTCCTGCCCGGCCCCGCGCAGACCGTGCGCGCCGACGCAGACCAGCTCGAACAGCTCCTCATCAACCTCGTGCGCAACGCGGCCGACGCGTCGCTCGTCACGGGCGGCGCGGTGCGCATGGGGTGGCGCGGGACGGGCAACGGCTACGTCGACATCTGGGTCGAGGACGAGGGGCTGGGGCTCGCCAACACCGCCAACCTCTTCGTGCCCTTCTTCACCACCAAGCCGGACGGGTCTGGGATCGGCCTCGTCCTCTCGCGCCAGATAGCGGAGGCGCACGGCGGCGCGCTCACGCTTGAGAACCGGCGCGGCGCGCGCGGCTGTCAGGCGCGTCTGCGTCTGCCGACCTGAATCCCGCTTTTGGGACTGGGGCGTCCCGCGAGCGGACAAGGCCCGGCGCGCGCCGGGCTTTTCCCTGCGTTTGGCCCGCGCGCGCGGGCTGGCACGGCGTTTCCTTCGCGCCGTTTGAAAATTGAAGACGGGAGCGCGCCGAAATGATTGAACTGAGAAACGTCGAGAAGTTTTACGAGACGGGCGCGGGGCGCACCTACGTCCTGCGCCGCGTCAACCTTGAGGTGCGCGAGGGCGAGTTCGTCTCCATCATGGGGCCTTCGGGTTCGGGGAAGACGACGCTGCTCTCCATCCTCGGCTTCCTCGACAGCGCGTGGGGTGGCGAGTTCTACTTCATGGGCGCGGCCGTCCACAAGATGAACCACAAGGAGCGCGCGGCGCTGCACAAGCGCCACGTCGGCTTCGTCTTCCAGAGCTACCACCTCATCGACGGACTGACCGTCAAGGAGAACCTTGAGGTGCCGCTCTCCTACCGCGACGTGAAGCGCGCCGAGGCCGAGGCGGTCGTCGCCGACACGCTCGACCAGTTCCAGATCGTCGGCAAGAAAGACCTCTTCCCCAACCAGCTCTCGGGCGGCCAGCAGCAGCTCGTCGCCGTCGCCCGCGCCGTCATCCACGGCCCCAAGCTCATCCTCGCCGACGAGCCGACCGGGAACCTCCATTCGAGCCAGGGGCGCGAGATCATGGAACTCTTCAAGCGGCTCAACGATCAGGGCACGACCATCATTCAGGTCACGCATTCCGAGGTGAACGCGGGCTACGGAAACCGCGTCATCCAGCTCGCCGACGGCTGGGTCGTCGGACAGGAACAGGCGGGAAGTAAACAGTAGGGAGTAGACAGAAGTCAGTAGCCAGTAGTCAGAAGAAAGACA
>JBEVKV010000574.1:0-16656 GCA_040509515.1 Pyrinomonadaceae bacterium | reverse complement strand
GCACCCGCCCGTAAATTTTTTAAGCGTTCGGACTACTTCTTAGTAGCCGTTCCAGCCGTCGCGGTAGCCGTTCTCGAACCCCGCGCGGAAGAACCGCTGGTAGAGAGCCCGGTTGCCGAGGCGCGAGTTGTAGTCCTCGGTCGCCTTGCGGTAGTCGCTCTCGTCCGTGAAGTTGAAGCGCTCGTTGCGCTGGCGGTCACGCCGCCCCTCTTCGATGCCGTTGTTGTAACCGGCGTTCAGAGCCGTCTGGCGGAGCTGCTGCGAGCCGCCCCAGCCGCCGTAGTTGCCCCAGCCGGAGCCGCGCCTCTCCTCACGCCTCTCCTCACGACGTTCCTGCCTGTCCTCGCGTCGTTCCTGACGGCGCTCCCTTCGATCCTCACGTCTGTCTTGCCGCCAGTCCTGCGCCATGCCGGCGGTCGGCAGCACGAACAGCAGACCCAACGCGAGCACCGAGCCAGTCTTCATCAAACCCTTAACATTGCTTCTCATCTTTGTCATCTCCCCTCGGTATTTCAAAAGCGCGCGGCGTGTCGCCGTCAGCGCGTCTTACGCCTACCGTCGGCGCGTCTTACGCACATTAGACTTAACAACCCGCGTGCCATGCGAACGAAGCCGCGCAACTGTTGATAAATTGTATTACCGACACGCCCGCGGCGCGCGAAACACACCCGAATCGTGTACGCACTTGTCGCAAAGGGTGCGTACGAGTGTACGTAAAGGTCACTCGAATCCCGTGGTAAGTCTCGCGTTTACGAAACTTTACATACGCGTCCGGCCACAGTTTTTATTGACATTGCCGCCCGCCGGGAATATCGTTTGCGAACGCAACAAGGCGGCCTCGACAACGCGGATTCCGCAAGAGTCTCACTTTTCATTTTTTCACTTTTCGCTCTGACACCAGACGGGCTTTTCGAGTTCAAGGGCTACCCCGACCTCCGGTGCACCGGCAATCGAATGGCGCGACGCGAAGTTTGACGCCTCCGCGGTCGAGGCGGGAAGGAGTTCCGCGATGCACACAGCGGCTTTAGTCAGAACCTCGTGCCGGCTTTTGACCGCGGCGCTGCTGCTCGCCGCCTTCTGCGACGCGGCGCGGGCGAAGGGCGAGCCCGAGCGGCTGACGCCCGGCCGGAAGGTCGAGCGTTCTATCGCGCGGGGCGAGGAGCAGCTCTTCGCCGTCGGCCTCGACAGCGGGCAGTTCGCGCGCGTCGTGGTCGAACAGCGCGGGGTCGATCTCATCGTCAGCGTGCACGGCCCGGGCGGCGAGAGTTTCGAGGTCGATTCGCAGAACGGCACGCACGGGCCGGAGTTCGTCTCGCTCATCGCGCCGGCGCCGGGCGACTACGTCTTCAAGGTGAAGAAAAACCAGAAAGAGGCGGAGGACGGCACCTACTCTTTAACGCTCATGGAGAGCCGCCCCGCCGCCGCGTCGGACGGCGAGCGCGTCGCGGCGGAGCGCGCGCTGCTGCGGGGGCAGGAGTTGTGCGAGAAGAACGACCGCGGCTCTTTGAACGAGGCGCTCGCGAAGTTCGGCCCGGCGCTCCGCTTCTTCGCGGAGCAGGGCGAGCCCTATCAGGAAGCTTTCGCGCTCCACCTCATCGGCGTGACGCATTACCAGTTGGGCGAGAAGGACAAGGCGCTCGAATCCTTCGGGCCGGCGCTCGCGCGTTTCGCCGCGTTGGGCGACCGCGCCGGCGAGGCCATGACGCTCGACGAGATGGGCGAGATATATTTCAGTCAGGGTAAGTACGACCGCGCGCGCGAGGCGGCCGAGAAGTCGCTCGAACACAGTGTGGCCGTGAACAATCACGTCGGCTCGGTCGGCGCGCTGATTAACATGGGCCGCATCAGCGTGGTGATGGGCGACGAGAAGGCGGCGCTCCGGTACACGAGAGAGGCGCTGAAGCTGTGCGACAAGATTCGGTACCCGGTGACGAAGGCGATGGCGACGATGCACCTCGCCGACCTCAAGCTCAACGCGGGCGAGCCGGAGTCCGCGCTCTACTACTTCAACACCGCGCTGAGCCTTTACCGGAAGGCGCGCGACAACGGCGGAGTCATCGCCGCGCTCAAGAGCATCTGCTGGGTGAGTTACCGGCTCGACATGCGCGACGAGGCGCTGCTCCAGTGCGACCGGGCTTTGAAGATGTCGCGGGACGCGGGCGACCGCGCGGGCGAGTACCACACGCTCAACACCATCGGCTGGGTGCACATCCTCCAAGGCAAGCGCCGCACGGCGCTGGAGAAGTTCGCGCGGGCGCTCGCCGTCAGCCGCGAGGTCGAAGACCGCTGGTTCGAGGCGTCCATCCTCTCAAGCATGATGAGCGTCTGGAAGGCGCTCGGGAAGCCGCGCGTCGCCATCTTCTACGGCAAGCAGGCCGTCAACATCTATCAGGAGATGAGGGCCAACAGTCAGGGCTTCGACGAGGATTCGCAGAAGGGCTTCGTTAAATCGAAGGAGAGCATCTACCGCATGCTGGCCGAGCTGCTGGTGGCCGATAGGCGTCTGCTCGAAGCGCAGGAAGTCCTCGACATGCTCAAGGAGGAGGAGTACTTCGAGTTCATCCGGCGGCAGTCGGCGGGCGCGACGCCGGGCGGCACGCGCGTCAGTCTGACGGAGGCGGAGAGCAATCTCGAACAGATGGAGCGCGCCGCCGGCCAGCGCGCCACGGTGACGTGCAAGGCCGCCAGCGAGCTTCAGACCAAGAAGGGGGTTAAGGACAAGGGGCACGTCGCGGAGCTGAGGGAACAGTGCGACGCCTCCATCGCGGAACACAACCGCGTCGTCGGCAAACTGCTCGACGAACTCAAGGGCGAGGCCGCGTCGGACGCGTCGGCGCGCGAGGAGATCAGAGACGCGTCGGCTCTGATGACCACGCTGGGCGGCCTGCCCTTCAGGCCGGTCGCGCTCTACACCATCGTCGGCGAGGACAAGTACACCGTCCTGCTCTACACGCCGACGGCGGCGGTCGCGCGCGGTTATAAAATCAAGGGCGACGACCTCTACGCGAAGGTCATGGCGTTCCGGCAGGCTTTGCAGAACCCGGAGGCCGACCCGCTCCCGCTGGCCCGCGAGCTGTACACGATTCTCGTCGAGCCCGTGGCCCCCGACCTCGAAGTCGAGCAGGCGAAAGTCCTGATGTGGAACTTCGACGGCTTCCTGCGCTACGTCCCCGTCGCCGCGCTGCACGACGGCAAGGGCTACCTCGTCGAGCGCTATCTCAACGTGATGTTCACGAGGGCCACGCTGTCGAGGCTGTTGGGCGAGCCGAAGCCGAGCGAGTGGCAGGCGCTCGGGCTCGGCGTCACCAGAAACCACCCGGCGCACCCGGCGCTCCCGGCCGTCAAAGACGAGCTGTACGGCATCATCCGCCCCGACGGCGAGTTTAATAAGGAGGCGGGCGTGATACGCGGCACCATCCTCCTCGACGACGACTTCACCGAGAAGGCCATGCGCGACGCGCTCGGCGAGCAGTATCAGGTCGTGCACATCGCCAGCCACTTCGAGTTCCGGCCCCGGAACGAACAGAAGAGTTACCTGCTGCTGGGCGACGGCGCGCACCTGCCGCTGACCAGCATCATGAACTCGCGGAGCTTCTTCGAGGGGGTGGAGCTTCTGACGCTTTCGGCCTGCAACACGGCGCTCGGCGAGGTCAAGTCCGACGGGCGCGAGTTCGAGAACTTCGGGCTGCTCGCGCAGCAGAGCGGGGCGGGGGCGGTCGTGGCGACGCTGTGGCGCGGCGCCGACCCGAGCACGAGCCTGCTGATGAGAAAGTTCTACAAGGTGCGCGACGAAGAGGGACTGTCGAAGGTCGTCGCGCTCCAGCGCGCGCAGCTCTCCTTCCTGAAGGGGTCGGACGGCGCGCCCGCCGAGGTCTCGGCCGACGAGTCGCGCGGCGCGTCGCGCGCGGGCAGGATGAAGAAGGGCTCGGAGTCGGGCGTCTTCGTCAAAGACCCGGCCGCGCCCTACGCGCACCCTTACTACTGGGCCCCGTTCATCATGATCGGCAACTGGCGTTGATATGACAAAACTCCTCCCGCTCCTCATGGCGCTGCTGCTCGCACAAGTCGGCGGGCCCGCGCGTCCCGCCAGCCACTCTCAAACTGCCGCGGCGCGGCCGAGCACGCCGCGACCCGGCCGGCGCGCGCTGCTGGTCGGCGCGTGGGATTATGCGCCCGGCGTCGCGACGGACTTTCCGCCGCTGCGCAGCGAGGGGCGCTCGCCGGGGCCGGTCGAGGACGTGCGGGCGCTTAAATCCGTGCTCACGTCCAAGCTCCAGTTCGGCGAGGGCGAGGTCAAAGTCCTGACCACGAAGCAGGAGACGACGCGCAAGGCCATCGTCGAAGCCTTCCGCTCCTTCCTCATCCAACAGGCGAACGAGGGCGACATCGTCTACTTTCATTACTCGGGGCACGGCTCGCAGCTTCCGGACGAAGACGTGTACGGGCCGAAGAAGAGTTTGGCCAGCAAGAACCTTTCGGCGGACGAGCCGGACGGGCTCGACGAGACGCTCGTCCCCACGGACTACGGGCCGAACGGCGAGAACGAGATTCGGGACGACGAACTCAACCAGCTCGTCCGCGAGCTGTCGGCGACGAAGCGGCCCGCGAGCATCGTCCTCACCTTCGACAGTTGCTACTCCGGCTCGGTCGTGCGCGGCGGCGCGGTGGCGCGCGGCCGTAGCTGGTCGCAGCGCGAGACGTGGCCGGGTGAGAAGCCCGCGGCGCGCGCGCGGCGGGGCGGCACGAAAGACGACGGGCTGCTCGAACCGGGCGCGGCCGTCACGCTCGACGTCGTGTCGATGTCGGCGGCGCACGACGGCGAGCGCGCGTGGCAGGTCTTCGACGGCGACCGGCGGCTTGAGATGGGGAGGTTCACCAGCGCGCTGACGACGGCGCTCGCCGAGGCCGATCCGAAGACGACTTACGAAGACCTCTTCGCGCGAATCAAGGGCGTGATGGCGAACCTCTACTTTAACCAGCACCCGCAGCTCGAAGGTCGCGGGGGCAAGCTCGTCTTCGACGGCGCCGCGCGCGAGCCGCAGAGGTTTACGTCCGTCCGCGTGGGGCGCGACGGCGCGCTCGTGCTCGACTCGGGCAGGCTTCAGGGCGTGACGCAGGGCTCGGTCTACGCGCTCTTCCCGCCGGAGACGGACGACTTGGATTCCGCACGCCCGCTCGCGCGTGCCGCCGTGGACGAGGTGAGGCTGGACGAGGCGAGCCTGCGCCTCGTCGCGGACGGCGCGTCGGGCGCGACGAAGGCGAAGCTGCCTTCCTTCATGAAGGGGCGCGAGGTCGAGCACAGCTACGGCCGGGAGGTTTTGAGGCTGCTCGTCGAGCGCGTCGAACAGCTCGCGCGGGGCGGCGAGGTCGCGCGGCTTGTCGGCACCACGCCCGGCGTCGAAGTTGTAAGCGCGGCAGACGGCGGCTGGGACGTGCGGCTGCGCGCGGCGGCGGCCGGCGCGACTGCCGGCGCGGAAGCCGCGAAGGAGTCGGGCGGCGCGGCCTTCGTCATTGAGCGGCCGGACGGCTCGCAGATCGAGCGGGTCGCGGACGCGCCCGGCGCGGGCGACGTGGTCGTGCGCGCGTTGAGGCGCGAGACGAAGTGGCGCTACGCGAAGTCTCTTGAGAACCGCAACCCGCTCTCGATCGTGAAGGTGAAGATGCGCGTCGTCCGCGTCGAGGCGAAGGGCAACTGCGACGACGAAGAAGGCTACGAGTACGTGCGCGACCGTGGCGAGGAGCCGAACCAGCCCGCGCTGAACGTCTGCGACATCGTCGCGGTCGACGTGATGAACCTCGGCGGCGCGGACGCCTACGTCACGCTCTTCGACCTCGCGAGCGACGGCGAACTGACGCAGCTCTGGCCGGACGTGCAGGCGCCCATCACCGACAACTTCATCTCGGGCGAGGAGCGGGGGAAGTGGGTGCGCCTTTGGGCCGGGTCGAGGTCGCAGCCCTACCTCTTCAAGATCACGCCGCCGGCCGGCAGCGACATCTTCAAAATCATCTCGACCACCAGAAACGTGAGCTTCAAGGCCCTCCGGACGCGCGGCCCGAAGACGCCCTTCGAGAGCATGATGCGAAACTTCATGAACGGCGGCGGCGCGGAGAGCGTGGAGACCGCCGAAGACTGGTACACAGACTCCGTGGTCTTCGAGACGATAAAGAGGTGACGCGCCCCGGACGGTCTGCCATGAGACACCGCCGCACAAGACTTCTCCCCGCTCTCGGGCGCGCGCTCGCCGCGCTTCTGTTCGTCGCGTCCCTGCAGCCGCGCCTCACGCCGGAGGCGCGCGCGCAGAAGACAGCCCCGCCCGAGCCGCGGCGGGCCGAGGACTTGAGGGAATGGCCGAGCCGCGAGCATCGCCGCGCCATCCTCGTCGGGGTTGACGCCTACGCCAGCGACAGCATTCCCGACTTTCAAGCCGCGACAGTGGACGCGGAACTTTTCGCCCGCGCGCTGGAGAAATCCGCCGGGTTCGACAGGCAGCGGGTAACGGTCCTCGGCTCGGGCACGGTCAACGAGCCGACGCGGGAGAACATCCTCTCGTCGCTGGCGCAACTGCGAGACAAGATTCCCGCCGACGGCCTGCTCGTGTTTGCCTTCGTCGGGCGCGCGGTCGAGCTGAACGGGCGGAGCTACCTCCTGCCGTCGGACGCCGCCGTCAGCCGGAACCCGGCCGTGCTGGAAGAGAGCGCCATCAGGGCTGAGCTTCTCAAGGAGATGATAGAGGCGACCGGCGCGGGGCAAGTCCTGCTCCTGCTCGACCCGTACCGCGCGGTAGAGTCGCCCGGAACCGCGCCCGCGCTCCCGCTGACGGGTCGGTTTCAGGAGAGCTTCCGCTTCGACCTGCGGAAAGGGGAGGTGCGCGCCTACGCCAACATCTTCGCGGCGAGCCCGGGGCAGAAATCGCACCTGCGGGAGCAGGACGCGGCGGGACTCTTCGCGATGATGTTTCTCGAAGGGCTGAGGTCTGAGGCCGTGGGCGCTCCGAACCGTGTGACCCTCGCCGCCCTCATCAGCTACATACAGTCGTCCGTCTACGCGTTGAGCGATGGGGTCGGGCCGAGGGCGCAGCAGCCGACGGCCGTCGTCGAAGGTTATCGGCCCGAACGTTTGGTCATCTCGGGGCGTCGGCCGCAATCGGGGGGTGCCGGCATCTTCGGCAGGGTCGGTCCCGGCGGGGCCGCGGTCGGGGGGTGGCCGCAAGCGGGAAGAAACCCGCAGATCGTGCTCCCCGCCGGGACCGCGGGCGATAGACAGCCGCTGTTGGCGTGGGCGCAGTCGCACCAGCTCGGGGCGGCGATCCCGGGGGACGAAAACCGCCGCGCCGTGGAGCGCCAGTCGTGGGAAGTGATTCGGCGCAGCGGCGACCCGCGCGACTACAAGGCGTTCCTGACCAACCACCCAGACGGCGAGTTCGCCGCCGTGGCGTGGCTCCGCTACGAGGAGCTGCGTTCAAACTCTGCGACGACGCTCAGCCGCTTCCCGACCGTCCGCTGCTTCGACACCGTGAAGGAAGGCGCGGAGCTTGCCGTGACGGTGCAGCTCACGCGAGACCTGCGCACGCCCGACGTGGTCGTCTCCGATTCGCCGACGCCGGCCGTGGGGCTCTCGGGAGAAGGCGACGCGGGCGAGTGGGACGTTCTGGTCGTGCTCCACGCCGACGGCTTCGCGCTTCAGGGCGGCAGCTTCCAGAAGGTCAGGCTGCGCAAAGACAGCGACTCGACGAAGGCGCTCTTCCGCCTGAAGGCGAACCCGATGAAAACCCCGCAAGAGGCGAGGAACATTGAGGTCGAGTTCTGGCAGAACGACACCATCGTCGCGACGGCGACAAAGACAGTCACCGTCCTCGACTCGCCCGCCGCCGCCCGAGCGTCGCGCCCGCCGCCGCCCTCCGGCATCTCGAAAAACGCGGCGACATCACCCGCGCCGCCGGGCAATGCAGGAGGCGGAGTCGGCCGAATTGGCGCAGCGTCCCCGCCGCCTGTGCCGCCGTCGAGCGCGGGGCCGTTGTCCGGCTTTCAACTCGCGCCCGCGCCGGTCAAGCGATCGGCGCGCGAGCCGAAGATTGAGCCGGAGACCGAGCGTGCCGAACAGTTCAAGCCCAGAGACCCGTCGTCGCCCGACCTGACGGTCAGGATAAAACAGGTCTCGGCGTCGCGCCCCGAACTCTTCAACGTCCGCATCACCTCGCCGCACTTCAGCCCCGACGTTTACCTCGAAGAGGAGTGGGACACGGCCGGCTTTTCGCGTCTGCTCAAAGAGCAGTACGGCACGCTCGTCCCGCTCGGGGCGCGCGGCGCGAAGTCCGCGCGGCGGCGTGACGCGCCCGCCGGAGAGGCCAAAGCGCTGGTGAGGGATTTCGGGCTTGAGCTTTACAGGAGGACGCCCGTCACGTTCAAGACGGCCTTCTGGGAGCTGACGCGCATGCTCGGGCCGAATTTCAAAACCATCCTCGTCGTCTCGGACGACCCCGTCATCCCGTGGGAGCTGGTGCTGCCGGTCAGCGACGACCGGCGGGTCGAGCGCGGGCACCTCGGGACGGAATTCCAGATGGCGCGCTGGCACATCGAGGGCGGGAACCTCATCAAGCCGCGCGGCGCTTCGACGTTGCGCATCGAAAAAATCTACGCCATCATCCCGAGCTACTCGGGCGGCTCGGCGCTGGCGGGGCAGAAGCAGGAGTGGGACGAACTCTCCGCTTTCGATAACTCAGTCAACGTCCACGCGAGCTACGAGGAGGTCGAGAAGCTCTTCGGCGACCTGCCCTCGGGCGTCATACACTTCGCCGGGCACGGCGTCATCGAGACGGGCGCGCGCGAGTTCGACGAGTACCGCATCGAGCTCGAAGGCGGAAAGCTCCTGAGCCTCCAGCTCTGGAAGGGCATGACCCACAACCGGCGTCGAAACGCCCCGCTCATCTTCTTCAACGCCTGCGACGTGGGCGCGACCAGCAAGGTCGCGGGCTTCGTCGACGGGTGGGCTCCGGCCGCGCTCAACGCGGGCGCGAGCGGCTACATCGGGACGCTGTGGCCCGTCGGCGATGTCGGGGCGGCTGAGTTCGGCGTCGGTTTCTACCGGAGGCTGCGCGAGAGGGCGCGCGGGCGCTTCGTGCCCGTCGCGGAGCTGCTGCGAGAGACCCGCCGCCTCTTCCTTGAGAGCGGCGACCCGACCGCGCTGGCATACATCTACTACGGCAATCACGACCTCGCGTGCACCCTGACGCCGGCCGCCGGGCAGTAAGCCGCGCGGCTCCGCACGAAACTTCGCCCGACCCTCGCGCGAAACGTAATGAGACCGAAGACACTTTCCCCCGCCGCACTCGTCTTCGCGTTGGCGCTGGCCGCCGGCTGCCGCAGCGCGCCGCCCGACACGACGCCGCCCGATCGCGACACGAACACCCCGCCGCCCGCCAACGCCGCCGCGAGCCCCGCGGCCCCCGCGCCGGGCGCGGCCGAAAACAGACAGCCGCCGACTGAGAACGCCGGCGCGTCCGAACCGGGCCGCGGGCCGGAAGCCGTCAACCCCAACGTCAGCGCCGCGCCCGCGACGCCGAACACGGGCGCGGCCGCGAAGCCTCAAGCGTCGCGTTCGTGGCGCGTCTTTATCGTCTCGGGCGCGTGGGTGGTCGAGGGCGGAGAGCCGCGGCCGCTCGCGCGCGGCGACGCGCTGCGGCCGGGCAGCGTCGTGCGGCTCAGACCCGAGCGGGGCCAGCCCGAGTACGTCGTCGTGATAGACAGCCAGAGCAGCCGGACGAGGCGTCTGGAATGCGAGCCGGTCGAACAGTGCGCGCGCGGCCTGACGGTGCCCGACGTGCCGGTCTCGAAATCCACCTTCGCGCACGTCATAGACACGGCGCTCGACCTGCTCAGCCGCAACCCGAAGGTCTACATCAACCCCATCAGCCGCGGCGGCGGGGTGCGCGAAGCCGTCCTCCTGCTCGAAGACGGAGGGACAGACCTGAGCCCGGCGTTGGGGAGGTTGACGCCCGCCAGACACACCCTCGAAATCGCGCCCGTCGCAAGCGGCGCGCCCCCCGACGCGAAGACCGTGACGGTGGAGTTCAAACGTGACGCGCGCCGGCCCGAGCCGATTCGCGCCGACGGGCTCCGACCCGGCCTCTACCGCCTGACGCTCGACAAGACCGCGGGCGGCGACTCGCCCGACGCGGACGCGTGGGTGGTCGTGAGCGCGCCCGCGGATTACCGGAGGGCGAACGCGCGCTTTCGCGAGGCGGTGGCGATAACCGACGGCTGGGGCGGCGCGGTCGACGGCGACGTGGCGCGCGGCTTCCTGCGCGCGTACCTCGAACACCTCGCGGCGCGGGGGGCGCGCGACTGATGGCCGACGCCCGCAGACAGCCCGGCCAGAGGTCTTGGCGCGACATCGGCATACAGGTGTTGAAGACGAGCGCGGCGATGGCCGTCGTTCTGGGCGCGTCGGCGCTTGCCGCACGCCTCGGCATCCTCCCCAACGTCGAGTCGGTCGCGCTCGACGCGCAGATGCGCTTCAACAGGCCGCGCGAGGGGAGTCAGGTTGCACTCGTCACCATCGACGACGATGACTACAGGACGCTCTTCAACGCGCGGAGCCCGCTCGACCGGGAGCAGCTACGAAACATCCTCGCGGCCATCGCGCGCGAGCGGCCGTCGGTCATCGGCGTCGACCTCGACACCTCCGACCCGGCCTACGCCGGCTTCGAGGTGCCGGCCGACTGGCCGACCGTCGTCTGGGGGCGCGTCGGCCGCGCGCAGGCCGAGGGCAAGCTGCGGCTCTCGGGCGTCCTCGGCGGGCGCGAGCCGCCCGCGTGTTCCGGCGTCGTGGCGATGCGGCTCGACGACGACGGCGTCGCGCGCCACTACCGCCGCGAGTTTCTCGAAAAGGACTTGTGCGACCCCGCGACCTGCCGCGCCGGAGCCGGCCGCGACGACGCCGCGGCGCGCGCGGAGAAGTTGTGCGAGGTCACGTCCTGCCCGCTGCCCGCGTTCCCGTGGGCAGTTCTGCAAGCGCACTCGGCCGTGAGCAAAGAGTTCACGCGCGAAGACTTTCGGAAGCTGAAGGACGCGACGCGCGACGGGGGCGAGTTGGCCGTCAGGTTCGCGGGGCCGGCCGAGCAAACGCAGACGCCCGCCGGCGACTGCGCCGACGCGCACGCGCCCGCCGAGTCTCAGAGCCGGACGCTCAAGGCCGGTCAGCGCATACAGTTGACGGCGGGCGAAATTCTCCACAACGCGGAGGCCGCCTCCGCGCAGCCGCGCCCCGACGAGTTTCGCCCGCTGGAAGGCAAGATCGTCCTGCTCGGCGGCACCTACAGCTCCTACTTCAGGGACGAGCACCGCACGCCGCTCGGCGTGATGCCCGGCGTCGAGCTGCTCGCGCAGGTCGTCGAGACCGAGCTTGAGGGCGGCGGGCTGCCCGAGCCGAACCTGCTCGCCGTCGGGCTGCTGCTGCTCTTCGACAACATCCTGCTCGCCGTCGTCTTCAAACACTTCCACGACCGCCCCGTGCGCACGCTCGCGCTGAGCGCCGTCGTCATCCTCGCCTTCGCCGTCCTGTGCAGCCTCGCGGCGTTCCGGACTCCGCGCCTCTGGGTCTACTTCATCCCGGTGCTGCTCGTCGCGCTCATCCTTGAACTGTACGACCACGCCAAAGACTACCGCGACGCGCTGGTCAGAAAACTTTCGGGCGAAGAGGGGGCGCACGCGCCGCTCTTCGCCGTCGAAGGGCGGCACGAGGGGACGCTGCGCGACTTCGCCGCGGAGAGGCTGGCCGACATCAAGCGGACGCTGACCGAGCGCGGCCACAAGAGCATCACGGACACCTGGGAGGAGCTGCGCGCGACGCTCAGTCCTGCGGGGCTGAGAATCGAATGCCGCTCTGAGCTGAAGGGCAAAGAGGTCAGGCGCAGCTTCTACTTTTACGAGGCCGAGGGCGGCGAGAAAATCCTGATCGAGTCGACGGACGCGGAAGCATAAAACACAGACGCCGGGGCCCAGAGCGCGGCCCGCGCGCCTCATCTCACCACACGCGGAGGTCATCCGTCTCATGCGCAGAATCAAACTCACGACGCCGTTCGCAGTCCTTCTCCTTCTGTCTTGGCACGCCGCGGCCGCCGCGCAGGAGACGCCCGACGAGGCGTCCGTCCGCGCCGTCGTGCGCCAACTCTTCGACGCCTACGCGAAGGCCGACCTCGAAGGCTTCATGGCAACGTGGTCGCAGGGCTCGCCCGACTACGCCTCGCGCAAAGAGGTGATGTCGGGGGTCTTCGCCGGCACGCGCGACATACGTCTCGTCAGCCTCTCGGTCGGCCCCGTCGTGCTCGAAGGCACTCGCGCGCGCACGCGCGTCGCGGCGGAACTGACGGGCGTGGACGCCGCGACGGGTCAGCCCGCCCCGTGGCTCGGCGCGCTCAAGCGTTCCGTGCTGCTCGTCAAAGAGGACGGCCGCTGGAAAATCTGGCGCTACGTGCCAATCGAACAGGCGTTGGCCGACGCGCTCTCGACGGCCGCCGACGCCGAAGAGCGCCGCCGGCTTTTCGCTTCCGAGGCGGGCTCTGTGACGCCCGACCTCGTGCGGATGCTGCTCACGTCGGGCGACGCGCAGGCGACGGGCGGCGACCTCGCGGGCGGCCTCCGCGCGATTGAAATCGCGTTCGAGGCCGCGGAGATTGTTAACACCCCGACCGCCCGCGGCTGGTGTCACTGGTTCCGCGGCGGCGTCTACGAGAACCGCACGCGCTATGAAGAGGCTTTGAAGGACTACGGCCGCGCGGTCGCGCTCTTTCGCGAGGCGAAGGACGCGCCCATGACGGCGAACCTGCTGAAGAGCGTCGCCGTCGTCCGCAACCGGATGGGGAGCCCGAAGGAGGGAATCGCGGCGGCCGAAGAGGCGCTCGCACTCGCGCGCGGCGCGGGTCGCGTCCAGCTTCAGATGGAAGTCCTGAACACGCTCGGGATGCTGCGCGACAACACGGGCGACTACGCGGCGGCGCTCGCGGCCTACAGCGACGCCCTCAAGATCGCGCGCGAGTCGAAGCGGAGGGCGGACGAGTCCGCCGTCCTCAGCAACATGGGCGTCGTCTACCGCAGGGCGGCGCGTTACGAAGACGCGCTGCGCGCCTACGGCGAGAGCCTTGAGATAGAGCGCGAGCTGAAGAGCGAGACCGGCGTGGCGCAGGCGCGTCTCAACATCGCCGTCGTCAACGAATCGCGCGGGAGCTTCAAGGAGGCGCTGGCGCTCTACGACGAGCTGCTCAAGTTCTTCCGCGCGCGGGGGCTGAAGCAGGAGGAGTCCATCGTCCTCAACAACGTCGGCTCGGTGCGCATCGGCACAGGCGACTTCGAGGGGGCGCTCGCGGCCTTCGAGGAGAGCCTCGTCATCAAGCGCGCGAACGCCGACAAGTCCGGCGAGTCCGTCACGCTCAACAACATCGCCAACGTCTACCAACTGACCGCGCGTTACGCGCGCGCCGCCGAGTTGTACGCCCGGAGTCTTGAACTCAAGCGCGCGGCGGGCGACCGCGCGGGCGTCGCGGCCGTCCTCAACAACCTCGGCACCGTCCACAAGTCGGCCGGCAACTTCGTCGAGGCGCGCGAGGCGCTCGAACAGAGCCTCGCCATCGCCCGCGAGATCGGCGACCCCGCCGCCGAGGCGAAGGCGCTCAACAACATCGGCCTCGTAAATCTCTCGGCCGGCGAGTTCGCGCGCGCCCTGCTCAGCTTCGACCAGAGCCTGAAAATCTCGCGCGCGATAGGCGCGCGCGACGTTCAGGCGTCCACGCTCCAGAACATCGGCATCGTCTACAACATGACGGGTCGGAACGACGACGCGCTCGTTTACTACGAGCAGGCCGCGGCGCTCGAAGCAGAGTTGGGCAACAAGGCCGGGCTGGCCGCGTTGCTCAGCAACCGCGCGACCGTCTACGAAGACACGGGGCGGCACGACGACGCGCGCGCCGAGTCTGAGAAAAGCCTCGCCGTCGCGCGACAGCTAGGCGACCGGCTTCTGGAGGCGCAGTCGCTGCACAACATCGCCGCCTCCTACGTGCTCGCCGGGCGTTACGCGGAGGCGCTCCCCCCGCTTGAGGCCGGCCTCAAGATCGTGCGCGACGCGGGCGACAGGGACACGGAGGCCGTGCTGCTCAACGCGCTCGGCAAGCTCTACCTCGAAACCGGCAAGACCGACGACGCGCGGCGCGCGCTCGCGGAGTCGCTCGCCATCACGGAAAAATCGGGCGACGTGGACACGGCCATCCACAGCCACCACCAGCTCGGCGACCTCCACCGACGCCGGAAGGACTGGGCGCGCGCCGCCGACGAGTATCGCCGGGCCGTGGAACGCGTCGAGCTTATCCGCACGCGCACGCGCGAACACACGATGCAGATCGGTCTGTTCGGGCAGTACTCCGCCTCTTACTTCGGACTCGCGGAGAGTTTGATGGGGGCGGGCGACGAGGCGGGAGCCTTCGACGCCGGCGAGCGTGCCAAGGCGCGCTCGCTCGTCGACCTGATGCAGGGCGGCGGCGCCTTCGTGAAGGCCGTCACCCCCGAAGAGCGCCGCGAGGAGCAGCGGCTCACGGACGACATCAACGCGCTCACGCTTCAACTCGAAGCGCTGCGCGGCCGGCGCGACGCAGACCCGGCCGCGGTCGCGCGACTCGGCGAACGTCTGGCGGCGGCGCGCGCCGAGTATGAAGAGTACAGCCGCAAACTCTTCCTACAGCACCCGGAGCTACAGGCGCGGCGGGCGCAGTTCGAGCCAGCGTCGCTCGCGCAGTTGGGCCGCGCGCTCTTCGCCGGAGAGCCCGACCTCTGTCTGCTCTCATACTTCGTCGGCAAAGACGAGACGCTCCTCTTCGTCGCCACGCGCGGCCTGACGCCCGACGCGCCCGCGCGGCTCGCCACGTTCAGGCTGCCGTTGAAGCATCGAGAGGCGGCGGGTCTCCTGCGGCAGTTCCGCTCAAAGCTCGGCGTCGGCTCGGGCGAGCGCGGGGCGCGCGGGGCGCGTCCGGCCGTCAGGGCGGGGCACGCGGCCGAGGCGCGCGCACTCTACGACGCGCTGCTCGCGCCGGCCGAGAAGGAGCTTGAAGGAAAGTCGCACCTCGTCATCATCCCCGACCTCGTTTTAAGCTCGCTCCCGTTTCACGCGCTGATGGACGTGCGGAAGGAGTACGTCGTCAAGCGTTACGCCGTGAGTTACGCGCCCTCCGCGACGGCGCTCCTGATGATGCGCGCGCGGCGCGACAGGCCGCGCGGCGGCGGCTCGCCCACCATCCTCGCCTTGGGCCGGCCGCGCTACGTCGGGGGCGACCTCCCCGACCTGCCCGCGACCGAGAAGGAGGTCAGGGACATCGCGCAACTGTTCGGCGCGCGGCCGCTGCTCGGCGCGGAGGCCAGCGAGGCGCGCGTGAAGACGGAGGCGGCCGGCGCGCGTTACCTGCACTTCGCCACGCACGGGCTGCTCAACGAGGCCGCGCCCATGTACTCGGCCGTCGCGCTCGCGGGCGGCGGCGGCGAGGACGGCGCGCTCCACGCGCGCGAGTTGATGGGGATGAACCTGAGCGCGGAGCTAGCCGTGCTGTCGGCGTGCGACACGGCGCTCGGGCAGGAGGCGAGCGGTGAGGGCGTGCTCGGGCTCACCTGGTCACTGTTCGTCGCCGGCGTGCCCGCGAGCGTCGTGAGCCAGTGGAAAGTCGCCGACGACAGTACGAGCGAGCTGATGGTCGAGTTCTACCGGCAGTTGAAATCAGCGACCCCGCGCGGCGGCGTGAGCAAGGCCGAGGCGCTGCGCCGCGCACAATTAAAGCTGCTCGCAGACGGCAAGCACTCGCACCCATACTACTGGGCTCCGTTCGTCCTGATGGGCGAGTGGCGAAACTAGGGCGTCAGGACAGGTCGAACAGAATCACTTCGCCGTCGCCGTCGGCGCGTATCGTCAACGCGTTCTCTTCGCTGGCCGCCGCGCCGTCGCCCGCGCCGAGCCTGTTGCCGTTCAACTCGACCGAGCCTCTGACGACTTGCAGCCACGCGTGGCGGCCCGGTTCGAGCCGGTGCTCGACCTCCTCGCCGGACTTGAGCACGGCGTTGTAGACCGACACGTCCTGATGAATCTTCAGAGACCCTTCGCGGCCGTCGCCCGACGCGACGAGTCGCAGCCTGCCCGACTTCTCCTCCGGCGCGAAAAGCTTCTGCTCGTAGCCCGGCCTGATGCCCTCGGCCTCGGGCAGAATCCAGATTTGGTAGAAGTGAACCGGCTCGTCGGCCGACGCGTTGGCCTCGCTGTGGCGCACGCCCGTGCCCGCGCTCATCCGCTGCCACTCGTTGGGGCGGATGACCTCGCCGTTGCCCATGCTGTCGCGGTGCTCAAGCCCGCCCGAGACGACGTAGGAGAGAATCTCCATGTCTCGGTGCCCGTGCGTGCCGAAGCCCTGCCCCGGCGCGACGCGGTCTTCGTTGATGACGCGCAAGGTGCGGAAGCCCATGTGGCGCGGGTCGTAGTAGTCGCTGAAAGAGAAGGTGTGTCGTGTGTTGAGCCAGCCGTGGTCGGCGCCGCCGCGCTCCTTAGCCAATCTTAGCGTTATCATTCGTAGCTTCCCCTTTCGTGCCCGTGTAGGACTCTCTCGAACAGCGGGGGCGCGGTACGAGACCGCGCCC
>JBEVKV010000573.1:0-8981 GCA_040509515.1 Pyrinomonadaceae bacterium | reverse complement strand
GCTGGCGCCGATGCGGGTCGTCTCCTGGAAGACGAAGCGGCCGGCGTCGCCCTCCTGCACCTTGTCGAGCGGCACGATCTGCTCGGCTCCGGTCAAGCCCTGGAGGGGGACGGGGCGCTGGGCGGCGTCGGATAAGGCGCGTCTGACGGGGACGGCGAGGAAGTTGTAGATGCGGTCGGAGACGAACCAGCAGAGGAGGAGTGCGAGGAAGACGAAGGCGACCGAGCGGATGATGCGGCGGCGCAGCTCGTCGAGGTGTTCCAGGAACGACATCTGCCCGCCGATCTGGCGTCCCTCCGGCTCCTCGTCTTTGTCTGTGTCCAGAAGGGTCGAAGCCATCTCGTGTGTCTAACTCGTATGTCTGACAAGTCCGGCGGGCCGGTTTGTAATCTTCGAGAGAGTGCGCGCCGAGCCGGTGCGCGGTTCAGGAAGCGTTGATTTCGTCTTCTTCGCCTCGCGCGCGCTTCGGCACGTCGCCCGTGTATTGTTCGCCGCCGGCGGCGGCGAACACTTCGTCCGAGCCGCGGGCGATGGGCGTCCCCCACATCTCGGGTTGCGCGTCCGCGCCGGCGGGCTCGTCGGCGTTCGCGCCGTCCGTCGATGCGGCCTCCGCGCCGTCAATCGTCCCGGCGTCGTACGTCGCCGCGCTCACTTCGGGCGCGGGCTTGCGCTGCTCAATCTCGACCTCATACTCCCACGTCCGCTTGAAGTCGTCGGAGGCGCGCTTGAACTCGGCGATGCCGCGCCCCACTGTGCGACCTATCTCGGGGAGCTTGCGCGGCCCGAACAGGATGAGCGCGACCACCGCCACCACCAGCAGCTCGGTCGTGCCCAGAAACTCGAAGACGAAAAGGAGGCTGTGCATTTTTCACTTAGTGAGTAGTGAATGAGTGATAAGAAAAAACAGTAACTCTTTCTTATCACTCATCACTCATCACTACTCTTATATTCCGGCGGGTAGTAGATGACTTCGACGGCGCGGCCGCTGACGCCCTTCGTGTAGAAGGAGAGCGAGCGGTCGCGGTGCTCCTTGACGGGACGCCCCTCGCGGCGCGCGGCCTCTTCCAGCGCCTCGCGCGTCTCGACGCGGATGCCGATGTGCTGCGGGTGCTTCGAGCCCTCGGGCAGGAGCGCCACGCCGAAGCCGCGCGCGTCGCGCATCATCGCCCAGTCCTCGTAGAGCGTCTCGACGCGGAAGCCGAGCCGCTCGTACTCGCGCACGTCCGCCGCCATGTCCTCGGTCTTGACCGCGATGTGATCGACCACGCCCTCGACGCGCATCCCCGCTGCTGCTTCCGACATAACTACCTCCCGCCCGCCTATGCGGCACGATTGTAACCCCCGCGTGTGCGCGCGGGCAAAAGGCTCGGGGCAGTTGCTTAGCATCCGCCGGCATCCGCCGGCATCCGCTTGGCATCTGCTTGACAGGGGCGCGGCGCGTGCGCCAACCTCGCCCCAAGTTTTGTAACGACGGAAAGGGAAGGATTTCGATGGGGAAGCGGCCGCGCATAGTCTCGCTCCTGCCGTCCGCGACGGAGATCGTCTGCGCGCTCGGGCTCGAAGAGAATCTGGTCGGCGTCACGCACGAGTGCGACTTTCCGCCCACGGTCGTCGGAAAACCCGTGCTCACCGCGAGCCGCATCTCGCACGCCGAGATGTCGAGCGCCGAGATTGACCACGCCGTCCGCTCGCAGCTCGACGGCCACGGCTCGATCTACAACTTAGACGAAAAGCTGCTCGCCGAGCTGAAGCCCGACCTCGTCATCACGCAGGAGCTGTGCGAGGTCTGCGCCGTCAGCTACAAGACCGTGCTTCAGGCCGCGCGCCTCGTCGAGTCGGACGCGCGCGTCGTCTCGCTTGAGCCGAACTGCATCGAGGACATCTTCGCCAACATACGTACCGTGGGGGAGCTGGCCGGCGCTGTTGCGGAAGCGGACGCGCTCGTGCGCGACCTCACGGTGCAGCTCGACGCGCTCGCCGTCCTGCTCACCGAAGTCGAGACGCGCCCGCGCACGCTCGTCCTCGAATGGCTTGAGCCGCCCTTCGCGCCCGGCCACTGGGTGCCCGAGCAGGTCGCGTTCGCGGGCGGCGACGCGAGTTTCGGCAACGCGCGCGGGAAGTCGCGCACGACGACGCCGGAGGAGATTGCCGAGTACGCGCCCGAGGTCGTCGTGCTCGCGCCGTGCGGCTACTACAAGGAGGACGTTTTGCGCGCGCTCGAAACCGCGAGGCTGCCGCGCGGCTGGGCCGAGCTTCCCGCCGTGCGGCAGGGAAACGTCTGGGCCGTGGACGCCACAAGCTACTTCAGCCGCCCCGGCCCGCGCGTCGTCGAGGGCGCAGAGATACTTCTGAGAATCATCCACCCCGAAATCTTCGGCGAGCCCGACCCGGCGCAGGCCGTCCGCGTCTCGCCCGAGGCCGTCGTCGTCGAGGAGGCTTAAAGACCTTTTATGGCGAGGGCGAAGAGGCCGGCGACTTCCGAAGAACCCGCGCGCGCCGACGCGAAGCTGCAACGCTTCGCGGAGGTGGCGGACGCGGTAGGCGCGACCACGAAGAAGCTTGAGAAGGCCGCGCTGCTCGGCGCTTACTTCTCGGAGCTTGCGGACGAAGACCTCTCGATTGCCGCGCGTTATTTCGCGGGTCACGCCTTCCCGCTCTACGACGCGCGGACGACGAACGTCGGCGGCGGGATGCTGCGCGACGCCATCTCGGAGGTGACGGGGCTCGAAGTCGAAAACCTGCGGCCGCGCTACGTGCGCCTCGGCGATTCGGGCGACGTTGCGTTCGAGGCGTTCGCCGAGACGAAGGGAACAATCAACGTCAGTCCGGCGCTCACGCTCGCCTCGACCCGTGCGCTCATCGAGCGTCTGAGCGAGACGCGCGGGACGAAGAACAAAAAGTCTTTACTCGTCTCCGCGCTCGCGCCCGCGACGCCTTCGGAGGCGAAGTACCTCGTTAAACTTTTGGTCGGCGATTTGCGCATCGGCCTGAAAGAGGGGTTGGTCGAGGACGCCGTGGCGCGCGCCTTCTCGCGGCCGCTCGCGGACGTGGCGCGCGTCAACATGCTCTCGGGCGACATCGGCGAGACGGCCGTGCGCGCGCGACGCGGCGAGTTGGAAGGCGTCGCGATGCGGCTCTTCCACCCGATTAAATTCATGCTCGCAACGGCCGCCGACTCAGTCGAGGACGTGGCGCGCACGATGCCCGAAGAGTTCTACGTCGAGGACAAGTTCGACGGCATACGCGGGCAGGCGCACGTTCAAGCGGGGCGCGTCGCGCTCTACACGCGCACGCTCGACGAGGTCACGCACCGCTTCCCGGAGTTGGTCGAGCCCCTCAAACTTCTGCCCGAAGACGCCATACTCGACGGCGAGATCGTCCCCGTACGCGGCGCGGCCATCATGCCGTTCCTCGAACTGCAAAAGCGTCTGGGGCGCAAGACCGTCTCGGAGGAACTGCTCGCGGGCGTGCCCGTGGCCTTCGTCGCTTACGATTTACTTTACGCGGGCGGGCGCGTGATGACCGACGCGCCTTTGTCCGAGAGACGCGCCGCGCTCGAAGCGCTCGTTACGGACGAGCCGGCCGCGACCGTGCGCCTGTCGGGCGCGAAGCTGTTGACGGGAGTGTCGGGTTTAGACGAGGAGTTCGACGCGGCGCGCGCGCGCGGCAACGAGGGGCTGATGATTAAAGACCCGCGCTCGTTCTACAAACCCGGCAAGCGCGGGCGCGAGTGGCTGAAGCTGAAGCGGGCGCTGGCGACGCTCGACGTGGTCGTGACTTCGGTCGAGGTCGGGCACGGCAAGCGTCGCAATCTGCTCTCGGACTACACCTTCGCCGTGCGGCGTTCGGAGGACGACGCGGAGCTTCTGAACGTCGGCAAGGCTTACTCGGGGCTGACCGACGTTGAGCTGGCGAAGTTGACCGAGTGGTTCCGCGCGCACACGCTACAGGAGTTCGCGCACGGGCGCGTCCGCGTCGTCGAGCCGAAGATAGTTTTGGAAGTTACCTTCGACCGCGTGCAGGAATCGAAGCGGCACAAGAGCGGCTACGCGCTGCGCTTCCCGCGCATCCTGCGCCAGCGCACGGACAAGACGCCCGAAGAGATAGACACGCTCGACACCGTCCGCCGCATCGCGCGCGAACTGGCGGGCGTGGAAGAGGAAGAGGGTAAGGGGTAAGGGGCGACAACAGTTTCCCCTTTACCCCTGAATTCAGTGTCCCGGGTTGACTAGAACGTCAACGAGTCGCGGCGCTTTGTCCCTGGCGCGCTTCAAGGCTTTGCGCATCTCCTTCTCGCCTTCGTCCTCGCCGCGTTCACGACCACGCCCGCGCCCTTTCCCGCGCTTGTCTTCGTCCTCAAAAACTTTCCGGTCGTCACGCCCGCCGTCGTCACGCGCGCGAACCGGCGCGCTCTCGTCGCGTCGCGCTTGCGACTCTCTCGGCGCGCGCGCCTCGGGCTTTGTGTCTGCAACTACGCGCGGATTTGTGTCCGCGACTTCGCGCCGAGTCGCCACGACCGGCGGCGGCTCAACCTGCGCGGGAACCTCTTGCGCGGGAGCTTCGGCCGCCTGTTCGGGGGCGAGCGCCGTCGGCGTCTGCGCGGCCGGCGCGTTTGAAGGCGCGCGGCGCATGAACATCGTGGCGACCGCGCCGCCGACGGCGGCGACCGCGAGCAGCGCGACGGCCAGCAGCGCCGTGGGCCACGAACGTCGCAGTCCGTGCCGCGCGTACGCGCCCGTGTGTGGCGCGCGCGCGCCCGCCTCCGCGAGCGGCACGACCGGGTGCGCGCGGCGCGCCTCCTCGTCGTCGAAACGCGGCGCGACGAGCGTCGCCTCCGGGTCGCCGTCCGCCGTTTTGAACTTCTCAGGACGCTGCTGCATAAGGTTTGGCCTCAATCAGTACAGAAAAATCTCTCCATCAGTATGAGAAGCAAAAACGGGGCCGCGTGAGGTCGTTTCGGGAGTCAAAAAATCTTTTCCAAGGTCGTGGAGCCCGCGCGGAAATCTCACGGAAAAAGCCACGGAAAAGTCACGCGAAAAGGCGCGGAGAGTTTTAGCTTCCGCGCCTTTTACGCGTGACTCAAGTTGACGAGCCTTTAACTCTTACGCGCCGGCCGCCGCCGCCGCCGCGCCTTCGTCGGCGAGCAGGCTGCGGAGCATCCACGCGGTCTTCTCGTGAACCTGCATGCGCTGCGTCAGAAGGTCTGCGGTCGGCTGGTCGTTCGCGGACTCGACCGCGGGGAAGACCTCGCGCGCGGTGCGCACGACGGACTCCTGCCCCTCGACGAGCTTGCGTATCATCTGCTGCGCCGAAGGCACGCCCTCCTCCTCCTTGATCGAGCTGAGGCGCGCGAACTCGGCGTAGGTGCCGGGGGCGGGGAAGCCCAGCGCGCGTATGCGCTCGGCGATTAAATCCACGGCCAGCGCCAGCTCGTTGTACTGCCCCTCGAACATCAGGTGCAGCGTCTGGAACATCGGCCCGGTCACGTTCCAGTGATAGTTGTGCGTTTTCAGGTAGAGCGTGTATGTGTCGGCCAGCAGGCGCGACAGCCCCTCGGCTATCTCGCGCCGCTCGCCCTCGCCGATGCCGATGTTGATGGGCATCGCCTTCATCTCGGTAGCAGCTTTGCTTGACATGATTCCCGTATCCTCCTCGGTTCAAAAACCCTCGTTTAAAAAAAGGCCGCGCCGCCGTCTCACGCGCGGCGCGCACCTCACCCCTTGCCCTTGCACGCGGCGCAGAGGCCGCGCAGCGTGACCTCGATTGTCTCGACCTCGTGACCGCCTTCGACTCGCGCGGGAGACGGGACGTGGAACGCCCCCGCCGGCACGTCCTCAATCCTCCCGCACGAGCGGCAGACGAAGTGGTGGTGCGGCTCGACGTTCGACTCGTAGCGCGTCAGCGCCTCCTCGGTCGCCACCTCGCGGACGAGCCCGGCGTCGCGCAGCGCCTTCAGGGCGTTGTAGACGGTCGCGCGCGAGGCGCGCGGGAAGCGCCGGTTGATCTCGGCCGCGATCTGGTCGGCGGTCGGGTGCCCCGGCGCGCGCGTCAGGTATTCGAGCACGGCGAAGCGCTGCGGCGTCAGCCTCAACTCCGCCTCGCGCAGCCGCGCCTCCACGTTGCCTCGCGTCTCTCTGGTCGCCATCGGGATTTAGATTAAGTCTAAACTAGGATATTGTCAAGCAAGCGGGCGGGGCGCGAAGTTGCCGCCCCCGGTCAAAAAAGACATAATCCACGGCTCGCCGGACGGAACCCGAAAACGGCGGGCGAGCCCCGCGCGGGCGGCGGAAATTCAGAGATGTACATCCTCGGCATATCGGCTTACTACCACGACTCGGCGGCGTGCCTCGTGCGCGACGGGCGGGTCGTGGCCGCCGCGCAGGAGGAGCGCTTCTCGCGCAAGAAGCACGACCACCGCTACCCGGCGCGCGCCGTCGAGTTCTGCCTGAAGCGCGAAGGGATAACGCCGGCCGAGCTGGCTTACGTCGCCTTCTACGACAAGCCGCTCCTTAAATTCGAGCGGCTGCTTGAGACCTACATCGACTACGCGCCGGCGGGGCTGCGCTCGTTTTTGATGGCGATGCCGCTGTGGCTGCGCGAGAAGTTGTGGATACGCGAGCAGGTGTCGAAGGAGGCGGGCTTCGACGGCAAGGTTCTCTTTACGGAGCACCACGAGTCGCACGCCGCGTCGGCCTTCTTCCCCTCGCCGTTCGAGTCGGCGGCGGTGCTGACGATGGACGGCGTCGGCGAGTGGGCCACCTCGTCTTACGGCCACGGGCGCGGCAACGAGCTGCACCTCCTCAAAGAGCTGCACTTCCCGCACTCGCTCGGGCTGCTCTACTCGGCCTTCACTTACTACACGGGCTTCCGCGTCAACTCGGGCGAGTACAAGCTGATGGGGCTCGCGCCCTACGGCGAGCCGCGCTACGTCAAGCTCATCCTCGACGAACTCGTGGACTTGCGCGAGGACGGCTCTCTCCGGCTCAACATGAAGTACTTCGACTTCGCCGCCGGGCTGAGGATGACCAACCGCGAGTTCGACCGGCTGTTCGGCGGCCCGCCCCGCCGTCCCGAGGGCGAGATCACGCGGCGCGAGATGGATTTGGCGCGCTCGGTGCAGGAGGTGACCGAGGAGGCGATGCTGCGGATGGCGCGGCACGCGCACAGGGAGACCGGCGAAAAGAATCTCTGCCTCGCGGGCGGCGTCGCGCTCAACTGCGTCGGCAACGGGCGCATACTGCGCGAAGGGCCGTTTGAGAACGTCTGGATTCAGCCGGCGGCGGGCGACGCGGGCGGAAGCTTGGGCGCGGCGCTCTCGGTCTGGCACCAGTATCTCGGCAACGAGCGGCGGGTCGAAGAGGTCTGCGCGGGCGGCGCGGACGGGATGCGCGGCAGCTACCTCGGGCCGGAGTTCGGCGGGGACGAGATAGAGGAGACGCTCGTCACGAGCGGCGCGCGCTACCGGCGCGTCGAGCACGCGGAGCTGGCCGAGACGGTCGCGCGGCTGCTGGCGGAGGAGAAGGTCGTCGGGTGGTTTCAGGGGCGCATGGAGTTCGGCCCGCGCGCGCTCGGCGCGCGCTCGATACTCGGCGACCCGCGCTCGCCGCGGATGCAGTCGCAGATGAATCTCAAGATAAAGTTCCGCGAGTCCTTCCGCCCCTTCGCGCCTTCGGTGCTGCGCGAGCGCGTCAACGAATATTTCGAGTTGGACTGCGATTCGCCGTACATGCTTCTCGTCGCGCCCGTCCGCGAGGGGCTGCGGCGCGCGCTGACGCCGGAGCAGGAGTCGCTCTTCGGCGTCGAGAAGCTGAACGTGCCGCGCTCGACCATCCCGGCGGTGACGCACGTCGATTACTCGGCGCGCGTCCAGACCGTGAGGCGCGAGGAGCACCCCGCCTACTACGACCTGCTCGCCGCCTTCGAGCGGCTGACGGGCTGCGCCGTGCTCGTCAACACCTCCTTCAACGTGCGCGGCGAGCCCATCGTCTGCACGCCCGCGCAAGCCTACGCGTGCTTCATGCGCACGGAGATGGATTGTCTCGTCGTCGGCGACTTCGTTCTGCTCAAGTCCGAGCAGGGCGAGAGCGCCTTGGCGGAAGACCTCTCTTGGCAGGAGGAGTACCAGCTTGATTGAGCCGAAGGGGAGCGTGACGCGCGACGCCGAAGGGGCGGCGGTGACGGACGCGCAGGCGCGCAAGTCGGCGCTGCTCGTGGCGGCCGTGCTGCTCGGCATCGCCGCGTGGAACCTCTACCGCGGGAGGACGACGGTCGTCTACGTGCTCGGCTCTTTGGGCGCGGCGCTCGTCTTGGCGGGGCTGTTCGTGCCGGCGGCGGCGCGCGCCTTCCACGTCGCGTGGATGCGTTTCGCGGTCGTGCTCGGTCACGTCAACAGCCGCGTGCTTTTGACGCTCGTCTACTATCTGGTGGTGACGCCTTACGGCGTCGTCTCGCGCCTCGCGCGGCGCGACCCGCTGCGGCGGCGCGGCCGTGCTGAGGAGAGCTACTGGGTCGAGCGCAAGGCGACCCGTCAGGCGCGCGAGGGGTTCGAGCGCCTGTTCTGAAGTCGGAGATTTTAGTTCGTCATGGGAAAACTATCGCTCGCCGGTGAAATCTGGGCGTTCCTCCGCCAGAACAAGAAGCTCTGGCTGCTGCCCATCATCCTCGTCCTCGTGCTCCTGGGTGCGCTGCTCGTCTTCGCGCAGTCCTCGGCGCTCGCGCCGTTCATCTACACAATCTTTTGAGTGATAAGTGATGAGTGATAAGTGATAAGCGAAAACGGCGGGCCTGTTTTTCTCATCACTTATCACTCATCACTTCCCCGTGTTAACGCCGGAGGCCGCGCGCGCGTCTTTATCGGCGTAGGGGGCGAGAGTCGCGGCGGGCGTCGGGTCATTGAGCCTTCCGCCGCGGCGGAAAATCTTTCAGGCATGTACGAGGTCGAGACCGGCAACCTGCTCTTCGCGGAGGCGGCGCGGGCGTCG
>JBEVKV010000572.1:0-15281 GCA_040509515.1 Pyrinomonadaceae bacterium | reverse complement strand
CGCCAGTCACTTCAAACGCGCGGCTCGCCGGAGAAGACGCAGGGGGCGCGACGGAGACAAAGGAGCTAAAGATACATGCGACAGGCGAGAGTGTTGGCTTTGGTGTTGGCCGCCGCGGCGGCGCTGTTGGCGGCGGGCGCGTGCGTTGACCAGCCGGCGACGCAGAACGGGGCGGCCGGCAACGCGAACGGCGCGGGCGCGGGCACCGCGTCGTCGGGCGGCTATCAGCGCAAGACGAAGAAGGCGGGCGAGCCCGTATACATCGGCTTCTCGATGGACACGCTCAAGGAGGAGCGCTGGCAGCGCGACAAGGCGCTGGTCGAGGCGAGGGCCAAAGAGGTCGGCGCGCAGCTCGACGTGCAGGTCGCCAACGGCGACGACGCCGTACAGGTCAACCAGTGCAACACCATGCTGACGAAGGGCGTGGACGTGCTCATCGTCGCGCCGCACAACGGCGACATCGCCGCCTCCATCGTCGAGAAGGCGCACGCGGCCGGAGTCCCCGTCATCTCCTACGACCGCCTGATTAAGAACTCGGAGCCCGACCTCTACGTCTCGCATCAGGTCGTGAAGATGGGCGAGATGCAGGGCGAGTACGCCTTGAAGAAGGTGCCGAAGGGCAACTACGTGCTCATCGGCGGCGCGCCCACCGACAACAACGCGATGCTCCTGCGTCAGGGGCAGATGAACATCTTGAAGCCCGCCATCGACCGCGGCGACGTGAAGATCATCTCCGACCAGTTCGCGCGGGAGTGGAAGGCCGAGGAGGCGCAGCGCCTGACCGAAGACGCGCTGACGAAGACGAAGAACGACCTGCAGGCCATCGTCGCGTCGAACGACGGCACGGCGGGCGGCGCTATCTCCGCGCTCGACGCGGCGGGGCTCAAGGGCAAGGTGCTCGTCACGGGTCAGGACGCGCAGCTCGACGCCATCCAGCGCATCGCCAACGGCACGCAGACGATGACCATCTACAAGCCCATCAAGCCGCTCGCCGACAGCGCCGTGGACTCGGCCGTCAAGCTCGCGCGCGGCGAGGCGCTGAACGCCGCCGACAAGGTCAACAACGGTAAGATAGACGTGCCCGCCATCCTTCAGGAGCCGCAGGCCGTGGACAAAGAGAACTTGATGACGACGGTCGTCAAGGACGGCTATCACAAGTACGAGGATGTGTACAAAGACGTGCCGCCCGACCAGCGTCCGAAGCAGACCGCGTCGGGCGCGGGGAAGTCCGCCGGCTCGATGCTGGCGGCCGCGCTGCTCCTCTTCTGCGGCCTCGGCGTCGCACTCAAGTCGCGCTGACGCTCTGAGATTTCAAATCTCAACTTCCGACCAGTCATGTCAGCAAACTCGAAAACGCCGCTTCTTGAGATGCGGGAGATCACGAAGAGCTTCCCCGGCGTGCGCGCGCTCGACGGCGTGAGCTTCGACCTCCACGCCGGCGAGCTGCACGCGCTCGTCGGCGAGAACGGGGCGGGGAAGTCGACGCTGATGAAGGTGCTGGCGGGCGTCTACCCGCACGGCTCCTACGGCGGCGACGTGGTCATCGACGGGCAGGTGCGCCACTTCACGAGCGTCCGCGACTCTGAGAACGCGGGCGTCGCGGTCATCTTTCAGGAGCTGTCGCTCATCAAGGGGCTGACCATCGGCGAGAACATCTTCCTCGGGCGCGAGCCGCGCCGCTTCGGCGTCATCAAGTGGGAAGAGTTGTACAGCCGCGCGCAGCGCCTGCTCGACGAGCTGAACCTGCCGCTCGACCCGCGCACGCCCGTCGGGCACCTCGGCATCGGGCAGCAGCAGCTCGTCGAGATCGCCAAGGCGCTCTCGCAGGAGGCGCGCATTCTCGTCCTCGACGAGCCGACGGCCGCGCTCACCGACGCGGAGGTCGAGTCGCTCTTCCGCATCATCGCGGGGCTGCGCGCGCGCGGCGTGGGGATGATCTACATCTCGCACAAGCTCGACGAGGTCTTCCGCGTCTCAGAGCGCATCACGGTGCTGCGCGACGGCCGCACGGTCGGCACGCGGCCGACCGCGGAGCTTGACGAGGCGCGCGTCATCTCTCTGATGGTCGGCCGCGATGTCGGCGACATCTTCCCCGAGGCCGCGCACGAGCGCGGCGAAGTCGTCTTCGAGGCGCGCAACGTGACGGTCGAAGACCCGAACGTCGCCGGCAAGCTGCTCGTCAAAGACGTGAGCTTCAAGGTGCGCAGCGGCGAGGTGCTCGGCATCGCGGGGCTGATGGGCGCGGGGCGGAGCGAGCTTCTGATGGGCATCTTCGGCGCGTGGCCGGGTCGCGTCTCGGGCGAGGTCTACGTCGCGGGGCGGCACGTTAAGGTCGGCCGCCCGTCGGACGCCATCCAACACGGCGTCGGCTTCGTGACCGAAGACCGCAAGCGCTTCGGGCTCGTGCTCGACCAGACCATCCTCAACAACATGACGCTCGCCGGCCTGCGCAAACTCTCGGGGCGCTTCGTCACAGACGTTGACGCGGAGGCCGCCGCCGGCGAGCGCGCACGCAAGGAGCTACGTGTGAAGGCCAACTCGGTCTTCACCGTGGTCGGCACGCTCTCGGGCGGGAACCAGCAGAAGGTCGTGCTCGCCAAGTGGCTTTTGACCAACCCGCGCGTGCTGTTCCTCGACGAGCCGACGCGCGGCATCGACGTGGGCGCGAAGCAGGAGATTTACGCGGAGATCAACCGGCTCGCCGGGAAGGGGCTGGCCATCGTGCTCGTCTCGTCGGAGCTGCCCGAGGTGCTCGGCCTCTCCGACCGCGTGCTCGTGCTCCACGAGGGGCGCGCCACCGGCGAGTTCAGGCGCGAGGAGGCCACCCCCGAGGCGGTCATGGCCTGCGCCACCGGGCACACGCGGCGCGCCGCATAATTAAAAGTGATGAGTGACGAGTGATGAGTGATAAGAAGGAAAGCGGGCCTTGTTCCTTCTTATCACTCATCACTCATCACTCATCACCGCGAACGGAGTGAGCAATGAGCAATCAGCTTTCGCCGAACCAGCCGGCGACGGACAGGCCGCCAGCGACCGCCGACGTGTCTCCGCCGGGCGCGGTGCCCGAGGGCGTCGAGTCGCCTTCGGGGCGCTTCCGGTTCCCGACCGAGTCTCTGCGCGCCTACACGATGATTATCGCGCTCGTCGCCATCTGGCTCTTCTTCCAGTGGCAGACCATCGACCCGGTGCGCTACCCCTACGGAATCTTTCTCCACCCGAACAACTTCTCGAACCTTCTGCAGCAGATGTCCGTGACGGGCGTGCTGGCCGTGGGGATGCTGCTGGTCATCGTGGCGGGGCAGATAGACCTGTCGGTCGGCTCCGTGGTGGGACTCGCGGGCGGCGCGGCGGCGATGATGCAAGACCCGTGGGGTTTGGGCGGTGCTTTGGGCGCGGCGCTCATCGTCGGCACGCTCGTCGGCGCGGCGCAGGGGGCGCTCATCGCCTATGCGAACATCCCGGCCTTCATCGTCACGCTCGGGGGGCTGCTCGCGTGGCGCGGAGTGATTCTGGGGTTGAGCAAGGGCGCGACCATCCCGGTGCGTGAGCCGTTCTTCCGCTGGCTCGGCGTGGGTCGGCTGCCGCAGGGCGTGGGCGTCGCGCTCGCGGTCGTGGCCATCGCCGCGGTCGCGTTTATGACCGTCACGCGGCTCCGCGCGCGCAAGCGGCACGGGCTGTCGGTGCCGGGCGTCGGCTCGACCGCGCTGCGCATCCTCGTGCCGGCGGCGCTCATCGGGGTCTTCATCTACTTGATGAACGCGGGCGGGGGGATGCCGGTGCCGGTGCTCGTGCTGCTCGGGGTCGCGGTGCTCGGCGGCTTCCTGACGCAGAACACGACCTTCGGCCGCTACCTCTACGCCATCGGCGGTAACCCCGACGCGGCGCGGCTCTCCGGCATCAACATACGCCGCTACATCCTCGCCGCGTACTGCGTGCTCGGGGTGCTGATCGGCGTGGCCGCGCTGCTCCACACGGGGCGCGTGGGCAGCGCGTCGCCCGACGCGGGCACGCTGATGGAACTCGACGCCATCGCGGCGTGCGTCATCGGCGGGACTTCTCTGATGGGCGGGCGCGGCACGGTCTCGGGCGCGGTCGTCGGCGCGCTCATCATGGCCAGCCTCGACAACGGCATGTCGCTCCTCAACGTCGAGAACTACACGCAGTACATCGTCAAGGGCGCGGTGCTCGTCGCCGCCGTCGGCTTCGACATGCTCGGCCGCCGCAAGGGCTGAGATGGACAAAAGATTCTCCGTTTACGCTCTCGTGTTGACGCTCGCGCTCTGCGCCGTGCCGACCTTACAGCACGCCCAGAAAGACGGCGCGGACGGCAAGCGCGCCCCCGGCAGTCCCGGCAGGGACGCGCAGTGGCCGAGCGCGGGCAAGGAGGCGGTCGGCACGTCGAACACGGCGGAGTCGAAAGTCTGGTTCACGCTGCGCGGCGGCGTCATGGACGAGGTCTATTACCCGACCGTGGACGTGGCTAACTCGCAGAGGCTTGAGCTGGTCGTCGCGCACATGGAGACCGGGACGATTCAGACCGAGGGGCGCGACACCGTCTCGCAGATTATCCCCGAGCCCGACTCGCTCTCCTTCACGCAGGTCAACACGGCTAAGAGCGGCGAGTGGCGCGTCGAGAAGACTTACACCACAGACCCGCGGCGCAACGTTGTCCTCATCCGCGTGCGCTTCCGCGGCCAGCTCAAGCGGCGCGAGAACACTTACCGGCTCTACGTCTACTACGACCCGTCGCTCGGCAACAGCGGGATGCACGACACGGGCTTCACCGAGCGCAACGCGCTCGTCGCGCGCGACGGCGACAAGGCTTCGGCGCTCGTCGCCTCATACGCGGGCGGCTCCACGACCGGCGAGAGCGGCTTCACACGCACGACGAACGGCTTTCTGGGCACGAGCGACGGCCTGACGCAGATGTCGAAGGGCTCGCCGAAACAGTTCCCGCCCGAGTTCGTCTCCTACGAGAGGGCGGAGGACGGCAACGTCGTCCAACTCGGCGAGTTGGAGCCGCCCGCCGTAGAGGCCGAGTACTGCTGCGCCGACTACACGCTCGCGCTCGGCTTCGGCAAGACGACCGACGAGGCGCTCGCCGCCGCGCAAGGCTCTTTGAAGAAGGGCTTCGACGCCTGCGACGCCGAGTACCGGAACGGCTGGCGCGACTACCTGAAGAACGTCCGCCGCGTCGCGCCGAAGTACCAGAGGCAGTACGACACGGCCGCGATGGTCTTGAAGGCGCACGAAGACAAGACCTACGCGGGCGCGATGATCGCCTCGCTCTCCGTCCCGTGGGGCGGCGGCGCGAGCGCCAACGAGGCCGAGGTCGGTGGCTACCACCTCGTGTGGTCGCGCGACCTCTATCAGGTCGCGACGGCCTTTCAGGCTTTCGGCGACACGGCCTCGGCCGGGCGCGCGCTCGACTACCTCTTCCGCGTCCAGCAGAAGCCCGACGGGAGCTTCCCGCAGAACTCGTGGCTCGACGGCCGACCCTTCTGGGGCTCGCTCCAGATGGACGAGGTCGCCTACCCGCTCGTCCTCGCGCACGAGCTCGGCCGCACAGACCGCGAGACCTACACGAAACACGTCCGCCCGGCCGCCGACTTCCTCGTCCGCCACGGCCCCTTCACGCCGCAGGAGCGTTGGGAGGAGAAGTCCGGCTACTCGCCCTCGACCATCGCCGCCGAGATCGCCGGGCTCGTCTGCGCCGCCGAGATCGCGCGCCGCAACGGCGACGAGCCTTCGGCCAACATTTACGCGGCGGCGGCCGACGACTTCGCGCGCGAGGTCGAGCGCCGCACCGCGACGACCAGCGGCCCGCACGGCGACGGCAATTACTACCTCCGCCTCTCCTTCGACGAAGACCCGGACGACGGCGCGCGCTTCGACGTGGGCAACGGCGGCGGCACCTTCGACGAGCGCGAAATCGTCGACGCCGGATTCCTCGAACTCGTCCGCCTCGGCATACGCCGCCCCGACGACCCGCTGATCACTAAGAGCCTCAACGTCATCGACAAGGTCATCCGCGTCGAGACGCCCAACGGCGCGTCCTTCTACCGCTACAACCACGACGGCTACGGCGAGATGGACGACGGGCGCAACTGGAACTGGGACGGGAAGTATACGGGTAAGGGGAGGCTCTGGGCCTTGCTCGCGGGCGAGCGCGGCCAGTACGAGCTTGCGTCGGGGCGGCCGGCGGCGGCGCTGCGTCGGCTCGACGCGATGTCGGGTTTCGCCAACGCCGGGCGGATGATACCCGAGCAAATCTGGGACAGCGCGCGCGCCCCGCGCCCGGAGTTCCGTTTCGGCGAGGGCGCGGGCTCTGCCACGCCGCTCGCGTGGTCGATGGCGCAGTTCATACGGCTCGCGACCAACCTGCGCGTCGGCCGCAACCTCGACACGCCCGAGCTAGTCCGCACGCGCTACGCGAACAGACAGCCCCCGCCGCGCGCCGGCGCATACTTCCGCTTCCCCGCGCGCGAAATCCTCGAACGCACGGAGGCGGGCAAGTCCTTCACGGTCACGGGCCGCGCGCAGACGGCCGGCAGCCGCGCCTTCATCCTCGACGGCTCGGGTCGGCGCGAGTTGAAGCCCGACGCCGAAGGGAACTTTACTTTCGAGTTGAAGGCCGCACGCGGCGTCTCGCAGGTGGTCGTCGCCGTCGTCGCGCCGTCGGGCGCGACCTACTTCCAGCGCGCCGTCGTCGCCGGCCTCGCGCCGGAAGAGCTTGAGAAGGCTCTCGGCGACCTCTACCCGGCGGACGCGGCCGAGCGTCTGAAGACGGCGCAAACCTCGCCGCTGGTTGACGCGGAGGGCGTGACGTTCCTCTATCGCGGCCGAGCCCGTCGCGTCGAAGTCGTCGGCGACTTCACGGGCTGGACGCCCGTGGGGCTCGTGCTGCGCGACGTTCCCGGCGCGCGCGACCTCAAGTTCATACGACTCAAGTTCCCGGCCGACGCGCGCCTCGAATACAAGCTCGTGGCCGACGGCGAGTGGCTCCTCGACCCGCTCAACCCGAACAGGAACGACAACGGCGTCGGCGGCCAGAACTCCTACTTCAAGGGTTCCGCCTACCGGCCGTCGCCTTTCGTCGGTGAGAACGGCGAACTGCGCGGCCGGCTCGAAAGGCTTGAGCTGCCCGGCGGCGACGCGCGCAGGGTGCAGGTCTACCTGCCGCCCGGCTACGCGCGCGGCGCGGCGCGCTACCCCGTGCTTTACATGCAGGACGGCACGAGCTTCGTCGAGCTGGGCCGCGCCGCCGAGACGGCCGACCGCATGATCGCCGTGGGCAAGGTCGAGCCTTTCATCATCGTCTTCGTAGACCCGGTCGACCGTACGAAGGAGTACTGGGCCGGCGACCGCTTCGCCGACTGGATGGCGCGCACGCTCGTTCCGCTGGTGGACAGGCGCTACCGCACGCGCGCGACGCGCGACGGACGCGCGCTCGCCGGCGCGAGCCTCGGCGGCGTCATCTCGGTCTGGACGGCGCTGCGCCACCCGGCCATCTTCTCGCGCGTCGCCGGCCACTCCACGGCCTTCCAGATAGACGAGGAGCGGCTGCTCGCCTCGCTCTCCCGCCTCGACGCCGCGCAAAGGCGCAGGCACCCGCTGCGCTTCTACCTCGACGCCGGCCGCTACGAGCCCGCCATCTTCGAGACCACGCGCCGCGCCAACATCATCCTGCGCGCGCGCGGCTACCCCGTCGCCTACCGCGAGGCCCCCGTCGGCCACAACTACACCGCCTGGCGCGACCGCCTCCCCGACGCCTACGCCGCGCTGTGGGCCAAGTGAGTTGGAACAGACGAAGCGAGACAAGAAAAAAGGCGGAGGGAGTGTCGAACTCTCTCCGCCTTTTTTCATATGCCCGCTGTAGGACTTGAACCTACGACCCCACGCGTGTGAAGCGTGTGCTCTACCACTGAGCTAAGCGGGCAGCTTATTAAATTTGACGATGCGGGATGCTAGCAAAGCGCGCGCGCGGGCGTCAAGCGAGGTGGCTTGACGCCCGCGCGGTGCGGTTGCGGGAGCGTTGGGCGTCGATTAACCGCCGCCGGCGGGCGGGTCGTCGGGGCCGGCTGGCTTCTCGGAGTTGCTGGTGATGCCGGTGTCGGAGCTGGCGTAGAAGAAGCGGCTGCCCGTGGCGGTGATGCCGGTCGGCTTCTGCGGGTCGGCGTTGACGGTGAAGCCCGGGGGCTCGTTGCCCGACTTCGCGATGAGCGCCATCTTGTAGATGTAGCCGTCGACGAGCGGCTGCTCGCCCGCGAACTGCTTCGAGAGGTAGCCGCCACTCGCGAGCTGGTCGAAGGTGCCGTAGCCCGAGCGGTTCTTGGTGTTGAAGTAGGTGACCTGCGCGGTCGAGACGCGCTGGAGGTGCGTGATGGCCGCCGCCTCGTTGGTCGCGCGCACGCTCGACTGCCACGCGGGGATGCCGATGGCGACGAGGATGCCGATGATCGAGATGACGATCATCAGCTCGACGAGCGAAAACCCGCGCCGGCTCTTGTTGTCGTTTCTCATTCCTTTAAAGACCTCACTGACCTGAGTACACGTGCGCGGGCGGGCCGGGTTCCACTAAAGCGGCACGACGGGGCGGCACCGCGCGCCGGGGTTTGGCCTGCCGCGGCGTCGAAATTCTACTACACGGAACCCGCGAACTCCCAACGGCGTCAAAGCAAGGGGTGGGAGGGTGGATGACCTCTGGCCTCCGACCCCTTTTCCCTTTAGAATGAGAGGGGCATGAGAAACCTTCAACCCGCGGAGAGGGAGCCGGCCGCGCCGCTTGCGCCGGCCGAGGCGGCGGAGCGCGTGGCGCTGCTGCGCGCGGCGGTCGAGCGCGTCATACGCGGGAAGTCGGAGGCGGTGCGTCTCGCCGCCGTCACGCTCATCGCGGGCGGGCACCTGCTCGTCGAGGACGTGCCCGGCGTCGGCAAGACGACACTCGCGCAGTCGCTCGCGCAGGCCATCAACTGCTCGTTCCAGCGCATCCAGTTCACCTCCGACCTCCTGCCCTCGGACGTCATCGGCCTCTCGGTCTACGACGAGCGCAACGGCACCTTCGAGTTCAAGCACGGCCCCATCTTCGCCAACATCGTCCTCGCCGACGAGATCAACCGCACGACGCCGAAGACGCAGTCGGCGCTCCTCGAAGCGATGGCCGAGGGGCACGTCACGGTCGAGGGCGTCACCTACCGCCTGCGCGCGCCCTTCATGGTCGTCGCCACGCAGAACCCCGTCGAGCACCACGGCACCTACCCGCTCCCCGAATCGCAGGTCGACCGCTTCATGCTGCGGCTGCGGCTGGGCTACCCGTCGTTCGAGGTCGAGAAGGAAATCCTGCGCGACCGCGAGCGCGGCGACCCGCTCGAAGCCCTGCGCCCCGTGATGACGGGCGAGGACGTGGTGGAGTTGCAGCGCGCCGTCCACAACGTCTCGGTCGACGACGCGCTCGTCGATTACCTGATGCGCATCGTCACGGCGACGCGCGAGTCCGAGACCTTAGACCTCGGCGCGTCCCCGCGCGGCACGCTCGCGCTCTTCCGCGCCGCGCAGGCGCTCGCCGTCACGGAGGGGCGCGACTACTGCGTGCCCGACGACGTGAAGCGGCTCATCCTCCCGGTCTTCGCGCACCGCCTCGTCGTCAACTCGCGCTTCTCCTCTTCGCTCCACCGGCGCAGCGACGAGGCCGAGGAAGTCCTGCGCGAGATCATGAAGACCGTCAGCGTCCCGCTCTAAAGTATGGGCGCACTCAGGCGTTGGGGGCGGACGATTCTGGGCACGCTGGTCGTGCTGAGCGGCGTGGGCGCGGCCGCCGTCACGGTCGTGGCGCGCAGGAGCGAGGACTGGGACTTGACGCGGGTCGGCGCGGTCGCCTCGCTCGTCTTCGCGTTGCTCATCGTCATCTTCGTCGTGCCGCCGCTGGCGCGCTCGGCTCGCGCTGAGGCGGCGCGGCTCGACCTAGGGTTTCAGGTGACGGGCGGCGGCGTCGTCTTCGTCAGCATCTTCACGGTCGTCGCCTTCGCCGCGTGGAACACGGGCAACAACCTCCTCTTCCTCGTCTTCTCCGTACTCTGCTCGACTCTCTTCGTCGCGCTGACGGCCGGGCGCGCATCCTTGCGCGACCTCGTCGTCACCGCGCGCTTCCCCGACCACATCTTCGCGGGCGACCCCGCGCCCGTCATCGTCACGGTCAACAACACGAAGCGCGTGCTGCCCTCGCTCTCGGTCGTGGTCGAGGCGCGCGAGCGCGCCGACACTTCCGCGAAGTCCGCGCGCGGACTCTTCTCGCGCCGCCCGCGCGAGCGAAAACGCGTGCTCGCCTACTTCATGTACGTGCCGCACCGCGCGCGCGTCGAGCAGCGCGTCGAGCAGACCTTCCCCGCGCGCGGCCGCGTGCTCGTCACGGGCTTCGAGCTGTCGACGCGCTTCCCGTTCGGCTTCTTCCGGCTGCGCCGCCGCCTGCGCGCGCGCGACGTGGAGATCATCGTCTACCCGAAGCCCGAGGGCGTGGGCGACGAGCTGCACCTTTTGCCGATGGACGCCGGCCAGATGGAGGCCGAGCGGCGCGGCGCGGGGCACGACCTGCACTCGTTGCGCGAGTACCAGCCGCGCGACGACGTGCGCCACATCCACTGGAAGGCTTCGGCGCGCCACCGCCGGCTCATCGTGCGCGAGTTCACGGCCGAGGACGAGCGCCGCGTCCACGTCGTCTTGGACACCTTCGTCGAGGAAGGGCGCGAGCCGCGCGAACGCTTCGAGAGCGCGGTGACGCAGGCCGCCTCGCTCGTCGCGCACTTCGTTGACGAGCGCGCCGAAGTCCGCCTGACCGACGGCGGCGACGGCGAGTCGCGCTACGGGACGGGGCGCGAGCACCTCTACGAATGCCTGCGCCGGCTCGCGCTGGTCGAGCCGCGCGCGGCCGAACCCGACTCGCTCGCGCGCCGCGAGTTCTGGCAGCACGCCGAGCCGCCGACGACCGAAGCCGGCTACGTCATCCTCGTCACCACCGCCCCGCGCGGCACGATCCCCACCGACCTCTGGCGCAAGTCGCACGTCATACATTTATGAGTGACGAGTGACGAGTGATGAGTGATAAGAGGAAGACACGGCACGTCTTTCCTTTCTCATCACTTATCACTTATCACCTATCACTTATCAAAAGCCATTTGGTCAGCAGGTAGCGGTCGTGGTCGAGGTAGCCCGACTTGCGGTAGAGCGTCTGGGCGCGTTCGTTGGCGCGCTCGACTTCGAGGTGAAGGGCGCGTATGCCGCGCGCGCGGCAGACCTCTTCGGCGCGGGCGAGCGCGGCCTTGCCGATGCCGCGCCCGCGAAACTCGTCTTTGATGAAAAGCTCGTCCACGAAGGCGTCGCGCCCTCCGAACTCGATGCTGAAGCCGAAGGTGATGACGAGATAGCCGGCCGTCTCGCCGCCGGACAGCATCAGGTGCGCGACGCCGAACCGTTCGTCGGCGAAGAGTTGTGCGAGCGCGGCGCGCGCCTTCGGCTCGTCGAAGGCCATCCCCTCGTGCTCGTTCAATTCGCGCATCATGGTGAGCAGCGCGTCGGCGTCCGCCGCTTCGGCGATTCGGAAAGTCGTCTCCATCGTCTTGCAAACCCCCGTCGAAAGTTAATCAGTTTCGATTCCTGCTACAATGCGCCGCATGATTTCGGCACAGACGGCGCGGCGCGCGGTGTGGAGGCCGCTGTGGGAGTTGCCACGGCGCTTCGACCTCATCTGGCCGCTGGCGCGGCGGATGTTGGTGGCGCGCTACCGCGGCTCGGCGCTCGGGCTGCTGTGGGCGCTGCTGACGCCGGCGGTGATGATCGGAGTCTTCACCTTCCTCTTCGCGGGCATCTTCGGCGCGCGCTTCAACGAGGGCGGCACGCCGTGGGAGTACGCGCTCTACCTCTTCTGCGGGCTGCTGCCGTGGACGGCCTTCTCCGAGACGTTACAGCAGTCCTCCGGCATCGTCGTCGCCCACGCGAACCTCGTCAAGCGCGTCGTCTTCCCGCTGGAGGCGCTGCCCGTCGCGCAGACGCTCGCCGCGCTGGCCGCGCAACTCTTCGGCACCGCCGCGCTCGTTCTCGCCACGCTCGTCGTCCGGCACGAGCTGCATGTGACGCTGCTGTGGCTCCCAGTCCTGCTCGTCCCGCAAATGCTGCTCACGCTCGGCGGCGCGTGGCTCGTCGCCTCGCTCGGCGTCTTCATACGCGACACGGCGCAGGTGCTCGGCCTCGTGCTGATGGCGTGGCTCTACCTGACGCCCATCATCTACCCCGAGCAGGTGGTGCCCGCGCGCTTCCGCCCCGCGCTCGAAATCAACCCCTTCACGCCGCTCGTGCGCTCCTACCGCCGCACGCTGCTCGAAGGCGCGCCGCCCGACTGGCAGGGGCTCGCCTACACCACCGTCTTCGCGCTCGCCGCCTTCCTCCTCGGCTACTGGTGGTTCGCGCGCACGCGCAAGAACTTCGCGGACGTGATTTGAGGGGTGATGAGTGATGGGTGATAAGTGATAAGAAAAAGACAAGGCCCGTTTCTTCTTTCTCATCACTCATCACTCATCACTTATCACCCCGTTTGACTTGCCCGCGGGGCTTTGGCATAAAGGCGTGCGAAGCTCTCGTCCGAATATCCCCGAAACTTAGGCGCATGGTGAAGAAAGCGCAGCGTTACCTGAACAGGCTCGGGCTCCACATCGAGAGGGCGCGGCAGCGCTTCCGCCGGAGCGGCTTCTCGAACTTCGACGAGGAGCGGATGCTGGCCGGGTTCGTCGCGCGGCTCGACCCCGAGGGCGAAGCACGCGTCGCCGTGGACGTGGGAGCGGGCGACGGCATACGCGGCTCGAACACCTACGCGCTCTTCCTGCGCGGCTGGCGCGGCGTCGGGTTCGAGGGCGACGAACGTCGCGCGCGCCGGCTCGCGCGCGCCTACCGCAACCTCGAAGGCGTCGAGGCGCGTCAGGCGCTCGTCACGCCCGGGAACGTCGTCGCGCTGCTCGCCGAGCACTCGGTGCCGAGGGACTTCGGCGTGCTGAGCCTCGACATAGACAGCTACGACTACTGGGTGCTCGACGCCGTGCTGGGGAGCTTCCGGCCGCGCGTCGTCGTCACCGAGATCAACGAGAAGATACCGCCGCCCGTACGCTTCCGCGTGGGCTACGACCCGGGCTTCAGTCTCCAACATCACTTCTTCGGCTACAGCATCGCGAGCCTCGAAGAGCTGTGCGCGCGCCACTCTTACGCGCTGCTCGCGCTCGAATACAACAACGCCTTCGTCGCGCCGCGCGAGCTGCTCAAGGGGCTGCCGGCGCTCGACGCCGAGACGGCCTACCGCGTCGGCTACTTCGAGCGACCCGACCGCCGCGAGCGCTTCCCGCGCAACCACGACATGGAGGCGCTCCACTCCATGAAGCCCGGCGAGGCCGTCGCCTTCCTCAAAAGCTTCTTCGCACGCCACGAAGGCAAGTACGAGTTAAGTCTCGCCGACGCGCGCGAGCCTGTCGGCGTCGCCGCCGAGTAGCACCACCGCCGCCCCCATCATCCACCAGACGAGCAGCGCGACCTCCGCGTCGCCGAAGTTGTAGTTGACGAGCGAGCTGGCGAGAAAGCCCGCGAGCGCGCCGACGAGCCCGAGCGCGAGCCCGTGCGCGCGCACGTCGGGCGTGTCGCGCCAGATGCGCTCGGCGCGCAGCGCCAGCCGCCAGAAAGCCCACATCAGCCAGAGCCAGAAGAGGAGCGCGGGCACGCCCCGCTCGAAGGCGAGCTGGACGGGCGTCGAGTGCGCGTGGAGCATGTCGCGGCCGGGGAAGCCCCATTCGTTCCAGTGCGCGTGCACCGCGTCCATGCCGTGCCCGAAGACGGGGTGGACGGGGACGCGCGTGGCGGCCACGCGCGCGACCTCGTAACGCAGCCCCGCGCTCGCGTCGCCGAGGCGCAGCGCCCCGCTCGCTCGCGTCCGCAGCACCGCGAATGCGCCGAGCGCGAGGACGCACGCGACCGCCGCCGCCACGACCGCGCGCTGCCGCCCTCGCCCGGTCGCGCGCCACGCCAGCACGGCCGCGCCGACGGCGAAGGCCACGAGCGTCGTCCTCATCGCGGTCAGCGCCAGTCCTGCCGCGAGCACGACGAACGCCGCGGCCGCGAGCCACACACGGTGCGGCGCTACCCACTCAAGCAGACCGCCGCGCCCGCCCTCTTCGCCGCGCCCGCCGTCGCGCGCCCCGTCTTCTTCACGCCTGCGCCGCAGCCACGCGGCGAGCGCGAAGCCGAGCGCGAGCTGCGCCGCAATCTGCAAGACCTCCGCGAACGTCTCGTAGTGGCGCGTCCAGCCGGACGCGCGGAAGCTGTGCGTCCGACCGCCGCCCTCCGTGATGCCGGAGGGCGACGCGCCGGCCTTGAGTTCGTCCGTGACGACCGCGCCCGGCCACTCGACGTGCTCGCCGCGCGAGATGACGCTCAGCTTGAAGCGTGCGCCCGCGGGCGTCCTCCTTATCGCCTCGTCAATCTCCTCGATTGTCGAGACGCGGCGCTCGTTGACGCGCCAGACGGCGTCGCCCTCGCGCAGCGGCGTCGAGCGCCGCAGCGGACTGTCCACGCTCAGGCGGCGCACGACGACGCCGCGTCCGACGGCCAGCTCGCCCGCGCCCCACAGCGCGCCCGCCGCGCCCGAGAGGACGAGCAGCCCGGCGAGCCCGACGGCCGTCCGCCGCGTGAGCAGCGCCTGCGCGAGATAGAACATGAGGAGCGTGCTGACGTTGACGAGCTTCGGCACGCTCACGCGCGGCTCCTCGGAGAGAAAGCACGACAGGACAGTCCACGCGAAGAAGAGCCAGAGTGGGAGGTCGAGCGGCGTGCGCCTGAAGCCCGTCCGCCGCGTCGCGGCCGTGCGCGCGAGCCAGCCGAGGACGGCGAACGAGAGCCCCACCCACGAGACGGCGATGGAGTGCGGCGCGGCCGCTGCGTAAAGCGCGAAGCCGCACAGCCCGAGCCACCCGCCCGCGCGCGCGAGCCGGCCGCCGGCCGTCCCGCGCGGGTCGCCCACGCCCCCGCGTCGCGGGGCTTCGGTCTGGTTTCGGTTCACGTTCGGGGTCGCGTCTCGGGTCACGTTTTACGCCTTCGTCGCGCGCATAAATCGTTGAAGGAAGAGTTGGTTGACACCCGCTCGGGGCGGGTGCTAACGTACGAAATTGCCCGTCCTCGGAGGCAGGGGCGCAAGTGCCGTGGACAATTAAGTCTCTATTGCCGGGCCCGGAAGCACCCTGTCGCTGCTCTGTTCGCCC
>JBEVKV010000571.1:0-36490 GCA_040509515.1 Pyrinomonadaceae bacterium | reverse complement strand
GCCCGGCGGCCGTCCTTACGTAGTCAATGGTAAATGGTCACGCGTGACCCGGCGTCGGAGAGTGTGGCGACGCGTTGAGGGAGGCTTTCGTCTTCGGGCGGGGTTGACGCGGTCGGCTCAGTCGTCGGCCGTCTCCGCCTTCTCAAGCGCGGCGTCGTCGAGGTAGTCGGCCCCGCCCGCCGGGAAGCTCACGAGGATGGAGCGCGAAGTCCGGCCCTCGTCGCGCGAGGTCACGACGCGCAGCGCCGTCCCGACGCTCCCCGTGTACGCGCCGTCGAGGGCGCGGACGCGGTCGCCGGCTTTGATGAACGCGCCGGGGTCTGCCGTCTCGCCTAACATGACAAGCTACTCCGCCGCCTCGTCCTTCTCGTCCTGTGCGTCGCCCTTCCGGCCGTCGCTTCCGCCCCTGAGAAAGAGCGGAACCTGGTGGACGCCATCGGCCGGTTGTCCGCCGGGCTCCCGGGCTTCAACTTCGTCGGCCGCGCCCGGCGTTTCTATCTTCTGCTCTTCACTGGCGCTCATCTCTTTTCACCTCTCTTAAGTGACCTCCGCGTCGGCCTCGCGCCGATCCGCCTCGGCCAGAATCTCCGCGCGCCCCTCGCTCGTCAGCCCTTCCATGTACTTCAGAAAGTCTTCGCGCCCCTCGTCGTCCGAGAGCGCGGCCTCAAGGCGTTCTATGAAGTCTTCATAGCCGCTCAAGCGCCGCCGCCTTTCGCACGATTCATCATCTCAAGGGCGGCGGAGAGGTGTCGCACGGCGGAGGCGCGCAACGCTTCGGACGCGCGGCTCTGCTCGTCCGTCGCGGGCTCGCCCGAGAGGTCGATGACGGCGGCGATGGCAGCGAAGGCCGCCAGCGCCTCCGACTTCGCCTCTTCCAACACGCGAGATTCTTCGCCCACGTCCTTTAACCTCCGGGGCTAAGCGGTGTGTTCCGTCACCTGCGTCCTGCTGTCGGCGTACATGTCGCGGTACTCCGTGCCGTCTTCGGTGACGACGCCGCGGAACAGCATCGCCTCGTCGGCGCTGGTGTCCTTCTGGCGAAGCTCCGCCTGCACCTCGTTCCAGCTCCGCCTCTTGTGGAGGATTTCGTTCGGGCGCTTGACGAGGTAGTGTTTCGCGTCTCGGCTGACGGGTTTCTGTCTGCTCACTTTTTTCGCCTTTCCTCCGCCGGCCTCCCGGCGGGTTCTATTCGAGATAATGTTCGCCCAGACGGCTGCGCAGCGTGGCCGGGACGGCGTCCCACGGCGCGACGCAGAGCATGCGCAGCGTCGGCCTGTCCAGACTGACGCGAGAGTAGCACCAGCTCCCCTGGCCTTCGGCGTAGAGCCATCGGTAGTACGGGCCGTCGGCGCGCCGGCTGTAGAACGCCTTCCACTCGCCGCGCGCGGCGGAGCCTACGGGCTCGACATAAACATGAAGGTCTCTCATCTGTGCAACCTACGGCCTCGGGTCACGAGAGCGTCAGAGAGCTCTCGGCGGGCGCGCGCACCCGGCGGTTAATTCGACGCCGCCTGACGCCGCGCCGCGGCAAAAAACACGCCGCCGTCCCGGGCTCGCCGGTGTCCGGTGTGACCTGTTCTGTTTGAGCTTAAATGTGAAGCGCGGGCAGACATCAATAGCCCCCTCCCGTCGTCGCGTTGAACAAACAGACGGCAAGAGGAGAAGGGCGCGCAGCGCAAATCCTGATGTCGAGAGTGTGTTGTCGAAAAAACCGCGGGTTGACCTGCGGGAGAGAGTATAGCACGCACGCATCGGATTGACCCTACGCGGGCGGCGCGGCGCTCTGCGGATGCGCCACGCCCGGCGCGCGCGCGGTGGGATAATAAAGTCAATGGCTCATGGCGTAGATGACGACGTTGATGCCGACCTTGTAGGCGGCGAGGCCGTACTTGACGGGGTAGCGCGCGTCGTTGATCCACTCCCACGCGTCGCCGAGGTCTGAGTTGCGCGCGAAGAAGGCGACGAGGCGTCCCTGCTTGTCCTCGATGCCCATGTAGTAGGGCGTCACGCCGCCCTTCTCAGAGGTCACGCCGCGCTGCGCGTTGTAGATGTTCGGCACCTGCACAACCTCTTCGATGTCGAGGTAGGAGTGGAGGATGGGGTGCGTGAGCGGCAGCTCCTTCGGCTCGTACTCGGGGAAGACCTTCTTCATCTGCTCGCGTACGTTCTGCCACTCGGGCTCGCCCCAGAAGTCGTCGAAGAAGAGAAAGCCGCCGCGCGCCACGTACTCGCGGAGCCTCAACGCCTCCTCGTCGGACAGTTCCATGAAGCCCGGCTCGACGATGTATACGAGCGGGTAGTCGAACAGGCGCTCGTCCATGATCTCGACCTGCTCGGGGCGCGGCGCGACGTTGAGGTTCGTGCCGGCCCACTCGCGTATGCCGGTGATGAAGTGGTCGTCGGCTTCGGGGAAGTCCGTCGCCCACGCGCCGCCCCAGCGCCGCCCGTAGGTGTAGGGCGAGCGGTAGATGATGCGCGTGAAGGCGAACTCGCCGCTCCCGAGCCGCGAAGGGTCGGCGGGACGCGAAGAGTCCGGCGGGCGCGCGGGTGCTTCGGGGCTCGCGCCGGGCGGGCGGCGGCGCGGCGTGCCGAAGGGCGAACGGCCGCCGAAGGGCGACTCGCCGCCGAAGCCCCCGGGCCGCTGCCCCGTGACCGGGACGAGCGCCAGCGACACGAGCACGAAGGGCAGCGCCGCCCGCAGCACGAGTGACAGCGCGCGTCGCCGCGTCGCGCGCGAGTCGGTCTTCGTCGCTCTCCTCATCCCGCTCCTCATCACTTTCAAGTTCGGGCCGCCCCGGCTCACTTCTTTGCTTCTTTACTTCTTCACTTCTTTATTTGCGGCCGCCCTGCGAGAGGCGTCTGTAATACTCTTCGACCGACTTGCGGTAGCGCTCGGGCGCCGCGCCCTGATCGCCGAGGCGCAGGTTCGTGCGGCCGAGCTGTTCGCGCAGGCGGCGGCTCAACTCGACCTCCAACTGGCGCAGCGGGTCGATGACCTGCGCCTTGAGCGAGGCGGCGGTCTGCGCTTCGCCCTCCATGCGGCCGTCCGCCATGCGGCGCAACTGTTCGATGGCGCCGCCGAGTTCCCTGCCCCCGGACGACCCGCCCAGTTCGCGCCGCAAACCTTCGGCGTCGCGCAGGCGCTCGCGCAACTCCGAGGCGAGCTGGCGCGCGTCGTCCGCGCCGTCGCCCGCGATGTTCTCGCCGCCGCGCCCGCCGCCCCCGCCGCCTGACTGTTGACCCGACTGCTGTCCTGACTGTCGGCCCTGCTGTTGTGAACGCTGCCCCTGCTGCTGTCCGCCTTGCTGCTGACCCTGTCGGCCGGACTGCGACTGTTGACCCGATTGCTGACCAGACTGCGACTGTTGCTGACGGCCGTCTTGAGATTGCCGCCCGCGGCCGTCGCGGCGCGCTCCGCGCTCGTCCAGCCTGCGGCGCAGCGATTCGAGGTCGTCGGCGAGACGCCGCGTGCGGTCAAGCGCCTCCTCCGCGCCGCCCGACGCCGGCCGGCCGGCCGCCGACTCCGCCTCCTGCAAACGCTCCGAGAGTTCTCCGAGCCCTCGCGCCGCGGCCTGCTCTTCGGAGCGCGTCGCCTCGGGCGAGCCCTGCCCGCGCGCGCCCTCGCGTATGCGTTCGGCGACGCGGTTGCGGCGGAGCGCGTCGGCGGCCTCGTTCAAACGGCGCGCGGCGGCTGACTGCTTACCCTCGCCGAGCGAGCGCGCCGTCTGACGCACGTCCTCTTCGAGGTTGTTGACCGAGTCGGCCAGCGCGCCCTTGCGCTCCGCCAGACGCTCGCGCGCCGCACCCGACGACTGTTCGCCCTGCTGCTGCTGCGAGCCGCGACGCGCGAGGTTCTCGGCCTCGCGCGCGAGTTCGCGCTGGCGCGCGGCGGCCTCCGAGGCGCGGCGTCGAAGCTCGCCTATCTCCTGTTCACGCCCGCGCTGCCCCGAAGCGCCTCCGCCGCGCATCTGTTGCAGACGGCGTCGCGCCTGCTCGACGCGTTCGAGCGCCCGCTCGCCCTGCGCGATGGCTTCCTGCGAGTTGCCGTTTGAGGAAGACTGCGAGCGCTGCATGTCGTCCGCGGCCTGGTCTAGCTGGCGGCTCAGCTCCTGCATCCGCGCGTCGCGCCGCTCGCGCGAAAGACGCTCAAGCTCGCGCGCGGCCTTGCGCGCCTCCTCGATCATCTCCTGCTGCTGGCGCTCGCCGCCGCCCCCGCCGCCGCTGCTATTGCGAGCCTGTCCCTGTTGTCTCCGGCGCTGCTCTTCGAGCGCGCGCTGCTGCCTGCGCGCGAGTTCTTCGAGACGCCGCTCGGCCTCCGACTTGGCCTGCTCCGCGCGCTGTCGCTGCTCGCGGTTGAGCGTCTCGTACTGGTTCTTCATCTTGTCGAGTTCGAGTTCCATCAGGTCGGTCAACTCTCTCGACTCGCGCTCGCCGCCGCCCCCGCCGCCGCCCTGCTGGTTGCCGAAGGCGACCTGCATCTCGCGGAAGATTGCGTCGGCCGCGAGCAGGCGTTGCAGCGCGCGCTGCTCGGGCGGGAGCGCGTCGCGACCCGTCTGCTTGCGCAGCGGCGGCGGCGCGCCTTCCATCTCGCGCGCGGCGGCGTTCAGGTCTTCGGCCATGCGCGAAAGCTCCTCGCGCCCTTCGAGCTGCCCGCCCATGCGACGCTTGAGCCGCTCGACGAATTCGAGCGTGTCGGCGCGCAGCTTCTCCTGCCCCGCGGCCACCGCCTCGTAGCCGCTCACGCGCTCCTGCGGCGTGTAGCGCTGCCCCTCGCGCACCAGCCGGTGCGTCGCGGCTATCAACTCCTTCTGCCGACGCGTCAGCGCGTTCTGATCCTGATCGCCGCCCTCGCCCTGCTCGCCGCCCCCGCCGCCGCCCTGCTGCTGCGACTGCTTGTACTGCATCTCGAAGGGCTTGACCTCGATGAAGTAGATGTCGCTCGTCGTCTCGTTCGCGGCGTCGCGCGCCTTCGCGTAATAGGAGATGAAGTCGCCCGGCTTGAGCTTGAACTCTTCGAGGAAGAAGGTGTGCGACCCCGACAGGCTGCGCGCCGCGTCGCGGCTCAACTCCTGCAGCCCGACGCGCATCTCCTGCCCGCCGTTGACCGAGAAGAAAAGCTCGATGGAGGCGACGCCGAAGTCGTCCTCGGCGCGCGCCTGCGTGAAGACCTCTTCGAGGTTCGTCGCCTTCGTGTCGCGCCCGGGTCGCTCGAAGCTGACAACCGGCGGCTGGTCTTCGAGCGCGGTCACGTCGTACTCGTTCGAGCCGCGGTAGACTTCGCCGTCCACGCTCGTCAGCTCGACGTAGTAGCTCGTGTCGCCCGTTACGTTGAGCGCGCCGACGAAGTCCGGCCCGGCCGCCTTCATCTCGGCCTTGCGGCCGTCGGCGAAGACGATGCGCGCCGCGCGCGCCTTGCCCGACAGACGCGCCGTGACGGTGACGACCGTCCCCTTGAGCGCCGCGATGTCGCCGCCGTCCTCGACCGTCTTCGCGGCGATGCGCGTGTAGGCCGGGAAGCCGAAGACGAGGTCGAGCTGTTTGACGAAGGGCAAATCAACGACTTCGAGCTTGAAAAGTTCGGAGCGGACGCCGTCCGACTCGACGAAGTACTCGACGGGCTCCTGCACGTTGGCGAGCGAGAATTGAAACTCGCCGCGCGCCTTCGCGGGCTCCATCGCCTGCCCCTGCCAGCCCGACTCGTCCGCGCCCGCGGGGCGCGTGAAGAGTGAGGCCGTCTCCGACTCGAAGCCCGCGAGCGTCGCCTTTATCTCCTGATCCGACCCTTTCGGCACGCGCGCCGAGCCGGGCTTGACCTTGACGGCGCGCTCCGCTTCCGGGCCGGCCGCCATCCCCGCCGGCGCGACGAGCCGCGCCACGCCTTCCGAGACACCGCCCGGCCCCCACAGCAGCACGCCCGCGAAGAGCAAGAGGCTCGCCAGCGCCGCCGCGCCGTACGCCGCGAGCGCGCCGCGGCCGTAGACGAAGTCTAAGTCCACGGAGGAGGCCGCGCCGTCGGCGTCCGACCTGAGACGTTCGAGCAGCGCTCGCGAGACGAGACGCCCGCGCTCGGCCTCTTCAAACTCGACGGCGGTGACGAGACGGTCTTCGGTTCCGGGCGCGCGCTCCTCGATGAACCGTGCCAGGCGCGTGTCGCTGACGCGGCGCGCGAGCGGTCTGACGAGCGCGAAGTACGCGGCCGAGACGAGCGCGACCAGCGTCCCCACGCGCAATGCCAGCAGCGCCCCCTCGCTTCGGCCGTAGCGGTGCGCGCCCCAACCCGTCAGCAGCAGCACGCACGCCCCCAACGCCAGACAGACCGCCGCCCCGCGCAGCGCGACTCTCAACAGACGACGCCGCCGCGCCCGCTTAAGAAGCTCACCCAGTTGTCCCGTTTCGTACTTCATCACTCAACCGATCATCTTCACGACCTTCGTCCGACGCGCGAGCATTGACTCGACGGCGAGCAGCAGCAGCGCGGCGACGAGCAGGGGCCACCAGACGCGCTGGCGCGCCTCGACCTCTTCGCCGCTCTCGCGCTCGGCCGCGACGCCCGAGCGACGCGCGGCGGGGTCGCCGCCCGTGAACGCGGCGAGAAACTCCTCCTGATTGAGCTTGGCGAAGTCGCCCTCGCGCCCGTCGATGTTGACGGCCGCGAACTGGTGCCCGGCCGCGTAGCGCAGGCGGTAGAAGCCCGGCTCGCGCCCCGTCAGAAGCGTCTCGCCATCGCGCGCCAACTCGCCCGCCTTGAGACGAACGCCCGACGGCGCGTCTATCGCGGGCGGGCGGCCCTCTGCGTCCGAAGTCACGGCGAACGCCTGACCCAGACGGTGCCACGCGCTCACGTCGCGCTCGCCGAGGTAGCGCACCATCTGCTGAACCAGCGGCAGGTAGCCGGGCGTCAGCGGCAAATCGCTCCACGCCATCCCGAGCGTCGAGGTGTAGAGCAGCACGCGACCCGCGCCCGCGCCCGACTCGACGAGGGCGGGGCTCCCGTCCTCGAACGTCGCGAGCACAGACGCGCCCCCGCGCGGCTCGCCGCGCACGTAGCCGAAGACGCGCGCCGCCGGCAGACGCCCGCCGTCGCGGAACACGTCGAAGATGGGGTGCGAGTTCTTCACCCCCGTCAGCGCGACGGTGTCGCCGCGCTGGAGCAGCACCGATTCGCCGAGCCGCAGCGGCGCGACGCGCTCGAAGGCGCGGTTAAAGCTCTCGGGTCGCGTGTTCGGCCCGGCGGCGATGACGAGCCGGCCGCCCGACTCGACGAAGCGCGTCACGCTCTCCGAGAGCGGGCCGGGGGCCGCGCCCGCGTCGTTGAGGATGACGAGCGAATGGCCGTCTATCGCGGCCGGGTCGACGGCCGACGCGCCGCGCACGTCGAACGTGAAGGGGAGCCCGCCGCCCGCCGCGAGCGCGCTCTGGAGGTAGAAACTGTCGCCGCGCCCCGCGCCGTCGATGATGAGCGCCTTCGACTGCGCCGCGCGCCGCAGCGTGAAGTAGAAGTCGTTGTCGGGCGCGAAGTCTTCCGACCGCAAACGCACGGCGCAGCGGTTCGACCCTTCGGCGAGGTTAAAGCCGGTGAACTCGACGACGCGTTGCTCGCGCGGCGCGAGCGTGAGTTCGCGCTTCTCGATTGTCTGCTCGTTTATCTGGAAGTCGAGCGTGACGGGGCCGCGCTCGTCGTCGCTAAAGTTGGCGACGTGGACGGCGAGCTTGTCTTCGTACTTCTGCCCGTAGATTTCGCCGCGCGCCTCGACGTTGGTGACGGCCGCGTTCGACGCCGCGTCGCCGCCCACGTCGATGAGCGCGAGCCGCACGTCGGAGCCGAGCCTGAAGGTCGCGCGCGCGGCGTCCCACCCGCCGGCCTGAAAGTCCGAGACCATCAGGACGCGCTTCGCGCCCGCGCCCTTTGCTTTGACGATGAGCGCCTCGGCCCCGCGCAGAGCCTGCTCGTAGTCGGTCGCCTCGTACCCCGCGCTCAGAGGCGCGAGCGCCGCGCGCAGCGCGTTCCCGTCGGCCGTAAAGTCCGAGACGACCTCGTGGCCTTCGGCGAAGGTCAACAGGGCGACGCGCTCGCCCTCGCGCGCCTCGCCGGCGAGCGCCGCCGCGCGCCGCTTCGCTTCGTCGAAACGCCCGGCGTGCCTCATGCTCAAAGAGGCGTCGAGCAGCACGACCGTCAGGAGCGCGCCGCGCGCGTCCGAAGCGCCGGCCGACGCGCCCGTAAAGAAGGGGCGTGTGAAGGCGAAGACGATGAGCAGCAGCGCGAGGCAGCGCAGCGCCAGCAGCAGGAGGTCGCGCAGAGTCCTGCGCCGGATGGTGCGCTGCGGCACCTGCCGCACGAAGTAGAGCGCCGGGAACTCGACGCGCCGCGCCCGCGTGCGCCGCACCAGATGCACCAGCACCGGCGCGGCCAGCGCCGCCAGCCCGAGCAGAAAGAATGGATTCAGGAAAGACATCTTTTTGGGGTGATGAGTGACGAGTGATGAGTGACAAGAAAATACACGGCCCGCCGTTCTTTCTTATCACTCATCATTCGTCACTCATCACCTATCAACCCTTTCCCGCGCGGCGCGAGAGGAAGGAGAAGAGCGCGAAGTCGAGCGGGCTGTCGGTCGTAACCTGCTCGTAGTCCACGCGGTTGGCGGCGCACGTCTGGCGCAGCGCCTCGACGTGCGCCGTCAGGCGCTCGCGGTAGCCGTTCGCCACCACGTCGGGCAGCACCGGAAGCTGTTCGGCGGTCTCCGAGTCTTCGAGCAGGAGCACCGCGTCGTCGAAGTCGAACTCGACCTCGCGGCGGTCGAGCAGGTGGAACGCGATCAGGTCGTGGCCGCGAAAGCGCAGGTGTTGAAAGGCGTCGGCCAGCCGCCCGGGCTCGTCGTAGAAGTCCGAGATAAGGACGACGACGCCGCGCCGCGTCAGCCGCTCCGCCACCTCGTGCAGAGACTTCGCCAGCCGCGTCTCGCCGCCCGCTTCGAGCGCCGAGAGCCGGCCGTAGACGGTGCGCATGTGCCCCGTCCGGTTGAGCGCCGGGACGTGCGTGTGAATCTCTTCGCCGAAGCCGACGAGCCCCACCGCGTCCTGCTGCCGCGCGGCGAGGTGCGCGAGCGCGGCGGCGAGAAACTGCGCGTAACGCAGCTTCGTGAGCCCGCCCTCCGCGCCCGCGTAGCCCATCGAGCCGCTCGTGTCCACCAGCAGCGTCACCTGCGCGTTCGTGTCGGCGCGATACTTCTTGATGAAGTAGCGGTCGGTGCGCCCGAGCAGACGCCAGTCCAAGTAGCGCAGGTCGTCGCCGGGGTTGTACTGCCGGTACTCCGCGAACTCGGTCGAGAAGCCGGTGAACGGCGAGCGGTGCAGCCCCGAGATGAAGCCCTCGACGACGGCGCGCGCCAGAAGCTCAAGTGAGCCGATGCGCGCCAGCACCTCGGGGTCGAGGAAGCGCGGCGACCCTCCGGCGGCCTGCGCCGCGCGCGCCGGCTCGCCCGCGGCCTGTGGCTTCTCTTTCCTGTTACGCCTCCACCACATGATGCTTCACTCACAGACCCGACTTCGGCTCGGGCACGGCTTCGATAAGTTTTCTGACGACCTGATCGGAGTCCACGCGCTCGGCCTCCGCCTGAAAGTTGAGAAGGATGCGGTGACGCAGCACGGCCGGCGCGACCGCGCGCACGTCCTCGCACGAGACGTTGTAACGGCCGCGCAGCACCGCGCGCGCCTTGCCGCCGAGGACGAGGAACTGCGAGGCACGCAAAGATGCGCCCCACGTCACCCAGCGGTTGACGAACTCAGGCGCGGCGTCGGAGCCGGGTCGGCTCGCGCCGACGAGTCGGACGGCATAGCGCGCGACGGTGTCGGAGACCGGCACCTGCCGGACGAGACGCTGGAAGGCGATTATCTCGTCGGCCGACATCATCCGCTCGAACTCGAAGTCCTGCGGCGCGGTCGTCTGCTTGACGACGGCCACCTCGTCCTCTTCGGGCAGGTAGCCGATCTTGATCTGGAACATGAAGCGGTCGAGCTGCGCCTCGGGCAGCGGGTACGTCCCCTCCATCTCAATTGGGTTCTGCGTGGCGAGGACGTGGAACGGCCGCGGCAGCTCGTAGCTCACGCCCTGCACGGTGACGCGCCCCTCCTGCATCGCTTCCAAGAGCGCGGCCTGCGTCTTCGGCGGCGTGCGGTTGATCTCGTCGGCGAGGACGATGTTGGCGAAGACGGGGCCGCGGATGAACTCCATCGCGCGGCGGCCGGTGGCACGGTCTTCTTCAATAATTTCGGTGCCGGTGATGTCGGCGGGCATCAGGTCGGGCGTGAACTGGATGCGCTTGAACGACAAATCGAGCACGGAGGCGATGGTGCGCACGAGCAGCGTCTTGGCGAGGCCGGGGACGCCGGTGATGATCGAGTGCCCGCCCACGAAGAGCGAGAGCAGGACGAGCTCGACCACCTCGTCCTGACCCTTGATGGCCTTGCGAATCTCCCGCAGTAACCCGGCGCGCGCCGCCGCGAGCCTGTCCAGAAGCTCCTCGTCGCGCAGAACGTTCGTCTCAACCGCCATGCGTTCTCCTCACTGTCCCGTGATCGTCAGCAAAAGCTCCTGAGCCTTCTCGAAGGCGGGCGCGGCTTCGAGCGCGCGCAGCACGGAGCGCTTCGCCTCCGCGCCGCGTCCGAGCGCGTGGTAGGCGCGCGCGACGTTGTAGTTGGCCTCGGCCACGTTGGGCGGACGCAGCGCGAGCGCGGCGCTGAACTCGGCGAGCGCCGAGGCCGCGTCGTCGCCTTGCAGGTACAACTCGCCCGCCCGCGCGCGCGCCGACTGCTCGAAGGGCGTGACGTAGAAGCCGAGCCGCAAGGCTTCCAACGCGCGCGCGCGGTCGCCCTGTTTGAGCCGCATCTCCGCCAGACGCCCGAGCGCCTTGAGGTTCGTCTCGTCGTATCTGACGAGCGACTCCAGCGCCTCGGCCGCGCCGGCCGCGTCGCCGCGCTTCTCGCGCAAATCGGCCAGAGCCTCGTGGGCGTTCCCCTCGCCGGTGTAGTAAGGGAACAGCTCGGCGGCGCGCGCGTAATGCCGGGCCGCGCCCTCCTCGTCGCCCTCCGCGCGCAGCAACGCGGCGGCGCGCATCCGCAGCGCGAACGTCTCGCGCTCGGCGAGCAGCTTGAGCACGGCGTCTTTCGGCAACTGCGACGCCGACAGTGTCGCCTCGCCCGCGCCGAGCGCGTCTTGCAGCGGCCGCGCCTTCGCGCGCGCGTACTCGATGAAGGCGCGGTCGAACTCGTCTTCGCTCAGCTTCAAAGCCTGCCGCAGCACTTCGGGCGTGCGCGCCTTGTCGTGGTAAAGCGTGAGCATTTTAAGAACCGCGTCGAAGCCGTAACGCTCGACGACGAACTCGACGACCTGCGACGCCTGAAAGTAGGCGAGCGGCACGTCGTCGGCGCGGCGGGGGCGCATGAAGCCCGCGTCGAGGTCTGCGATCTTGAACCAGCGCCCGTCGGCGAGCGCGCGCAGCACCTGCGGGTTCCAGTCGTCGCCCCACCCCGGCCGCGCGCGCCGCTCCTCGTAGACCGAAAGCCCCTCGGAGAACCAGCGCGGGATGCGGTAGTCGGTCATCTGGAGCGTGACAACGTGCGCGTACTCGTGCCAGAGCGTGCTGCCCCAGTTGAACTGCCCCTCGGGTCGCGCCGACGGCGAGTCCTGCGCGATGACCGGGCCGAAGCAGACGCCCAGAGCGCCGAGCCCGGGCAGCCCCAGCGCGCGCACGGCGAAGTCTTCGTGGTTGGGGAAGAGTTCGACGACGATATCGCCCTTCGGCGTGAAGCGATATTTCGCGGTGAGCTTGGCGGCGGCCTCTTCCAGCAGGTCTGCGGCGAGCGGCGCGAGCACTTCCGTTTCCGACGCGCCCGCCTTGATGCGGAACGCGCCGCGCCGCGTCTCGCGGAAGTCGTTCATCGTGTCGAGCAGGTCGAGCGTGTTCTTGGCCCAGACGTTGAAGGGGTCGCCCGCGAAAGACTTCTCGACCTCGGCGCGTCCCTCCTCCATCCGCCCGAGCCGCAGCAGCGCCATCCCGAGCGCGAGGCGCGCGCTCCAAAGGCGCGGCTGAAGCGCGACGGCGCGGCGCGCGAACTCGGCCGCCTCCGAAGTGCGGCGCGTGATGGTCGCGTAGTGCGCCAGCATCTCGTAGAGCTGGCCGTAGCGCGGGTTGGTCGCGAGCGCCTGCGCGGCCGCCGGCTCGAAGTCCTTGTCCTGCAGGTAGAGCTGCGCGGCGCGCAGTGCGTGCGCCTCCGCCGCGCGCGAATTGACGCGCAGAATCTTCTCTATCTCCGTGTTGGCGTCGTCGTACTCGCCGGCTTCGAGTTCGAGCGCGGCGGCGAGCGCGCGCGCCTCGACCATGTTGGGGTTGATTTCGAGCGCGCGAGCGAGCGAGGCCGTCATCTCCCCGCCGCCTTCGAGCCTCTTGTTGGCGGCGAGGCCGAGGTGCGCGCGCGCGCTGTTCGGGTTGATGGCGAGCGCGTCGGCGTAGAAGGTCGCCGCCTCCGCGTAGTTGTACTTCTCTGTGAAGAGACGCCCGCCGCCGAGGTGCGCTTCGATGTATGACGCGTCGGCGTCGATGGCCGCGGTGAAGAGGTCTTTCGCCTCCTGATAACGTTCGAGCCGGACGAGAGCGCGCGCGACGACGGTGAGCGTCGGCGCGTCCTCGGGCTCCTTCGTCTCGTAGTAGGTGACGAGCGAGCGGAAGATTTGCCGCGCCGGCTCCTCCTGCCCCGTCGCTTCGAGCAGCTCGGCGCGGCGCAGGTCGCTTTCGAGCCGCGCTTCGCCCGCGCCCGAATCGTTCGCCGCGCGCTCGAACTCTCTGACAGCTTCACTGTACCGGCCGGTCGCGGCGAGCGCCTCGGCCAACTCGTGACGTACCCCACCGGCCGCCGGCTTCTTCTCAAGGAAGAGGCGCGCGGCCGTCTCGACTTCCGCGTATCGCCCGGTCTCAAGCTGCGCGCGCAGCAGGAGCCGCTGCGCCGCCGCGTCCGACGGGTCTGACTTCAGACGCGCGCTCAACAACTCTATGGCGCGCGCGTAATCGCCGCGCTTCAGCTCCGCCTCGCCCGGGGGCGAGGCGTTCGGAGGCATGTTGTCAATCGTGAGTTGGGCGAAGCCGGCGGGCGCGAGGGCGAGCGCGCAGCCGAGCGCCGCGACGAAGATGAGCGCGAGCGTGAACCTGCGCCCCGACCTTTGAAGAGTCGGGACGGCTTGCGGCGTTGCTTTCATCCGAAACGTTCCCCTCACCGACCCGCGCCCTTCTTGATGCTGCGGTTAACCTTCGCGAGGCTGACGAAGAGCCTCTCAAGCTCGGCCTCGTACGCCGACTCCGACAACTGGCCTTTGCGCGTCTTGAGCTGCTCGACCTCTTCCGTGAGCCGCTCGCGCTCGCGCAGCAGCCGCGCCGTCTCGGCGCTGGCCGCCGCCTGCTCGACCGAGAGCGAGTCGAGATAGACGTGGCGCGCGACCGCGCCGTCGCCGCCCTCGGCCGTCGCGTGGCCCACGCCGTCGCCGCTGTCGTCGAGCAGCGCGTGCTCGGTCGCCAGACGCCCCGCGCGCTTGTACTGCTCGGCCGTCAGGCGCGCCGCGTGGTCGAAGGCTTCGAGGACGGAGACGCGCCCGTTCTGGTCAGCGTCCGCGTCGCGGCTCGCGAGCGCGGCGATGAAGTGCTCGGGGAAGCGCGTGGCGTTCTGCTCCTGCCCGCTGCGCGTCGCGGTGACGACGACGCGGCCGCGCGCCGAGAGCGGCTTGATGAACTCGCCGCTCGCGCTCGCCATCTGGAAGACGACGACGCGCCGCGCGGGCACGGCGTCGATCAGACCGGCGTACTCGGCCGCGGACATGTCCGGGCCGACGAGGCTGAACTTGGCCGCGCGGCCGTCGAACGTGCCGTGTCCGATGAGGAAGACGAAGACGGTGCTCTCGGGCGTCGTCTTCGCGCGCAACGTGTTGAAGGCGCGGCGCAGCTCTTCGGCCGTGGCGCGCGGCGCGGCGGCGCCGCCTTCGGGCGACTCGGTCAGGACGGTGAGCCTCGCCTCGTCAAAGCCGTAACGCTCGACGAGCGAGCGGCGAAGCTCCGCCGTCCACTTCGCGAAACGCCTGGCGAACTCCTCGTCGCCGCTCGCGCCGCTGACGATGACGGCGAACTTGTTCGGGTCTCCGGCCGGCCGCGCCGCCGCCGCTCCCTGCGCGCGCGCCCCCGAGGCCGCCACGCAGCCCAACGCGAGCACGACGATGAGACGACGCCACATGCTCTCGAACGATTTCGTCACGCCAGCCCGTGCCGCTTGCGCAGGAACCACTCGCCGCTCAGCAGGCCGACGAGCAGGAGGAAGTTGACGGGCATGTCCCAAAGGTCTTTGGTCACCGGGCGCGAGTTGTCGGTCTTCCTGTAGGTCAGGTCTTCGACGAGCGCGCCGGCGTCTTCGAGCGCGTAGTACTTGCCGCCCGTCTCGGCGGCGATGCGCTTGAGCAGCTCCTCGTTGAGCGCGGCGTCGTAGAACTCGCGGTTAAGCTCGACGGCGAGAAACTCGGACTGCGCCGAGGCCGCGCCGACCGAAGGCGCCGACGCGCTCAGCTCGACGCGGTGGCGGCCCAACTCTTCGACACGGAACTCGCCGACGTAGACGTTCGCGTCGTCGCGCGCCGTGAACCTGAGCGGCAGCTCGACGCTCGCGCCCGACGGCCCCGTGACGCGCGCGACGGTTCGCGCGTCCGCGACCGCGTTGAACTTCTTATCCCGAACGTCGGCGACGACGCGCACTGTGTCGCCGGGGGCGTATACGTCCTGCTCGGCCGCGACCTCGACCTGACGCGGCGAGAACTGTACGAGGTAACGTAACATCTGACGCCAGAAGTTCTCGTGAGCGTTGCTCTTCGAGTCCATACGCATGCGCCAGCGCCAAGTGTCGGAGGCCGTGAAGGCGAGCGCCTGCCCGCGCCCGTAACGTTGATGCGCGAGCAGCGGCACGCTCGCCCCGGCCGCCCTTCCCTCGCCGCCCGCGCGGCGCGCTTCGATGAGCACGGTCGCGCCGGGCTTGACGCCGGCCGCCGCTTCGGGCACGGCGAACGCCGGCAGCTCGTTCCAAAGCTTCTGACTCTGCTGCCTGTCCTCGCTCAGACGCGTGACCGGGTGCGAGGCCCCGCGCGCGGTGAGCTGCGCCCTGAAGGTCGGCGCGTTCGACTCCGCGTTCGGCTCTTGCGCGAGGCCCGCCGGGCGCGCGTTGAAGAAGAGCGGGAGCGCGTCGGCCACGGGCGTCGCCGCGTAGCCGCCGGCTCCGAAGGCGGAGCGCCCGCCGACGGCGAGCAGCCCGCCGCCGCGTCTTGAGACGAACGCCTCGACGGCGCGCAACTGCTCCGCCGTGAAGAAGGCCGACTCGACGCTCCCGAGCATCAGGCCGTCGTAGGCGAACAGTTCCTCTTCGGTCTTGGGGAAGCCCGCGGCAAGCTCCTGCTCGCCCGAGACGCCCTGCCGGTAGAGCTTGTTCTCGCCCGTGCGCAGCAGCGAGACCAGCTCGACCTGCTTCTCGCCACGACTCATCGCGTCGCGCAGTTTCCCGTGCTCCCAGCGCGGCTCGCCCTCGACGTAGAGCACGCGCAGAGGCCCTTCGACGACTTCGACCAGCGCCTCGCGCCGGTTGTTCTCGACGGTCAGCTCGCCTTCGAGCGGCTGCACCTCGAACGTGTAGCGGTGCGTGCCGGCGGTCGCGGGCACCAGTTCCATCCGCACGACCTCTGTCTCGCCGCCGCGCAGAGTGAACTCCTCGGTCTTGACGGCGCGGCCGTCTTCGCTCGCCGCGATTCTGACCTTCGCCGGGTTGTAGCCGCTCACGCGCACGAACGCCTCGACCTCGACGCTCGACCCGACGAGCACGCGACGCGGAAGGTTGACGCGCGCCAGCTCGGCGTCCGTCCCGCGGCGCGTGCTCCCGACGCCCACCGTGTAGACGGGCAGACCGCGTGCGCGCAGGTTACGAAGCTCTGCCGCGAGGTCTCGGCCCGCGTTCGCGGCCCCGTCCGAGAAGAGCACGACGGCCGAGAGCGGCGCGCCCGCCGAACGCCGCGACGCATGGGCCAGCGCCCCGCCGAGGTCGCTCGACTGCCCCTCGCCGCTCAACTCCTCGCCGCCCTCTATCGCGTCGAGCCCCGTCGAGAAGGCGTAAGTCTCCGTCTTGAACCTCTCGCGCAAGCGCGACAGAAAGGTGCCTTCCGTCGAGAAGAGCGCGCCCTTCAAAGCTTCGAGCCGCCTCTGCCCGCCGACCTCGTCAGCCACCATCATGCTGCGCGAGTCGTCCGCGAGCAGCGCGACCGTGCTGCTGCGCGGTATGACCGAAGGCACGACGACGACCGGCTTTAACAACAGGAAGATGATGAGCAGGAAGAGCGCCGAGCGGAGCGCGACGAGCGCCATGCGGCCGCGCGGGCTGACGCGCGCGCGCGGCCGCACGTAGGAGAAGTAGACGAAGGCGAGGAGGAGGAGCGCGGCCGCGATGACGAGCGCCGCGTGCGGGCGCAGGTCGAAGCCGAAACGCCCGTTCGTAAAAACGGCCCGCTCATGCCCGAACAAAAGCTGCACGAGTTGGTCCATGAAGTGGAAACCGATTGTCTGTTTGTGGCGAAGTCCCGGCCGTGAAAACTCAAACGCTCCGGCGGGCCCGGGCCTCTCCTGCCGACCGGCGACTCGCCGAAGCGTTGACGTATGGCGACAATATCCAATCTGACACGCGGAAAGTCAACACCCTCTAAGACGCGCCCGCGTGCCCGCTTCGATGCCCGCCCCGCGCCGTCCACCCGGAGTCAACTTCCTACCGTTTTCTGAACCCCGGGACGGGCGCGCACGTAGAAAAAGCATGAGTCACGCGGCAAAGAGTCTGTTCGTCTTCGGAGTCTATCTGTGCGGGTTGGGCTTGATGTTGTTGCTCGTCCCGAACCTGCTCCTGCGTCTTTTCGGCGTGCCGCCGACGGACGAAGTCTGGATCAGAATCAACGGGATGTTCGTGCTCTGTCTGAGCTTCTACTACACGCGGGTCGCGCGAAATGAGTTGACGGCTTTTATCCGCTGGACGGTCTGGACGCGCGCCGCGGTCATTTTTTTCTTCGCCGCTTTCGTGCTGCTCACGTCGGCCCCGAAGGCGTTACTGCTGTTCGGCCTCATCGACCTGCTCGCGGCGCTCTGGACGTGGCTCGCCCTGCGAGAGACGCGGCGTACATTCTGAGGAACAAGAATCCACGAAGCTGCGTTATCTGTGTGACGGACGGCATATCAAGTTATTGAAGCCGGCCGCGGGCCCGCTTTTAACTCATCCAGAACTTTCGAGGTTGTTTGCGCGGCGGCACAGACCCGGCGCTAGAGCCCCGTGCGCGTCTGGCGGCAAAGAACGGGGAGTCGTCCGACTTCACCGTTCAGCTAAGGAGAAGTCTATGAAGTCATGGTTACGAATGACGGTCGCGGGGCTCTGCCTGTGCCTGCTGGGTGCCTCACTCCCGGGCTCGGCCGACACGGCCGCCTCGGCTTCCGACTGGTCACAGTGGCGCGGCCCGGAGCGTGACGGGGTGTCGCGCGAGCGCGGCCTCCTCAGACAGTGGCCGGCGGGCGGGCCGAAACTGCTCTGGCAGGTCAACGACATCGGCGACGGCTATTCGACGCCCGCGGTCGTCGGCTCGCGCATCTACCTGATGAGCAACCGCGGCATGGATAGCGAGTTCGTTCAGGCGCTCTCGACGAAGGACGGCAAGCCCGTCTGGACGACGCGCGTCGGCAACGTCGGCAACCCCGACCAGAACCCGCCTTATGCGAAGGCGCGCTCGACCCCGACCGTTGACGGCGACCTCGTCTACGCGCTCGGGTCGGACGGCGACCTCGCCTGCCTCGAAGCGCGGAGCGGCAAGCTTCGCTGGTCGAAGAACATCCGGAAAGAGTTGGGCGGCCAGCCGGGCGACTGGGCCTACGCGGAGTCGCCTCTGATTGACGGCGACCTCGTCGTCGTCACCCCCGGCGGCGCGGAGGCCACGATGGCGGCGCTCAACAAGAAGACCGGCGCGGTCGTCTGGAAGTCCGCCATCCCGGGCGGCGACCCGGCGGGCTACGCTTCGGCCATCGCCGTCGAAGGCGGCGGGCGCAGGCAGTACGTGCAGCTTCTGCCGAAGGGGCTGGTCGGCGTGGACGCGAAGACGGGTCAGTTCCTCTGGCGCTACAAGGACGCGGCGAAGGGGCCGGCGCAGTACTTCACGCCGGTCGGGCGCGAGGGCTACGTCTACTGCGGCGCGCTCGGCGTCGGCGGCGTGCTTCTCCGCCTGAAGCCGGACGGCGCCGGCGTCGCCGCCGAGCAGGTCTACTTCACGCGCGGGCTCCCGAACGGCATCGGCGGCGCGGTGCTCGTCGGCGACACCATCTACGGCACGGAGGCCGGGGCGAAGCTGGTCGCGGCCGAGTTCACGACCGGCAAGGTGAAGTGGCAGGCCGACAGCACCGGATGGGCTTCGATAGCCTACGCCGACGGGCTGCTGTTTCTACACGGCGTGAACGGAGATTTCGTGCTGGCCGAGGCGACCCCCGAAGGCTACCGCGAGAAAGGACGCTTCACACCGCCGAGCCAGCCGGCGAAGAAAAAGGTGGGGCAGTTCCCCGAGATGGCCTTTACGTATCCCGTCATTGCCGGCGGCAGGCTCTACATCCGCGACCTCGGGACGCTGTGGGCCTACGACATCAAGGCGGGCCGTTAGACGCGTCCCCTCTTCCACAAACAAGCGGCGGCCCGCGGACGTTTGCGTCGTCCGCCGGCCGCCGTCAATGTTTTGTAGCCGACACTCCGGGCGAGGTCAGCCGTCTTCGGGCACGAGGACTTTGAGCGCCGCCGGGCGCGTCCTGAACAGGAGCGGCGTCTTGAGCACGACGACCTCGCCGTCGAGCGCGACGCGCAGACGCTTGCGACGCGTCTCGACCAGAGCCTCTCCCGCGCACAGGACTTCGAGCCGCCGCTCGCCGCGCAGACGCCGGAGCAGGGCTTGCAGCGCGAGGCGGAGCAGCCCGAGTTTGCCGTCGGCGCGCGCGACGTAGATGGCCATCTCTCCGCGCCCGACGCAGCGCCGGCCGGGGAGGTCGAACTCTTCGATCTGAAACTTGTTCCCGCCGACGAAGACGAGCGGCGTGCGCTCAAGTAGCTCACCGCCCGGGGTCGTGATGCGGACGCTCACGAAAGCGCCGCGCCCGAAGATGACGCGCAGCACCGCCGCGTAGGCCACGAGCTGTCGCCGGCCCCAGCGCCGGTACTCCTGCTCGCGCTGCCGGATGATGCTCGGGTAGAGGCCGATGCTTGAGTTGTTGATGAAGATGCGTCCGTTGACCTCGCACACGTCGATGTCGGCGGCGCGCCCCTGCGCGACGGTGCGGACCGCGCCCGCGAGGTCGAGCGGGATTCGGAGATTCTTCGCGAAGTAGTTGAACGTGCCGACGGGGAGGACGCCGAGCCGCTTGTCCGTGCCGAGCAGCGCCGAGGCGACCGCGTTGATCGTGCCGTCGCCGCCGGCCGCGACGACCGTCTGGTGTTGACCCTCGCCCGCGCGTCGCGCCAGCGCCTCCAGTTGCTTGCCGCCCTTCGCGAGCAGCACTTCGGCCTCGACGCCCTGCGCTTGGAACTCGCGTTCGACGAGGCGGCGGAACTCCTCCGCGCTGCTGCCGCCCGACGCGGCGTTGACGATGACGATGACTCCCCCTTGCATCGCGCTACTTTAACCTCCCGACCGAAATGTTTGCGAACCGAGAGCGCGCGTCTGTTCTATAATGCGCGGCGTTCTTTCCGACCGAAGCAGAAGCGGGAGAGGGAGCCACATGCCTTTCGTCATCTTCGCCGCGCCGTGGTTCACGGAGAACGCGGTGCGCTTCATAGGGGCGACGGCCGGCGTGCCCGGCGTGCGCCTCGCCGTCGTCAGCCTCGAACCGCAGGAGCTGCTCCCGCCGCGCCTGCGCGAGCGGCTCGTCGCGCACTGGCGCGTCGGAGACATCTTCGACCCCGAACAGCTCGCGCACGCCGCGCGGCAACTCTCGCAACACAGAGGCCCCGTCCACCGTCTCTACGGCTCGTACGAGCAGCTACAGGTTCCGCTCGCGGAGGCGCGCGCGCTGCTCGGCGTCGAGGGGATGAGCGTCGAGGCCGCGCGCAACTTCCGCGACAAGTCGCGCATGAAAGAGGTGCTGCGCGCGGCGGGCGTCCCCTGCGCGCGTCACAGGCTCGTCCGCAGCGAGGCCGAAGGTTGGAGCTTCGCCGAAGAGGTCGGCTTCCCCGTCATCGTCAAGCCGCCCGCGGGCGCGGGGGCCGAAGGCACTTTCCGCGCGGACGGCGCGGAGGCGTTGGGCGAGGCGCTCAGGGCCTCAGGCCCCTCGCGCGAGCGCCCCGTGCTGATGGAAGAGTTCGTCACCGGCGACGAGCACTCGCTGGAGACCATCTCGGTCGGCGGGCGCGCGCTCTGGCATTCGCTCACGCACTATTACCCGACGCCGCTCGAAGTCGTCCGCAACCCGTGGATACAGTGGCGCGTCGTGCTGCCGCGCGAGGTCGACGACGCGCGTTACGACGACATCCGCGACGCGGGCGCGCGCGCGCTCGAAGCCTTAGGGATGGGGACGGGGCTGACGCACCTTGAGTGGTTCAGGCGCGCGGACGGGAGCGTCGCCGTCTCGGAGGTCGGGGCGCGTCCGCCCGGCGCTCAGATCACGACGCTCGTCTCGCGCGCGCACGACTTCGACTTCCTGCACGCGTGGGCGCGCGTGATGGTTTACGGCGAGTTCGAGCCGCCCGAGCGGCGCTACGCGGCCGGCGCGGCGTTCCTGCGCGGTCAGGGGAGCGGGCGCGTCGTGGCGATACACGGGCTCGACGAGGCGGAGCGCGAGTTCGGGCACCTCGTCACCGACGCGAAGATTCCGCAAATCGGGCAGGAGCCCTCGCGCAGCTACGAGGGCGAAGGCTACATCATCATCCGCCACCCCGAGACGGAGGTCGTCAAAGACGCTCTGCTCCGCCTCGTCAGCCTCGTCCACGTCGAACTCGGCTGAGGAGAGTTAAAGCATTGAGACACGAAGCCGCCGGGTTATGTGATTTGAAATTTCAAATCACATGACCCGGCGGCTTCGAGGTAAGACTCCTACCGCATCTAGCGGAGCGGCAGGATGGAGACAGTCTTTGTCAGCGGGTTGACCGTGAACCTGAGCAGCTTTGCGCCGCCCAGCACGCCGCCCGTGCTGTTCGTGCCGGAGCCGATGGTGCCGCCGCCGGCCGAGCCGGAGGTCGAGCCGCCCGTCGAGCCCGTCGAAGTCGTCGCGCCCGTGGTGCTGCCCGTCAAGGGCATGTTAGCGACGACGCGCGCCGTGAAGGTGAAGAGCGCCGTGTTCGGGTTGTTGAACCGCAGGCCCCGCGTCGCGGTCTCCTCGTTCGGCTGGAAGTCCGTGCCGACAAACTGCGAGTAGTCGTAGACGGCCGCCTTCGTCACGCCGTCGCCGCCGTTGTCCGCGTTGGCTACGCGCACGGTGTTCCCGTTCGACTCGACTGAAATTATCTCAAGCCGCGTCGTCGGGTAGAAGACCGTGCCCGACTGGTTCTTGAGCGACGTGTTCAGGTCGGTCACGCCCGAGCTGAAGACGATCGTTCTGTTGACGGGCGAGACGTAGGCGCTCACGTCCATTTCGGCGCGGCGCGCGATTGTCACGGCCTCGGCGTTGCTCGGGTCGGTGACGTACTTGCCGACGAGCCCCGCCGTGATGGAGCGGACGCGGTAGCTGTGCGTGCCGTCGGAGACGCTCGCGAACTCCGCGCTCGTGACGTTGCCGGGGACGGTGCGGACGACCGCGTAGTTGACGCCGTCGGCGGACTCCTCGACCTCGTAAGCCTCGACGCTCCCCTGCGGCGACCACGAGAGCGTCACATCGCCGTCGAAGTCGTAACGCTGCGCGCCGAGCGTGAAGTCCGAGGCGAAGGGCCGGACGAACGGCGCGGCGCCGCCCTTGAGTTTGGTGCTCTCGATCTGGAAATCGGTCGGCCCGTTGGCCCAGCCGTAGACGCGATACGTGTACGTCCCCGGGACGGTCGTGTCGGCCGAGACGTGCTCGGGGCCGCTGCTGTTGCCCGAGTCGTCAATCACGTTGCCGTTCGGGTCGAGCAGTTGGAAGTCGAGGTCGGGCAGTCCGACGCCCGCCTCGGGCACGTCCGTGTAATTCCACGAGAGCGTCCCGTCGAGCTTCAGCGTCGCCGCGTCGGCCTCGACGGGCACGTCGACGTAGGTCACGCCCGACGCGACGTTGACGCCGTTGTCGCGCTGCACGCCCGCGTCGCCCGCCAACACGCTGCCCGTCAAAGTTTCGGTCTCGGAGCCGGCGATTTCGTTCGACGGGAGGCTCTGCGTCGCCTTCAGGTACATCGGCATCCGCAGGCGGTCGGCGGAGCCTGCGCGCTGCGCGACGACGTACCACTGAAGCTGCTTCGTCGCCGTATCGCGCGCGGCGTCGCCGTCAATCGTGATAACCGCTTTAAAGGTGGCCTCGCCGCCCGCCGGGACGTTGACGCTCGCGGGGCTCACGGAGGCGTTGAAGCCGGGCCCGTCGAGCGCGCGGTTGTTCGCGGTCGAAAGGTTGTAGGTGCCGCCCTGACCCGAGAGGTCGCGGATGGTGACGCTGACTTCGCGCGTGTTGGCGACGCGGTTGTTGAGCACCGCCCACTCGCCGAAACTATGGCTGCCGAGGATGCCGGGGACTTCGACGCCGTCGCCCGCGACGCCCATCAGCGCCTTCGTGTTGACGGCCGCGCGCACGTCCACGAGTCCGCCGCCCTGATCGATGATGGAGTCGGACTGCGCGCCGTCGCCGCGCGGCGTGCCCGTCGCGGTGCGCATGTTCGTCGCGGTGTTAATCATCGCGGTGCGAATCATGTCGGGCGTCCAGTCGGGGTGCGCCTGCTTCAGCAGCGCCGCCACGCCCGCGACGTGCGGGCCGGAGAAGCTGGTGCCGGTCGCGAGCGTGTAGCCCGACGGGTCGAACATCGTCCCGCCGCCGGTGGTCGCCGCGCCGACGCGGACGGTCGCGCTCAGGATGTTGATGCCGGGTGCGGTCACGTCGGGCTTAATCTGCCCCAGGCCCTCGACGGGGCCGCGCGAGCTGAACGCGGTGGTCGAGCCGTAGAACACGTCGTCGAGGTACGGGTTCAGTCGAATCGGGAGTTCCGAGACCGCGCCGTTCGCCGGGTCGACGGCGTTGTCGTCGGTGGACGAGAGCGCGTCCACCAGAATTTCGCCGTCCGAGGGCGAGACGATGGCGCACGGGATGAGCCCCTTGACGGCCGTCGGGTTGGTCGTCTCGCTGATGAGGATGCAGCCGACCGCGCCGGCCGCGGCCGAACTGGCGGCCATGTCGAAGAAGCTCGCGGACGTGGCCCCCGGCTCCTTGATGAGCGCGATGCGGCCGCTGACCGCCGCCGGGTAGATGACGGTCGGGTTGTTGACGAGCACGTAACGCTGCGCGACGGAGCCGGCCGCCGGGTCGGGCGTGCCCGCCATCGGGTAGAGCTTGATGCGACCGAAGCCTTCGGCGGCCGGCAGTCCCTTCGCGGGCGTCACCGCGCCGACGAGCCCCTGCGGGACGGCCGAAGCCTTGAGCACGTCGACCGACCAGTTGGAGTTGGCCGCCGCGGGGTGCGTCGTCGCGGCGACCGAGATGACGTGGCGTCCGGCCGCAGGGCTGCCGATGGTTCCCTCGCCCGGGCCTTCGTTGCCGGCCGAGGCGACGACCGTCGTGCCGAGCAGCGCGGCGTTCGAGGCCGCGACCGCCGTCGCGTCGTCGGGGCCGCCCGAGCCGCCTAAGGAAAGGTTGATGACGTGCGCCACCGGCTTCGGCTGCATCGTCACGGAGAAGGGCGAGACCGCGTCCTCGATGCCGAGGATGGTCGAGGAGCTGATGCACGAGCCGGTGCCGGTGCAGACCTTGTAGCCCATCAACTTCGCCTGCGGCGCGACGCCGTGGACGCGCACGTCGTCGGCCGTGCCCGGCAGTCCGTCAGCGCCGGGGGCCATCGCCAGATAGCCCGCGATGTTCGACGACGCCGCCGACCCGTGGCCGAAGTCGTCCATCAGCCCGCCCGAAAAGGACATGTAGTAGACGACCTTCTGGTTGGTGTTCAAGGCCGCGACCGGCGGCGCGAAGCCGAGGCGCGGCGGGGTCGGGTCGCCGCCGAACATCGGGTGCGTCCAGTCGATGCCCGTGTCGAGCACGGCGACGTACGTGCCCTGCCCCTCGAAGCCCTCGCGCTGCTGGTCGAACGGCGTCAACTCTTCCACCTGCCCGTAGACGGGGGGCGCGTTGATGTACCTGACGCTGCTGTTGAGGTTGAGTTGGAGAACGGCGTTGTTGACGACGCGCTTGACCTGCGGCATCGCCTCGATGACTTTGACGGCCGCGCCGGGGACGTTCAACGTCACGGCGTTCATCACGAGGTTGAAGCGGTGGTCGGCACGGCCCGCGACGACGCCGGCGAAGTCCTTGAGGTCGGTGCCGACGACCGAGAACTGGATGCCGCGCGACTTCAGCTCTTCGAGAAACCTGTCCTGCGCCGACGTGAGCGAGGCGCGGTACTGCCGGAGCTGTTCGTCCGAGACGCGCTGCCCCGTCTTCTCCATCCGGGACTTCCAGACCGCGCCGGGGTCGGCCTTGAACTCGACGATGACCGAGCGTGCGAGACCCGCGGCCTGCGCGCGGAAGAGACCATTGAAGGCCGAGCCGACGAACGAGGCCGCCAGCGCGAGCGCGAGGGCCACGTTCAGCAGGCGGCGGACGCGACGGGGCGAGGCGGAAATTTTCACTCCGGTCTTATTCATTCTCATCTCTCATCTCCGTTTTTTAAAATTCCTGCGACGGGCTTGTGGCTTGACGAGGGCGGCCGGGCTTTCGGCATCCGTGCGCTAAAACCGCGCCACTATCGCATCGTCGGTGGGAGATTAGGCGGGGGCGGTTGAGGATTACTTGAGGCGCGGTTGAGCCTCGCGCTCAAGTGACTTGAGGCGTGGGCGCGGCCGGGGCTTGTGCGGCGGCCGGGGCGCAAAAAGCCGCCGAAAACGCCGTTTTCGGCGGCCCCGTTGGAAATTATCCGGCGCGTTGGAATTTTGCCCCGCGGGCGGCGGGCGGCGGCGCGCAGGCGGTAGATTTTCCGCCCGATTCGATGTAAGGTCTACGCGTCAACTTCTTCCCGAAGCGGCGCCCGGCGCGGGCGCGGCCAGAAATTCTCCAGAGAGAGTGAGACCCCTCATGTCCAAATTCATCACCCGCGGCGGCGCGCTCCTTTTCGCGGCCGCAGTGGCGGGCTGTGTCGCAGCTATGAGCGTGAACGCCGAGAGCGACGCCGACGAAAGTCGGGCCGCGCAGACCAGCACCGCCGGCGTCGCCGCGCAGGCGAAACCGAATCCTCTCCTCGCGGAGTGGGGCGGCCCGCACGGCGGCGTCCCGCCCTTCGACCGCGTCGAGGTCGCGCACTTCAAGCCGGCGCTCGAAGCGGGCATGGCCGAGCAGCTCGCCGAGACCGACAAGATAGCCTCCGACCCGGCCGCGCCGACCTTCGAGAACACCCTCGCCGCGCTTGAGCGCGCCGGGCAGACGCTCGACCGCGTGACGACCGTCTACGGCGTCTGGTCTTCGACGATGAACACGCCCGACTTCCAGGCCGTCCAGCGCGAGATGGCCCCGAAGCTCGCCGCCTTCAACGACAAGATCACGCAGAACGAGGCGCTCTTCAAACGCATCGAGGCCGTCTACAACTCGCCCGCGAAGGCGAAGCTCACGCCCGAGCAGCAGCGCCTCGCGTGGCTCTACCACACCAACTTCGTCCGCGCGGGCGCGAAGCTCGACGCCGCGAAGAAGGCGCGGCTCTCCGAGATTAACCAGAAGCTCGCCGGGCTCTACACGCGCTTCAGCCAGAACCTTCTCTCCGACGAGAACGACCTGTTCCTCGCCGTCAAGAGCGAGGAGGAGCTGGCGGGCTTGCCGCAGTCTTTGCGCGACGCCGCGGCTGCGGCGGCCGCGTCGAAGAAGGTGCCGGGGCAGTGGGTCATCACGAACACGCGCTCGTCCGTCGACCCGTTCCTGACCTACTCCGACCGGCGCGAACTGCGCGAGAAGGCTTGGCGCATGTTCGTCAACCGCGGCGACAACGCCGACAAGAACGACAACAACGCCATCATCACCGAAGTCCTCGGCCTGCGCGCCGAGCGCGCCAACCTGCTCGGCTACAAGACGCACGCGCACTGGCGTCTGGAGAACGCGATGGCGAAGACGCCCGAGCGCGCGATGGAGCTGATGGAGGCGGTCTGGAAGCCCGCGGTCGCGCGCGTCCGCGAGGAGGTCGCCGACATGCAGGCGCTCGCCGACAAGGAGGGCGCGAAGATAAAGATCGAGCCGTGGGATTATCGCTACTACATGGAGAAGGTCAGGAAGGCGCGCTACGACCTAGACCAGAACGAGGTCAAGCAGTACCTGCAGCTTGAGAAACTGCGCGAGGGCATCTTCTGGGTGGCGGGCGAGTTGTTCAACTTCAACTTCAAGCCCGCGCCGGGCATCGCCGTCTACCACCCGGACGTGCGCGTCTGGGAGGTGACGGACAAGACCTCGGGCCGCCACATCGGGCTCTGGTACTTCGACCCGTACGCGCGCGAGGGCAAGCGCTCGGGCGCGTGGATGAACGCCTACCGCAGCCAGGAGCGGATGGACAAGGACAAGCCGGTCACGACCATCGTCTCGAACAACTCGAACTTCGTGAAGGGCAAGCCGGGCGAGCCCGTGCTCATCTCGTGGGACGACGCGCGGACGCTCTTCCACGAGTTCGGCCACGCGCTGCACGGGCTCTCCTCGAACGTCACCTACCCGACGCTGGCGGGCACGGCCGTCTCGCGCGACTACGTCGAGTTCCCGTCGCAGTTGCTCGAACACTGGCTCACGACGCCCGAGGTCTTGCAGCGGTTCGCGCTCCACTACCAGACGGGCAAGCCCATCCCGCAGGCGCTCGTCGATAAGATCATGCGCGCGGACAACTTCAATCAGGGCTTCGCCACGACCGAGTATCTTTCGAGCGCGCTCGTCGACATGAGGCTGCACCTCGCGGGCTCCGAGAAGATAGACCCCGACGCCTTCGAGAAGAAGACGCTGGCGGAACTCGGGATGCCTTCGGAGCTGGTGATGCGCCACCGCACGCCGCAGTTCGGCCACGTCTTCGCGAGCGACGGCTACTCGGCCGGCTACTACAGCTACCTCTGGTCGGACGTGATTACCGCCGACGCCTTCGAGGCTTTCGAGGAGGGCGGCGGCGCGTACGACAAGAAGGTGGCCGAGCGGCTGCGCAAATTCATCTTCTCGATCGGGAACACCGTTGACCCGGCCGAAGCCTATCGCAGTTTCAGGGGCCGCGACCCGCGCGTCGAGGCGCTGATGCGCAAGCGCGGCTTTCCCGTCGCCGGGACGAGCGGCGGCGGCAAGCCCGCCGACAAGACCGAGACGAAGCGCAACTAAAGCTCGGCGAGAGTAGAAGGCGTGAAACAACACACGTCCGCGAAAAGGCCGCTCCGGGCGAAGGCGCTCGGGGCGGCCTTCTGCTTGACGGCGTCGCTCTCGGTCGTCGCGCCGCCCGTCGTCGTCGGCCAGCGCATAGTCGAGTCACCGACGCCGCGACAGGCGCGGACGCTGCTCGGCCTGCGTCTGAGCGCCGAAGTCTCCGGCTGGCTGGACGAGGTCGAGGAGAAACTCGGGCGTGAGGTCTACGCGGAGTTCGCGGAACTGGACGAGGCCGACGCGGCCGACGACTACACTTTGGGCGTGAGCTACCTGACGGGGACGGGCGTGGGCGTCGTGCGCGTGGACGAGAGCTTTCGCGGGCGAGGCGCGAAGGCGACCGAGGCCGTCATCGCGCACGAACTGCTCCACCTGCGACTGCGCGCGCGCGGCTACCCGCTCTTCCTCTTCTCGCCGGAGGTTCTGACCGCGCGGGGGCGCGCTCAGGACGTTGAGCAGTCGAACGTCAACGACCTCGTGAGCCTCATCGAGCACCGCGTCTTCGCGTCGGAGATGCGGCGCACGGGCTTCGACAAGCTGGTCGACCTCACGAACGGGTTGGAGGCCGCGCGGCGCAGGCGCGGCACCGAGGACAGTCAGGCCGAAACGCTCAACTACGCGCGCGCGGCGCTTGAGTGGGACGACCCGCGGCTGCTCGGCGAGCTGACGCGGGTTCATCAAGCGAACGGCTGGTCGCGCTCGCTCGCCGACGGCCGACGCCTCGCGGACATCATCCGCGCCTCGAACATGACGACGCCGGCCGAGATCGCGCCCGTCTTCCTCCGCTGCATGGCCGTGCTCTACCGCGCGGAGTTCACGGTCGAGCCCGACCGGCGCTTCGCCCTCTCAAAAATCCACCCGCAGATGCTCATCCGCGGGCGCCGCCCCGCGCGCAGACGAGGCCGCTAGGGGTTAACGCTTGCGTGGCTTCGGGCGCGTCTTCTCGCGCGTCTCTTTCTTGTTCGGAGGCTCTTTCTTCGCCGTCTCTTTCTTCGCGGATTTGTCGGGCGCGGCGGCGCTGGCGCGTTTCCCCAGAAGCCTGTCCACCGACTCGGCGGACGGCGGACGCCCCTCCGCGAAGACGAAGACGTGGTAATGGTCGCGCAGCTCGCGTAGAGCCTCGACGCGACCCGCCTTCTCCAGACGCGCTATCTCGGCCATGACGAACTCCTGCTCTTCGGCCGTCATGTAGCGGTAGTAGACATCGAAGGCGAGACCCGTCGTGTGCGGCGGCGGCGCCACGTCGGCCGCGTTCGGGTTGCCCGACTCGCGCAGGAGACGTTGGTACTCGTCCGTCCGCACGAGCGAGGTCACCGGCAACGGGCGGTCAAACTTCGACTTGTAGGCGGCGGCCAGCTCTTCGAGCAGCGCGAGCGCGGCCGGCCGGACGTGGCTGAGCATGCGCGCCTGAAACTCGCGCGACTGCACGGGGTCGCGCAAATCGTATGAGCGCCCGCCGAAGTCGCGTGCGAGGGCGTCGAGCGTGGCATACTCGGCGAAGAGGCGTTCGCCGGCGCGCGCCCTCTCCTTCGCGCCGGGCTTGCCGTAGTAGGCGGCGAGCAGCTTCTCCTTCTCGGTCGCGGAGGCGATGTCCTTCTTGCGCGCGGCGGCGTCGGCGAGCAGGCGCGCGCGCGCGTCGCGCTCGTTCCGCTTGAGTTCCTTGAGCCTGACCTCGATCTCCTTCAGCGCGTTCGACAGGCGCTCGCGCTCCTCGGCGAGTCCGCGCTCGGCCGCCTCCAACTCTTCGACGTTAGCAAACAGCGGCACGACCTTCCGGTTCTTCACGTCGTAGTGCGTCAGCGCACCCGTCGCCGTCAGCCCCACGCCGTAGAGCACGTACGCTTCGCCGAGGCGCGGCACCTCGACGAAGCCTTCGCGGCCGCGTATGCGCGCGGCCAGCTCCGCGAAGTCGTGCGCCGGGGTCGCGCCGGTCTCGGCGGCGGCCGCGCCCTGTATGGCGAGGAAGCGGCGCGCCTCTTTGTACTGCTTCAGCTCGGCGGGGATTTCGATTGTCGCCTTGCGACCCGTAGGCTCGCCGCGGTCGCCCTCGGCTTTCAAGACGGCCTCGGCGTAAGGGTCGCGCGGCGGCGCGCCGGTCAGAATGTCTTTGACCTGCTCGGCGCCGGTCTTGAGCCCGCCGAGCAGGTCGCGCCTGTTTCTTGAGTAGAGGAAGTAGGCCGCCAGCGCCCCGCACAAGAGGATGATGAGCGGGAGCCAGCGTTTCAGCGAAGTGGTTTTGTTGAAAGGGCGCGGGCTCGGAGGCTCGCCGGCCGCGCCGAGCGGGGTGTGTGTGCCGGCCGTGAACTCGTGCGGGGCGGGAGGCGTGGGCGGTGCGGGAGACGCGGGCGCGTCGCCCGTCGCGTCCCGTTCCGGCTCCCCTCCCCTGCCCGCTTGTTCTTCCGCCACGCCCCTAAAATATCACGGGGCGGGCGCGCACGCGGAGCGAGCGCGCCGCGCTCAGCGGAGCGCGTCGGCCAGCCGTTGGCCGCCCACGAAGACCTTGACCGTGCGGACGCCGCGGAACTGTCGCGCCGTCTCACGAATCTGCCCCTCGATGCGCGGCGCGTCGCACACGCCGGCGATGTAGACGTTGCCTTTAATCCTGATGGTCGCCACGCCCGAGCGCAGCGCGACGCTCTGCACGCTCAGGCCCTCGCCCTGCCAGAAGTTGCCGAGGCCGCCTTCGTGCTCGCGCGGGATGGCGAGCAGTTCTTCGACGGCCGCGCGCAGAGGCTCAGCGCCCCTGCCGACGGTGCGCGTGACGGGGACGAGGCTGTCGTTGCAGCCGACGCGCTTGCCCCGCTTCCCGTTGTCGTCGAGCGCGACGAGGTAGACTTTGACACTACGCCCGGCGGCCGGTCGTCCCGCGACGCGCGTGCCCTGCGCCGACGCGCCCTGCGCGCCCGCGCCCACGATGAGAAGTGCCAGCACCGTCAAGAGAAGACGCTTCATAGACTCTCCACGCTGTAGTCGAAAGTGAGACGGCGGGCGAGCCCTCCGCCGCCGGGGGCGCGGCGAAAGACTCGACCCGCCGTCTGTGTCCGCGCGCGCGCGCGGCGCGGCGCCCGGTGTCAGGTAATCGGGGGTTTTCAGGGAGTGGTGGGAACGCCGCCGTAGCCGGCGGCCATACTCGCGCCGAAGACCAGATTCAGGATGATGATGAGGATGATCAGCACCGTCCAGATGATCATCAGGTTCCGAATGCCGAGCTTGTTGGCGTTCATCCAGCCCCAGATGTACGCGTAGAGGCCGCAGATGATCCCGAGAATCCCGTGCACGACGCCCGCATTCTGGAACATCTTCACCACCACCAGGATTTGAACCACGAACGCCACCAAACACAGCAACCAAATTAAATACTGCATCTCGCTATCCTCCTTCTATTGTCTCAGACCAGAAAAGAATGTGACCGCGACGTTCACCGGCCGAAAGCGCCCGGGAGGAACAACAGCCGGGCCAACCAGTAAAGTAAGAACGCCGCCAGCAGGAACACAGAGGCGCGCGTGCGCCGCTCAAGCCGCTCGGCGAGTCCGGCGAACGCCTCGCGCTGCCGGCGCGGCAGGATTGCGGCCAGTGCGAGCGCCGCCAGACAGACTAAGAGCACCGGCGCGAAGGCGTGCGCCGCCAGAGACTCGCCCCAGTGCCCGCGCACCAGCGCGACCGCGGCGCGCGTCAGTCCGCAGCCGGGGCACGGCAGCCCGGTCGCGCCGTGCACGGGGCACGGCCAACCGCCGACGCCCGCCCACACGGCCCCGACCTGCGCCGCCGCCAGCGCCGTCACGGCCAGCGGGACGCGGCGGTCGCGCAGGAGCGACGCCGTCGGGATGTCGGGCAACGCGTGCAGTGGCATACCGTCTTACGGCTGCGGCGAACTGTGCCTTCCGGTTCGAGGTACTGACTTGAAGAGATCGGCTTAAAACTACTGAAGGGTGAAAGCAAACGCCGGGGCTCAAACTCAAGAACAGGTCGAGCTTTCCGACGTGGAATGAAAACCGGGCGATTATACGGGAAACCGGAGATAAGGCAAGCGTCAATTTGCGGCGGGTCGCGGCTCAGCCTTCCCGCCCGGGGCCGCCGGCGGCGGCCTGCGTCGCGCGGTACCACTCGACCGTGCGGCGCAAGCCCTCGGCGAAGCCGACGCGCGCGCGAAAGCCGAACAGCCCGGCGGCGCGCGTCACGTCCAGAGCGCGGCGCGGCTGCCCGTCCGGCTTCGAGGCGTCCCAGACGATCTCCCCGTCGAAGCCGGTCTCGGCGGCGATGACCGAGGCCAGCTCGCGTATGCTCATCTCCTCGCCCGAGCCGAGGTTGACCGGCTCGCGCCCGTCGTAACGCTCGGCGGCGAGCACGATCCCTTCGGCCGCGTCGTCGACGTAGAGGAACTCGCGCGTGGCCGCGCCCGTCCCCCACACCTCGACGCGCGACTCGCCGCGCGCCTTCGCGTCCACGAACTTCTTGATGAGCGCCGGGATGACGTGTGAAGTCTGAGGGTCGAAATTATCGCCCGGCCCGTAGAGATTGACGGGGAGCAGGTAGACGGCGTTCGTCCCGTACTGGTCGCGGTACGCCTGACACTGGACGAGCAGCGCCTTCTTCGCGATGCCGTACGGCGCGTTCGTCTCCTCGGGGTAGCCGTTCCAGAGGTCGTCCTCCTTGAAGGGGACGGGCGTGAACTTTGGGTAGGCGCAAATCGTGCCGACCTGAACAAATTTCTCGACCGCGTTGACGCGCGCGCCTTCGATGAGCTGGACGCCCATCATGAGGTTTTCATAGAAGTAGAGGCCGGGGTTCTCGCGGTTGGCGCCGATGCCGCCGACGACCGCCGCGAGGTGGATGACCACGTCGGGGCGCGCGTCCGCGTAGAGGCGTTCCACGTCCGCGCCTTTAACGAGGTCGTAGTCGCGCTTGCGGACGACGAAGACTTCCGAGCACCCGCGCCCGCGCAGCGATGAGACGACGACGCGGCCGAGAAAGCCGCCGCCGCCCGTCACGCAAACCCTCTTCCCCTCAAGCGGACTCGTCATAAAGCGCGTTCAGCCCCGCGCGCCCGCGAGCGCCAGATCGTCGAGCCACGCGGCGAGCAGCGGCAGCTCCTCGCTGCCGACGAGCGACATCTCGACCAGCTTCTCGTAGCACGCCATCAGCCCCTCGCCCAGACGCCCGACGCCCGGCGCGAGCGTGAGCGACGCGAGCGCCTCGCGTATCGAGTCGTTGTGCAGGTAGCCCGGCACCTCGTCGCGGAAGTCGCGCATCAGGTTGTGCTCGTTGCGCTCCTGCCAGACGGTCGGCTCGTGGAAGAGCACCGACCAGCCCTGCTCCCACGCGAGGCGCTGTGCGACGAAGCTGCGCCAGATGTCGGTCATGCGAAACGAGCAGTAGGCCGGCAGGTAGAGCAGCGGGAAGGCGTCCGCCCACCACGTCGTGTTCTGGCTGTTGAACGGGCACCACGAGCCCGAAGCCAGCGCGACGCGGCGGTCGCGTCGGAACGACTGCGGAAGCTCGGAGACGAGCCGGTAGATGGCGTCTACGTCCGGGTTCACGTCGGCGAGCCCCTGCTGGATGGGGCAGTCGGCGTCCCCGACCGGAAGGCTGTCGAACTCCGCCACTTCGTCCCTCACGCGGTCGAGCGGGAGCCCGCGCGGCCAGATGTGTGTGTCGGTGAAGTAGCTGTAGGCGTTGACCCACCCCGCGCCCGCGGACGTGTGTACGGAGAGACGCCGCCGCCTTTCGCCCCAGAACTCTTCGCGCGGGATGTTGTCGTCGTCGGTTTCGGCGATGAGGGTCGCGCCGCCGCGGATGGCGAGAAGGTAGCCGAGATTCTTGCGCGCGTAGTGGCGAGTCGGGCAGAGCCGCGCGAAGCGGAACCCGGTCTCGTACTGCGCGGCGAGGCCGTAGAAGTCGCAGCCTTCGAGTTGGAAGTCGGAGGGGCTCTTCTCGTCGCCGACGACGAGGAAGCGGTGGCCGCGCGCGGCGCACCCGTCGGACAGCTCGCGCAGCACGCGGTTCGGGCCCGAGATTGAGGTGACGACGACCGCGAGCGACTCCGTCATCCCAGCTCGTCCCGCTTCAGCTCGCCGCCCGAAGAGGCACGCGCGCGCCCTTCGGCGACACGCGCGCGGAACAGACGCCAGAGGTTGCGCAGCGCGTCCTTGAGCACTTCGTTGTTAACGCTGTCGCTGGCCGCGCGGTAGTGGATGGGGACTTCGGCGACGCGCAACGGCTGGCAGTGCGCCTTGATCTCCGTCTGGAAGAAGTGCCCGCGCGAGTTGATGCCCTTCTCCAGAACCTCCTGAAGCGCGGCGCGCGAGAACAGCTCGAAGCCGCTCGTCATGTCCGAGAGGCGCGTGCCGAGCAGGAGGTTGGCGAGGAGCGTGCCGCCCCGGCTGATGACGCGGCGCTTGAAGGAGCTTTCGGTGATGCGCCCGCCCTTGCCGAAGCGCGTGCCGAAGACGCAGTCGTGGCCTTCGAGCATCTTCTCGAAGAAGCGTGGCACGTCCGACGGCTGGTGGCTGTAGCCGGCGTCTATCTCAAGAATCCAGTCGCAGCCCGTGTCGAGCGCCTCGCGGTAGCCGCGCAGGTACGCGTCCACCACCGAGCGATTCTCGGGAGCCCACACGACGCGGAGTTGCGGCAGCTCGGCCTCGAGCCCGCGCAGCAACTCGACCGTCCCGTCTTTGCTCACGCGGTCGAGGACGGCGAAGAAGGTGACGGAGCGGAAGCCGAAGGGCTCGCACGCGGCCAGCACCTCGCGGACGAAGCGCGCCGCGTTCTGGCGCTCGTTCGCCATCGGGCAGACCACGCCGAGGCTGATGTGTTTAGTCTTGGAGCCGAGGGAGACCGCGCGAGAGGCGGCAGCGCTGCTTATCAAAATCCGTCCGAACCTTCCCTGTTGAGATTCCCGACCCGAACTCAAGCGACAGACTCTAACACGTACGCCAGAGTTGCGCGAAACGCGAACCGGGCACCCTTCGGAGACCCTTCAGGCCCCGCCCGGGACGGACGCTTCAGCGCCGCCCGCGCGCAGGTCGTCCCACGCGCGCTTCGCCACAAAGACCCAGAGCCCGAAGGCCGCGAAGAACTTGACGGCGTTGACGAGCGCCAGCGGCCCTTTTATCAAAAACATCTCGTCGCGCGGGAAGTCCCACGCGAGGACGAAGAGCGCCGCGACGACCGCCAACGCCGCCGGCCCGCGCGCGCGTCCGCGCAACAGAAAGTCAATCGCGAACAATGCCGCCGGCAGCGCGTAGGCCAGATGATGCTCCCAAGAGAGCGGCGCGACCAGAAACATCATCAGCAGGAAGAGCGCGAACTCAAGGTCGAGCGTCTTCTCCCCCGCCCCCCTGCGCGCCGACAGCAGCGAGAGCCCGACTGTCGCGGCCCCGACCGCGCCCGCCAGCAGGTACGTGAGCGGCCTCGTCAGCCAGTGCGCCGGCACCCCGAGGAGCGTGTGCGTCCTGTCCTGCACGAAGAGCATGAAGCCGTTGATGCTGTGGTTCCACGGTTCGACCGGCAGGAAGAGGTTGAACGGTCGCAGCCCGTAGCCGCCCGTCGGCAGGACGTTCCGCGTCCAGTCGCCCCACAGGCTCTGCGGCAGCACCAGCCACGCGGCCAGCGCGTAGAGCCCGAGGAGTCCGACGACCGCCAACGCCGCCCCGTACCTCTTCCTGACGACGAGCAGCGGCAGCAAGAGCACCGGGTACGTCTTCAGCAGTATCGCCAGCGAGAGCGGCACCGCGACGCCGAGCGCGTGGCCGCCGCGCTTGAGCGCCAGCCAACTGAAGCAGACCAGCGCCAGCACGATTAAGTTGATCTGTCCCCACGCGAAGTTATCAGCGACCGGGTAGTAGTTCAGTACGAAAACGGTCATCAGCGCGGCCGCCAGCGCGGGCGGCCCGGGCGGCGGGTCGAAGGGCTTGATGCGCCAGAACAGCAGGTAGAGGAAGACAAGCAGGCAGACGTGGCTGGCGACGAGCAGCCGCACCTTCGCCGCGTCGTACGGGACGGTCGAGAAGGGGTAGAAGAGCAGAAGGCTCGGCGGCGGGTAGAGGTACGGGAAGATGCGCCGCTGCTCGCGCCGCGCGACCTCGTCGAACGCGCCGTCGACGTAGGGCGAGCGCCCCTCCTCGAAGACTATCTTCGCGCCCCAGTAGAGCGTCGGGAAGTCGCCCGGACTCTGGAAGGCCCGCTGGTAGCCCTGCTGGTACAGGTACGGGACGTAGAGGAGGACGAACAGGCAGACGAGCGCCCGCTTTGTCGTTTTGTCACCCACGCTGTTTTATCCGAGAAGAAACGAGCGCGCGCCCTACATCGGCGCGCTCAGGATGGCGAGCAGGTCTGAGCCGCCGCCGTAGACGATGTTTGAAATCTTCCAGACGCCCTTCACCGAGACAAGGCGGAAATCTATCCTCACCTTCCGGTCGAAGTTGACGAAGGTCACGGGGACGCCAGCCGTGTTGCCCCTGACCGCCGCCGCGCCGACGCGGAAGTTTTTGATCTGCGCGTCCTGCGCGTTGAAGAGCGGGTCGAAGTCTATCCGCCCCAGCTCACCCTCCGGCGTCCCGGTCAGGTCTTTCCAGATGAGGCCGGCGAGCTTCGCGTCGAAGAACTTCTGTTGCTGCCTGCGCCCCTGCCGCTCGAAGACGTGGCCGTTGCCGTTGCGGTGAACCCTGTACAGCTCGCGCACGACCTCGGCCGGGTCGGGGTCGTTGATGACCAGCGGCGGCTCGGCCGGCTTCCTGACCGTCTGCGCCGCGACGCTCGAAGCGGCGAGCGAAAAGACGGCGAGGCAAAGCATCAAACTCTTCGTCAACGCGTGTGTCTCCTCCTGTCGGCTTCTCAGATGAGTTCTTTCAGCGACTCGAAAAATTCCCTGTCCTTCGGGTGCGTGAGCAGCGCAGCGACGCTCTCCT
>JBEVKV010000570.1:0-4486 GCA_040509515.1 Pyrinomonadaceae bacterium | reverse complement strand
AGGCGGACTGTGCTGCCCGCCGGTGCCGCGCCGCCCGGGCCCGCGCCGCTGCGTTCGCCGCTACAGGCGAGCGCGGCGGCGAGGCAGGAGAGAGTTAATAGTGTGACCGCCGTGCGCAAGGCTTTTGATTGATAGGTCAAGGGAAAACTGGCTCCTTCGGTCGGGGTGCTAGAGAAGTAGAAGGATGCACGAGCGGTGTTACATCCATCTGAATTGGTTGCTAAATCGGTGTTAACAATTAGGTGAAGGGATTTAAGCTGAACGGCGTTTCTGCGATTCGGCCGCGGGGGCGAGCCGGTAGCCGACGTTGACCATCGTCTCGATCCGCACGCCGAAGGGGGCGAGTTTGGCGCGCAGGCGATAGACGTGGACGTGGAGGCTCTCCGCATTGTAAGGCTTATTTTCGCCCCAGCCGTGCCGCCACAGTTCCTCCGCCTTGACGACCCTCGTGGCGTTGCGCGCGAGCCTTGAGAGCAGCAGAAACTCGGCGCGGCGGAACTTGAGAGGCTCCCCCGCGCACGAGACGTAATAGTTGTCGTGCTCTACGCGCAGGTGGCCGTCGTCGTAAGCGGCTTCCGCGTCCCCCTCGGTGCGGGTCGTGCGGGCGAAGCGTATGTGATCGGCAGCCATCGATGCCCCCGTGTGCGGTGTCCGTTTCGTAAAGCGGGGGCGCGGGCCCGACCGGCCCGCGCGCCCTCGCTTCGACCTCTGTTTAGAAGTTGAGCCGGAGCGCGAACTGGATTTGCCGGTTCGTGCCGAGGCCCACGGTGCGCTCGACGGTCTGGCGCAGCAGGCCGAAGGTCGAGCCCGCGGCCGACTGCGTGAAGCCCTGTCCCGGTTGCAGGCCGGAGCCGAGGACGAAGGCGTTGGCCGTCGTGTTGAAGGTCAGGCTGGGAAGCCCGACGTTGAGCGTCGAAGACGGCAGCGCGAAGTTCGTCTTGTTGAAGATGTTGAAGACTTCCGTGCGGAACTCCAGCTTCACCCGCTCGGTCAGCGGGATGCGCTTGTTAAAGATCAAGTCGGCCTGCCAGAAGCTCGGCCCGCGCAGCGCGTTGCGCGACAGGTCGCCGAACTCGCCCGCCGCCGGGATGGCGAAGGCCGCGGGGTTGAGCAGACTCCGGTCGCTGTTGAGGTAAGGGTCGACGCCGGGGATAAGATTCGGCCGCCGCACGTTGCGCGAAGCGCCGCCCCCGGGGACGTTGACGACTGCGACGAAGCCGGCCGGGAGCGGGTTCGTCCCCGAGACGGTCGGGAGTTGCGCGGTGAAGCCCTGCGGCACGAGCGTCGTCGCCGTCGCGCTCGTGTTGATCGTACAGCCGCCGGCCTGCGCGCACTGGACGGCGAGGTCGGGGCGGACGACGCCGACCTCGATGGGCAGACCCGTGCGCGCGTTCAAGATGGTGCCGACCTCCCAGTTGCCGAAGAGGGCGTTGCCGACGCCGCCCCAGTCGAAGCGCTTGCCGCGGCCCACGGGCAGGTCGTAGACGGCCGAGAGGTTGAAGGTGTGGCGCACGTCGAAGTTGTTGACGCTGCGGTCGTACTCCCACTCCTCAATCGTGCGCGCGTTGTTGGCTGCGGTGCGCGCCTCGTTCGAGCCGGCGGTGGTGCCGTAAGACTTGCCGAAGGTGTACTGCGCGTTCATCGTCAGCCCCGTGCCGAAGCGGCGCGAGAGCTGCGTCTGCAAGGCGTTGTAAGAGTCGCTGCCGCCGCTCGTCTTGAAGTCCACCTCGGCGTAGGGGTTGAGGGGGGCGGCGACGCCGTTCGGGATCGAGAACTCGCGCACGGTGCGGACGGCGGTGACCTGCCCCGCGCCGTTCGTGATGTTGACGACGCCCGCGCCCGCGGGGAGCGCCGTGGCAGTCGAGGGGATGGTCGCCTGCCCGCGGAGAATCTGGTTGGTGACGCTGCGGAGGAAGAGGTTGCGCCCCTGGCTGCCGACGTAGCCCACGGTGGCGACGAGGCGGCCGGGCAACTCCTGCTGGAACGAGACGCTGTACTGGTAGACGCGCTCGGGCACGAGGTAGTCGCTTGAGTAGGCGCGCGGCTGGTACGAGCGGTTGGTCGGGTTGTTGACGAAATTATCAACGATGGCCTGCGTGTTCGCGGGGAAGGCCAAGAGGCTTCCCGAGGTGATCGTCGTCTGAACGCGGTCACTCTCGATGGGCTGAATCTGGTCTTCGGTCTGGCCCGGGCCGTAGTAGATGCCGAAGCCCGCGCGCAGCACGCTACGGCCGCCCGCGAAGAAGCCCGTGCCCGCGGAGTTCGGCGACCACGTCACGGCGACCCGCGGCCCGAAGTTGTTCTTCGAGGTGCGGTACGCGGCCTCGGAGGGGTCGCGCAGGACGCCCTGCGCAACGTCGAAGAGCACCTGACCGTCGGCGCGCTCGCGCAGCGGCGTGTAGTACTCGTAGCGCAGGCCGTAGTTCAAAGTCAGACCGGGGCGCACCTGCCACTGATCCTGCGCGTAGGCGATGTAGTACTCCTGCTTGGCAAGCCGCTGCCCCGTGACGCCGGTGAACGGGCTCTCGGCCGAGAGGTCGCCCACGTACTGGACGGACTGGAGCGTGCCCGCGAGGAAGTTCTGGAGGCTCGCGTAGGTGTAGGTCGTCCCGCCGAGCCGGTCGGTGTAGAGGCGGACGGCGCGCACCTCGCCGCCGAAGCGGAAGTTGTGCGAGCCGCGCGTCCAGTTCAGGTTGTCGATGAAGGAGAGCGTGTAGGGCGTGTAGGGCTGGCCGCGCCCGTTGGTCGCGGAGTTGGCGCGCACCAGGCCGCCCGGCGTCGCCGTGCCCGCGCTCGTGCCCTGCCCGGGCAGGTTGAAGTTCGCAGTGTTGCCGCTGATGTTCAGGGTGATGGCCGAGAGGTCGAGGCCGTTGACGGTCGGGGCCACGCCGTTGACGCGGGTGCGCGCCGAGTTGTAGCCGAACTTGAACTCGTTGAGCACGGTCGGCGAGAAGACGGTCTGCAAAGACGCGACGGCGTTCTGCGGGATGGCGCTGATGAAGACCTGGCGGCCCGTGACGCCCTCGGGCTGGACGTTCTCGCCCTCGTCGCGGAAGAAGCGGAAGTAGGCGGAGTTGGCGCCGTTGACCTTCCAGTCGAAGCGCGCGGAGTAGGCGTCCTCGTTGACGGACGCGTTGTCCTGCACCTGCGCCACGTCGAAGAGGTTCGTGCCCGTCCCGCGCGAGATGATCGCCGCCTGCGGCGAGCGGAAGGCCGAGAGGAAGGAGACCTGAGTCGCGTTACACGTCACGCCCGCCACGGCGCAGATGCGCGCGGCGTCGCCGGGCACGGCCTCGACCGAGTTGATGCCGGCGCGCAGGCGGTAGCCCTCGTAGGAGCCGAAGAAGAAGAGCTTATCCTTGGCGATGGGGCCGCCGAGCGAGCCGCCGAACTGGTTAAGTCTGAGCGGGGACTTCTGGCCGACGATGTTATCGAAGAAGTTGGCGGCGTCGAGCGCGTCGTTGCGCAGGTACTCGAAGGCCGAGCCGTGGAAGAGGTTGCCGCCCGACTTTGTGACGACGCTGATCTGCCCGCCCGTGCCCGTGCCGAACTCGGCGGGGAAGTTGTTCGAGTCGACGCGGAACTCCTGCACGTTCTCAAGTGACGACTGAAGGCGGAAGGGCGAGGCGATCTCGCCGTTGAGGTTGCCGGGGCTCGCGTCGATGATGGCCGAGCCCTCGACGCCGTCGTAGCGCACGGCGTTCTGGTTGCTCGCGCGGCCGGAGAAGCGTATGTCGCCGAAGGTGCCCGAGCCGGAGTTGACCGAGCCGGGCGCTTGCAGGTAGAGCTGCGAGAGTTGCCGGCCGTTCAAGGGCAGGCCGACGACTTCGCGCTCGTTGACGGTCGCGCCCATGCGCGCCGAGCCCGTGTCGATGGCCGCCTCGCTCGCGCCGGCGACGACCGTCACGTCCTCGGTCACGCCCCCGGCCGTGAGCGCCACGTCGAGCTTCTGCTCCTGCGCGACGTTGATCTGGACGTTCGTGAAGGTGTTGGCGGCGAAGTTCGCCGCCGTCACCGTGACGGTGTAGGTCGATGCCCTGAGCGCCGGAATTTGGTAGACGCCCTCGGCGTCGGTCGTCGCGGTGCGCTCCTCGCCGGTGCGCTCGTTCTTCGCGACGACCGTCGCGCCGGGGACGACGGCGCCCGCGGGGTCGCGCACGACGCCGGCGATGCGCCCCGTGTCGGTCTGCGCAAAGGCGAGCGAACTCGTGAGCATGAACGCCGCGCAGGCGAGCGTGAAAGCGGCGAGGCGGGGGAGCCGCCTCGGGCGAATGGACTTCATCGGGAACCTCCTGTGGAGCTTTCGTGTGTTTCGGCTACGGGAGCCGTTCGGGTGCATGATGGCTTGTATCGGTTGACGGGCTTCGCCGCTCATTACGGCGCGAGCTGCTTCCTTCAGCGGGTTGGTACGAGTTCGGTGTGGCAAGGACGGAGGTTATGCCCCGAGAGTTAAATCAGGGTGAAGGCTGTATTAAATGTCTGTTAA
>JBEVKV010000569.1:0-11738 GCA_040509515.1 Pyrinomonadaceae bacterium | reverse complement strand
AGGGTAGGCCCTCCGCGCCCTCGCCAGTTCGTCGGCCTTCGCGCGGTCGAGGATGCGAAACTTGGCCTGCGGCGCGGGCGGGCGCGGCGATTTAATCTCCTGCCCGTCTTTGAAGGCCGTCACCTGCCACGAGTAGACCTTCCCGCGCGCGAGCGTCTGCGGCGCGGCCCACGAACGCGCGTCGAGTCGCGGGCTTGAGGCGACGAGGTTAAAACCGGCGTCGTAAATCTCGACGACGTAGCCCGTCGCCCCTTCCAACGCCGACCAGCGGAAAGTCGGCCGGTCGGTCAACAGCACGTTCCCCGCCGGGTCGAGCACGGAGAACTCGGCGCCCGACGCGTCGGAACTCATCAGCGAACTCCCCGGCCGCGAGAGCCCGTTGAGCTGTGGCGATTTTTCGACCCGACGGCCGGCGAGCGCCTCTTTCAACAACTCTCTGTAAGCCGGCGGCAGCGCGTCGGCGCCCGACAGCGTGCCTTCGCGGTCGAGGGTCAAACGGCCTCCGCCATCGTTGAGTTGCGCGACCGCGGCCACGACTTCAGTCACCGCTTCGGGCTGCGGCGACGGCGTGGGCTCGGGCTGCGACGGCGTCGGGACAACTGCCACCGGAGTCGGTTGCAGCGAAGGCGAGGGAGCGACGACGACCTCCCGGCTCGGCTCTCTCTCACGCGTCGTACGCCAGACCAGCCAGCCCGTCAACGCCAACAGCATGACCGCCAGCGCCGCGCCAAACGCCGGCAACGGCGACACGCGAAAGAGCGACGGCAGAGACGCGAACGCACGTCGCCAACGGCTTTCGGTCGAAGCGGGCATGGCCGCCGGACGGTACTCGCGTTCGAGCGAGGGCGCGACCTCGTCTCTGAAAGCGCGCAGGTCTTCGATTGAAATGGCGCAGTGGTCGCAACTGCTCAGATGGTCGGAGGCCGTCCGAAGCCGCTCGCCGGAGAGCGTCCCGTCAACGTAGTCGGCCGACTCCTCAGCCGTCAGGTGCGCGCGCGACGCGTGCGTCGCAGAGCCTTCGGCTGCCGCGCCAAAGAGTTCGGAGCGCACGGCGTAGAAGGTCGCGTCGCCGTCCGTGGCGACTTCGACCTGCCGGCGGCAAACCTCACACTCGCCGATGTGGTCGGACACAGACAGCAGCTCCGCCGCTTGCAAACGCCGCCGTCGGTAATCTTCAAACTGTCTCTGGGTCAGATGTTCGACCAAGTCTCTTCCAATCTCCCGGCCTTACCTGAATAAGTTGACGAAGGCCGGCGGTTATTACCAAAGGCGTTTTAGATGAAACCTTTTAGCCGGCGCGCAAGACGCTCGCGCCCCGATTTGCGTGCGTTGATGACCTGTTGCCGCGTCAGCCCGAGCAGTTCGGCGATGCGCGCGTCCTCCAACGGCAACTCGCTCCACAGACGCGCGAAGTCGTCCGCGCCCATCTCCAGCGCGCCGGCCAGTTGGCGCAGCGTCGCCACGCCCGTCGCGGGAAAGAGTGTGATGCAGCCGCGCCCGCCCGCGTCTTTCAGATTCAACAGCAGCGCCGCGCGCTGGTTGCGTGGAAGCTGTTGCAGCTCTTCCCACAGCCTTTGCAGGAACATCCTTTTCTCGATGTGCCACGCCGGGTCGGACTCTCCGGCGGCGGTCGTGAACCCGGCCGCGTCTTCGTTCTCGGGCAGCGACTCAAGCGGCTGATCCCTGATTCCCAACAGCGCGGCGAGGGCGCGCACCAGTTCGTCGAACTCCACGGGGCCGCCGGCGTGGTTGAAAATCGCGGCCAACGCATCGCCCAACCCCTTCTGTCCGCCGCCTCTGAACTTTTGGACGTTCGCCGGGAGCCCTTCGCCGTCGGACAGTTCTCCGAGCCGGGTCGCGCCCGCGGCCTTCTTCCGCCCCTGCCACGCCGCAAAGCCTGCCAGCAGCTTTCCGTCCTCGCCCTGCCACAGCGCCAGCCCGCGCTGACGCGTCAGAAGGTAGTGGAGACGATTCTTGAGCGCGTGCCGTTCGGGGAACTGTCGCCGCATCCAGCCCGAGCACGCGCGGTGCGCGATGACGGCCGCCATGCCGCGCACGTCCGCGATGGGGTGCGCGCCGGGACGCTCGCGAAACTGCCGCAACTGGCCGAGCAGTTGGAGCAGCGCCTCCTGATACAGGTCGTCGGCGTCGGCCCTCTGACTCGCGCGTTGTGAGTTGAGATGGAGCTTGTAGCGTATGACGCCTTTGATGACCGGGTCGGCGTGGGCGTCGATGAGGCTTGAGAGAACTTCGTCGGCCCGCTCGGCGCTGGACGCCAGCAGGAGGGGTTCGAGGAGCGCGTCGATCTTGGCCGGCGACTCTTTCATCGCTCATTCCCGACGGGAGCGTCGGGGCGTTCAAATCGTCAGCTTCTTCGACTGCATCCTCTCACGCCGGCGCGCGATCTTCTGTAGAGTCAGCGTGATTTGGTCTACGGCCGGCATGATCTCCGAGAGGTCTTCGTCCGTCACCTCTTCGGGGCCGATTTCGCGCAGGCTCCTTGAGATCATCCGCAACTCCTCGAAGAAGAGGTGGCTGGCGTCGAGCGGGTCGGCCTCCAACAACTCGTCGGCCTTCCCGACCGCCATCACCTCCGTCTCGGTCGGGTCCGGCTCGCTCGACTCGCCCAGAACCTCTTTGACCCTTCGGCGCAGCAGCGTCCCCGAACCCTGCGCCAGCAGGTGAGCTTCGAGCAGACGCTTTCTCAGCGAGCGCGCCTCGGCGTCGCTTCCGCCCAGACGTTTCGCCTTCAGACGCGCGAGCTGATGAGCCTCGGCGAGATTTATCTCGCCCCGCTCCAGCGCCTCGCGCACGTCCGAAGGGAGGTCGAGGATGGGAAGATACTGGCCGACAAAACTTCTGACCGAGATGTTGGTTTGACGCGCGAGGATGCCGCGCAGCGCCGCGTCCACGCCCAGCAGATACTCGCGCGCGTAACGCGGCGGCCGCCCACGTTTGCTGCTCGACTCCGGGCGTACGTAGAGGCCGCGCACGGAGTTGAGCAGAGAAGCCAAAGCTTTACCCGAAAGTCGCGCGAGGTCGGGCCGATGCGCGCGCAAGTCCGCGATGACGCGCCGCACGCCCTCGCCCGAAGCGAGCGGGTCAGTTCTCCTGCCGCGCCGCCTGCTGGCTTTCAAACGAGACTCCTCCGGCCTGTGGGGTTACGGCCGGAGTCCGAAGCCCCGGCCGCTCAAAAAGAGAGCGTCAGTTTATTTACCATAAAATCGGCGCGCGCGTTTCGATTCTTTCCACCCGATTCGGCCGCGCGGGCGAAAGCGACCCCCGAAAGAATGATGTTAAACTACGTGACATGACGCCCGAAGACGATGCACGCCAGAACCCTGACGACGGCGCGGAGCCTTCGCGTGCGCTCTCGCCCCCGGACACGGGCGCTGCGCTGCGCAACGCCGTCGACCTCTGGGCCGAGCAGAACACGCGCCCCGAGACGATAGCCCGCGCCGAAAAACTCCGCGACAAGGTCACGGCCGTCACCTCCTTCTTCGAGTTCGCCGCGAAGCATCCGGGCGACGTCACGCCCGGGGACGTTTCGCGCTGGCGCATGCAGATGGAGGCGCGCGGGCTCAAGCCTGCGACCGTCTACGCCAGAATCTCGCGCGTCTCCGCCTTCTACCGCTGGCTGTTGAGCGACCCGCAGCTCTCGCGCTTCATCGACGGCAACCCGGCGGCGCAGGCGCGCCCGCGCTACCCGCGCCCATACCAGTCCGAGTTGACCAAGGCGCTCTCCGACGAAGAGATGAACGCGCTGCTGGCCGTCGTCAGACGACTGGCCGAGAGCGGCTCGGTGGTCGGAAAGCGAGACTACGCGCTGCTGCTCTTCTACTTTCTGACCGGGCTCCGCAGGAGCGAGGTCATCGGCCTCAGGGGCAAAGACCTTGAGGCGAGGGGCGACTCTCTCATCATCAAGTACCGGCGCAAAGGCGGGAAGTTTGTCGCGAGGGAAGTCGCAGACCCGTCCGCGGGCGCGGCTCTCAACGAATATCTTGAGGCTTCCGGGCGGCAGAACGTCCCGGGGTCGGAGCGCCCGCTCTGGACGCGACACGACCGCGCCGGAAAGCCCGGCGCGCCGCTCACCGCCAGAGCCTTCATAGACAATTTGAAAGCCTACGCCAGAGAGGCGGGGCTCGCGCACATACACCTCCACCAGACGCGCCACACATACGCGCGCATCGTCGCCGAAGAGACGGGCAGCTTTCTTGAGGCGCAGGAAGCCTTAGACCACGAGAACCAGGCGACGACGCGCGTCTACGTCCAACGCATCACCATCAAGGCCGACAGGCACGGCAGCAAGGTCGCGGGAAGACTCAAGCTCGGGCAGACCCGAGAGGAGACGGAGTGACCGCGCAGCCCGCGTCACGGCCACACGCACACGCCGACTCAATCCACGTCCGATAAGCAAGAGTTCAAAGGCGCAGCCTCCGTTGCAAAGGTAACCGCGGGTCGTAGCATCCAAATGGGTCACCCGAGTCAGCACGCGCGCGTTCCGGTGTCGCCGGACTTTGCCGACAAAACGGCGTCGCGTATTCTTAGGGCTTATCGGACTCAGACTGCGAGCGGGGGGATTTTGAAGGTTGAAGCTACTGAGGCAGGTTGTCTTCTGGTGCCATCTGGCGGCGGGCTTGGTCGCCGGCATCGTCATCCTCATCATGTCGGTAACGGGCGTGCTGCTGGCCTACGAGCGACAGATTACGCGTTGGGCCGACACGCGCGGCTATGAAGTTTCTCGCCCCGCGGCCGGCGCGACGCGCCTGCCCGTCGAGGCGCTCATCGCCAAAGCGCGCGAAACGCAGACGGCGACGCCGCCCAACTCCATCATGCTCTACAGCGACCCGGCCGCACCCGCCTCGGTGGCCTTCCCCGGCGGGCGGACGCTGTTCCTCGACCCTTACACGGGCGCGGTCTTCGGCGAGGGCTCGCAGAGGACGCGCGCTTTCTTTCGCGCCGTGACCGACTGGCACCGCTGGCTCGGCGCGGGCGGCGAGAGTCGCGCCCTCGGGCGCGCGTTCACGGGCGCCGCCAACCTCATCTTCCTCTTCATCGTGGCGAGCGGTTTTTACCTCTGGTGGCCGCGCAAGTGGACGCGCAACTCCGTGCGCGCCGTCACTTGGTTCAGACGCGGTCAGGGCGGCAAGGCTAGAGACTTCAACTGGCACAACGTCATCGGCTTCTGGTCGGCCGTGCCGCTCTTCGTCGTCGTTCTCTCGGGCGTCGTCATCTCCTACACTTGGGCGTCGAATCTCGTCTTCCGGCTCGCGGGCGAACAGCCGCCGGCGCAGCAACAGCGCGGCGGCGCGCCCGCGGGCGGCGCGGCGGGTCAGCAGGGCGGCGCGACGCCCGCCCCGCTCGACGGCCTCGACGCGTTGGCGAAGAGGGCCGAGCAACAGGTCGAGGGCTGGCGCAGCATACAGTTGCAGGTGCCGCAGAAGCCGGACGCGCCGGTCGCGTTCTCGATAGACCTCGGCAACGGCGGGCAGCCTCAACTGCGCTCACAACTCGCACTGGACAGGAAGACGGGCGAGGTCGTGCGGTGGGAGCCGTACTCGAACAACAGCGCCGGGCGTCGGCTGCGCTCGTGGCTGCGATTTGCGCACACGGGCGAGGTCTACGGCGTCGTCGGGCAGACAATCGCCGGCCTCGTCTCGCTGGGCGGCGCGTTCCTCGTCTACACGGGGCTGGCGCTCGCGTGGCGGCGCTTCTACGCGTGGCGCGGCCGGCGGAGCCGAACCGCGGACGCGCGCGACGGCGTCGCCACCCCGGACGCCGCGGAAGCCGCCGGCGATTGATTGTCGGGTTACTGTCCGGTTTGAGTGGAGAGCAGGCGCGAGAAATCGTCCGGGGTGTCAACGTCAATCTCGCCGCCGTGGAAAGGTACGAAGTGCGCGCTTGAGGCGTGTCGCTTGATGACCTGCTTCGCGCCCGCTTGACCTTCGAGCCGTGTCAGCTCGCCGAAGAGGGCTCTGCCAAACAGCGCCGGCACGCCAAAGCTCCCGCCGTACTGTGAGGCGACGACATCGAGACCCGTTTCGCGGTGCGCGGCGACGAGCCCGGCGACCACGTCGGCGTTGACGAGAGGCTGGTCGCACAACATCAGGACGACGGCGGCCGCCTCCGCATGAGCCTCCAACAGCGCCTCGACGCCGGCGCGGACGGAGGAGCCCATCCCCGTCTCCCAAAGCAAATTTTCAACTTCAATCACGCCGAGCCCCCGCAGCTCGCCCCGCGTCTGCGCGGCGTGCGCGCCCGTCACCACGACGACGGGGTCGCACCCGGCACCGAGCGCGGCGTGCGCGGCGCGTCTGAGCAGAGTCTCGCCGCCGAATCGGAGCAACTGCTTTGGCCGGCCCATGCGCGAAGACGACCCCGCCGCCAGAACGACCGCGCCGACGACGCCCGAGCCGCTTTCAAACCTCACGCCGCCGCCACGGGCTGCGCGTCCGTCTCCAAAACGGGGACGCCTTCGCCGTCGCTCAGACGGCCGTGAATCGAGCCGCGACGCTCGCGCAGCATCCCGCCCCCGCGCCCTTCGAGCACGGCGCGCATCTCGGCGATGATCGAGAGGGCGACCTCGGCGGGCGCGTTGGCCCCGATGTCCAGACCGGCCGGCGCGTAGAGACGCGACCTGTCAGACTCTTCGAGCCGGAAGGTCGCGTCAGCCTCCGCAAGCTCGCTCAACATCCGTTCGGTGCGTTTGCGCGGCCCCATGACGCCGACGTAGCGCGCCGGCGACGCGAGCAGGAATTTGAGCAGCGCGAGGTCGTGCGCGTAGTTGTGCGTCATCAGGAGCGCCAGCGTGCGCGGCGTGACCGGGACGCGCGCAGAGACCTCTTCGGGGCGCGCGAGCGTCAGCGCGTCGGCCGCGGCGAACCGCGCGCGGCTGGCGGGACGCGCCTGCGGATCGACGACCTCCGTCTGCCATCCGAGTCCGCGCGCAAGCTCGACGATTGGCAGCGCATCCTGTCCCGCGCCGAAGACGACGAGCGGGACGGGCGGCGCCAGCGTCTCGAAGAAGACTTTGACAGCGCCGCCTTCAAGCTCGTAGACGCGGACGCCCGACGAGCCTTCGCGCGCGGACGCGCGCAAGTCGGTCTCAATCAAACTCGCCGGCCCGCCGTCCAACTTCTCACACAGAACTTCGCCGTCTTCGCCGACGAACATGCGCGAGCCGATTTCGACCCGCCCGGCCGCGTGAGCCGGAGCCGAAGGCGTGTGCTGATAGACGGTCGCGACCGAAGCGGCGGCGGCGTCCGCCCCCGGCGCGCACGAACGTCTCAGCGCGGCGACGTAGAGCGACTCCGGCGCGAGCGGCTCGACCAGAACGCGCACGACGCCGTTGCAGCCCAGACCCAGACCCCACGCCATCTCCTCGCCCGTCGAGGCCGTGTCGTACTCGACGAGTTTCGACGCGCCCGTCCTGATGACGCGCCGCGCGTGCTCGACCACGTCGCCTTCGAGACAGCCGGCGCTGATGGTGCCCGTGCTCGCGCCGCCTTCGCGCACGAGCATCCGCGCGCCCGGCCGCCTGTACGAAGAGCCCTCGACGCGCACCCGCGTCGCCAGCGCGCAGCGCACGCCGGCAGCGCATGCCTCGTCGAACGCTTCGATTAACGCACGCACCTCGTTCATAACTTACAGCAGCTTGTCCGGTGTGATGGGCAGCTCTCTGACGCGCCTGCCGGTGGCGTGGAAGACCGCGTTGGCGATGGCCGCGGGGATGCCGACCATCCCGAGTTCACCCATGCCCTTAACGCCGAGCGGGTTGACGACCGTGTCGTCCTCTTCGACGAACATCGTTTCGACCTCGTGCACGTCCGCGTTGACGGGGACGTGATAGTGCTGGAGGTTCGGGTTCATGATGCGGCCATAGCGGTGGTCGATTTCGGTCGCCTCCGTGAGCGCCATGCCGATGCCCCAGACGACGCCGCCGATCTCCTGACTGTGCGAAGCCTTCGGGTTGATGATCTTGCCGCAGGCCGTCGCCTCGATGGCGCGCGTGACGCGCACCGTCCCGAGGTCTGGGTCAACCTTGACTTCGACGAACTGCGCGCCGTGCGCCATCGTCGCGTACTTGCGCCGCTCGGGCGAGGGCTTCGACTCGAAAGTCTCCGACACTTCGGTCAGGTTGTTGCGCCGCATGACCTCCGAGACGCCGACCGACTTCGACGTGTCGCTCTTGAGACGCAGGCGGCCGTCGAGCAGCTCGACGTCGGCGGGCTTCGCGGCCTTCAGCGGCGAAGACTCTTCCTTGTTCGCGAGCGCGAGAAGCCGCGCGGCGACGGCCAGCGCCGCGCCGTGGACGGCCGTGCCGACGCTCGCCGTCGTCCACGAGCCGCCCTGCGCCGGCGCGCGCGGCAGCTTCGTGTCGCCCAGCTCGAACTCGACGCGTTTGGGGTCAATCCCGAGGTACTCGGCCGCGATCATCGTGACGACCGTGTAAGTGCCGGGGCCGATGTCGCTCGCGGCGCTGGCGACGTAGGCCGTCCCGTCCGCCCGGAGCGAGACTTTCGCGCTCGCGGACATCTGGAATGCGCCCCAGATTCCGGTCGCCGTCCCCCACCCGACGAGGAGCCGCCCGTCGCGCATCGAGCGCGGCTCCATCTTGCGATTCTTCCACCCGAAACGCTCCGCGCCCAGACGGTAACATTCGCGCAGCGCCTTGCTCGAAAACGGCCGTCCGCTCTCCGGGTCTTTCTCCGCGTAGTTGATGAGGCGCAACTCAAGCGGGTCAATCTTGAGCGCGTAAGCCAGCTCGTCCATCGCGCATTCGAGCGCGAACATGCCGCTCACAGCGCCCGGCGCGCGCATCCACGTCGGCGTCGGCAAATCCGTGTCGGTAATCTTGAGCGGCGCGTCGAGGTTCGGGCAGGCGTAGACCTGTCGCGTGAAGCCGGTCGTGCCGTCGGAGAACTCCTCAAAGGTCGAGGTGTTGTGGACGGCCTCGTGAATCATCGCCGTCAGCTTGCCCGACTTTTCCGCGCCGAGCGCGATTTTTTGAATCGTGTACGGGCGGTAGCCGTGGCCCGTGAACATCTGCGTGCGCGTGTAGACGACCTTCACGGGCCGCTTTATCTCGCGCGCCGCCAGCGCCGTCAGCGCCGGGTAGTAGTTCGGCCTGAGCGACGACCCGAAAGCGCCGCCGACGTAGGGCGAGACGACCGAGACGTTCGCCTCGGGCACGCCGAAGGCCGACGCGAGGTGCGCGCGCACGCCGTAGACCTCCTGCGTCTTGTCGAAGACGGTCAGCTTGTCGCCCTGCCAGACGGCGATGGCCGCGTGCGGCTCCATCGCGTTGTGGTGCTCGATGGGGATGCGGAATTCGGCCTCGACTTTGACGGGCGCGGTCTTCATCGCCTCGGTCGGGTTGCCGCGCGGCTTTGGCGGCGGCCCCTGCGACGGCGCGCGCGCGCGTTCGCGGACGGCCTCGGTGTCGGTCGCGTGCTTCTCCGCGTCGTAGGAGGTTTTGACGAGGCGCGCGGCGTAACGCGCCTGCTCGTACGTCTCCGCGACGACGAGCGCGACGGGCTGGCCGTTGAAGAAGATTCTGTTCGACTGGAGCGCGCGGAAAGACTTGTCACGCTCCTCCTGCGCGCGCGGCGGCGCGTCCTCGGTCGAAGTCTTGGCCCCGAGCTTCGGCGCGTTGAGGTGTGTGAAGACGCGTATCACGCCCGGCGCGCGTTCGGCGTCGCCCGTGTCAATCGCCTTGATGGTGCCCTTGGCCACCGTGCCGAGCACGATGAAGCCGTAGGCGAGGTTTGGCACTTTGAACTCCGCCGCGTACTTCGCACGGCCCGTCACCTTCGCCACGCCGTCCACGCGGCTCATCTCTTTTCCGATATACCTCGGCATCTCGGTTCCCTTCTCCCTGCCCGACTCGAACCTGTCGTCAACCTTCGGGGCTTTAAGCCAGACCGCTCGCGCGCATCAGTGCGCGGACGACGGCGCGCTTCCCCAGTTCGACTTTGTAGGCGTTGTGCGCCAGCGGCTTTGCGCCCGCGAGCGCCGCTTCGGCGGCGCGTCGGAAGCTCGCCTCTGACGGCGGCTGCCCGACGAGCGCGGCCTCGGCCTCCGCGCTGCGCCAAGGCTTGTGCGCGACGCCGCCGAGCACGACGCGCGCCTGTCGCACATTGCCGCGCTCGACGTGGAGCGCGGCCGCGACCGCGACGAGCGCGAAGGCGTAGGACGCTCGGTCGCGCACCTTCAGGTAGTAAGAGTTTTTCGCGAGGTTCGATTTCGGCAGCTCAATCGCCACGATGAGTTCGCCGTGCGCGAGGTTGGTGTCCTGCTCGGGCGCGTCGCCGGGCAGGCGGTGAAACTCGCCGACGGGGATGGTGCGCTCCTTTCCGGAAGCGCCCCTCACGCGCACGACCGCGTCGAGCGCGACCAGCGCGTTCGCCATGTCGCCCGGGTAGGTCGCCACGCACTTGTCGCTCCAACCGAGAATCGCGTGAATTCGGTTCAAGCCTCCGAGCGCACCGCAGCCCGTCCCCGGCTCGCGCTTGTTGCACGGCATCGACGTGTCGTAGAAGTACTGGCAGCGCGTCCGCTGCAAAAGGTTTCCGCCGTTGGTCGCCATGTTGCGAAGCTGCGCCGAAGCGCCCGCGACGATGGCCTGCGTGAGCAGCGGATAGTTCTTGCGTATCAGCGGATGATTGGCCGTGTCTGCGTTCTTCGCCAGCGCGCCGATGGAGACGCCGCCGCCGGCGGCCTTGATTTCGTTGAGCCCCAGACGCGTCACGTCAACCAGCTCTTCGGGGCGCTCCACGTCCTCTTTCATCAAATCGAGGATGTTCGTCCCGCCGGCCAGAAACTTCGCGCGCGGGTTGGCGGCGACCGCACGCGCGGCCCCGACGGCGTCGCTCGCTCGCACGTACTTAAACGGCCTCATCGCCGAACTCCTTCCTGACCCGCGCCAGCTCTTCCTCTTCCACGTAGCGCCACGTCCGCGCCGTCTCGCGCCCCGAGTGCGCCTCCTGTATGGCCGCGACGATTTTCGGGTACGCGCCGCAGCGGCAGATGTTGCCGCTCATCCGCTCGCGTATCTCGTCGTCGGTGAGCCGGGTCGTGGTCGCGGTCACGTCGGCCGTGACGTGGCTCACCTCGCCGCGCTTCGCCTCTTCGAGCAGCCCGACGGCCGAGCAGATTTGACCCGGCGTGCAGTAGCCGCACTGGAAGCCGTCGTACTTGATGAAGGCCGCCTGTACCGGGTGCAGCTCGTCGCCCTTCGCTAAGCCCTCGACGGTCGTGACCTCCTTGCCCTCGGCCGTGGCGGCGAGCGTCAGGCACGACAGCACGCGGCGGCCGTCGACGAGCACCGTGCACGCGCCACACTGCCCCTGATCGCAGCCCTTCTTCGTCCCGGTCAGCTCAAGCCGCTCGCGCAGCGCGTCGAGCAGCACCATGCGCGAATCGACTTCGAGCGTCTTCGCCGCGCCGTTGACCTTGAGCGAAACCCTGACGGGGTTCTCCAACGCGGCGGCCGGCGCGTACATCGCCTCCGGCGACGCGGCCAGCGCGGCGACCGCCCGCTCCTGCTCAAGCAGCATCAGCGCGAAGACGCCGAGACCGCCCGCGACCGTCTGCCCCAGAAAGCTGCGCCGCGCCTGCCCCACGTCGGTCAAGGTCGGCAGCTCCTGTAAAAGCGCCTCCTCGTCGGCCGACAGCTCGGGCTCCGAGGTCTCAACTAACTCGTCGTGCATTTGTGGATGTCCCCCTGCGCTCAGATT
>JBEVKV010000568.1:0-14567 GCA_040509515.1 Pyrinomonadaceae bacterium | reverse complement strand
TGGAGTTCTGCGCGGGCGCCGCCGACGCGAGCGCGAACAGGAGCGTCGCGCCGAAGAACAGATTTTTAAACATGACCGAAGACCTCTCTGGAAAAACTCACAGCTAAAACTCACATGTGGAAAACTTCGTGCGGCCGAGCCGGCGGCCGGCTCAGACGAGCTGCGCGGCCGAGCGCAGACGCGCGGCGGAGCGCTCGCGGCCGATTACGTCGAACACGTCGAACATCGAGGGGCCGACCGCCTGACCCGTGAGCGCCGTGCGCGAGGCGTTAATCAGCAGCCCGGCCTTGACGCCGCGCTCGTCTGCGAAGGCGCGCAAAGCCTGCTCGGCCGTCTCGACGCCCCACGGCTCGACCGCCTCGACGCGTTCGGCGAGCGCTGGCAGTAGCTCGCGCAGCGACTCGTCCTTCTTCAAATTCTTCTTGACCGCCGCCGGGTCGTATTCAAATTCGTCGGAGAAGTACGCGCGCCCCTGCTCCGAAAAATCTTTGAGCGTGTAGAAGCGCTGGCGAATAAGCTCGACCGCGCGCCCGAGCCAGTCCGCACGCGCCCCCGACTCGTACTCAGACTTCCACAGTCCCGAGGCCTCAAGCTCCGACCTGACCATCGGCAGCAACTCTTCGAGCGGGAGCGTGCGGACGTACTCGGCGTTCATCCAGAGCGCCTTCTGGTCAGTCCACTGCCGCGGGTCTGTGTCGCTGAAGTTGAAGACGGCGTTCGAGCGGTGGACGCCTTCGAGCGAGAAGAGGCTCTTCATCTCTTCGAGCGTCATCAACTCCTTGTTCTCCTCGCCGGGCGACCAGCCCAGAAGCGCGAGGTAGTTGCGGAAGGCCGCCGGGATGAAGCCGCGGTCGCGGTAGGTCGTCAGACTGACGACCTCGCCGTGCTTGCGCTTCGAGAGCTTGGCCTTGTTCGGCGCGAGGATGAGCGGCAGGTGCGCAAAGGTCGGCACCGTCGCGCCGAGCGCCTCGTAGATGAGAATCTGCTTGTGCGTGTTCGTCAGGTGATCCTGGCCGCGGATGACGTGCGTGATGCCCATCTCGATGTCGTCCACGACGACCGAGAGGTTGTAGAGCGGCGAGAGGTCGCCCGAGCGCAAAAGCACGAGGTCTTCTATCTCGGCGTGCTCGCGCGCCTGCTCGCCGTAGACCGCGTCGGCGAAACTCGTCCGCCCCTCGGGCGAGACTTTCAGACGCACGGCGAAGGGCTCGCCCGCCTCTGCCCTGCGCTCGGACTCCTCGGGCGAAAGGTCGCGGAAAGGGTTGGCGCGGTGGTCTGTGCCCGCGCCTTCGGACTGCGCGCGCGCGCGTTCGGCGATCTCCTGCTTGACGTTCGAGTCGGCGCGGTCGCCCTTCGGCGTGAAGTCGCGGTACGCCTTGCCCTCGCGCACGAGCCGCGCGGCGGCCTCGCGGTGCTTGTCGGCGTTGCGCGACTGGAAGACGATCTCCTCGTCGTAGTCGCTGATGCCGAGCCACGCGAGCCCTTCGAGGATGGAGCGTGTGGACTCGTCGGTCGAGCGCTGGAGGTCTGTGTCCTCGACGCGGAGGAGGAACTTGCCGCCCTCCCTGCGCGCGTAGAGCCAGTTGAAGAGCGCGGTGCGCGCGGCGCCGATGTGCAGGTAGCCGGTGGGCGAAGGTGCGAAGCGGACTCGGACGGTCATATAAGCGAAAAGTAGTCAGTAGACGGCGGCCGGCAGTCAGTAGAAGACGGTTGAGTCCTACTGACTGCTGACTACTGTCTACTGACTACTCAAGATTTCTGGCGGAGATGGCAGGATTCGAACCTGCGATAGGCTTTTGACCTATAACGGTTTAGCAAACCGCCGCCTTCAGCCACTCGGCCACATCTCCGCATCGGCGAAAACCTATTCTAGCCCGCGAGTCTCGATTGTCAAGCCGCCGTCCCTCGCCTTGCTCCGCGCCGAAAACTTACGGCCGCCCCAAAGTCCGGCGGTGCTAAAATTCGGGCGCACGTCCAGACTTTTCGTTGACAGGAGACCGCCTCACGTGCCCGAAACTTCCAAAGACCGCCCCGTCGTCATGGTCAGCAGCACCGCGCGCGACCTGCCCGAACACCGCAAGGAGGTTGAGGACGCGTGTCTGCGGCAGGGGATGTTCCCGACCATGATGGAGCACCTGCCGGCCAGCGACGCCGAAGCCATCTCTATCTCGCTCAGGCTAGTTGACGAAGCGGACATATACGTCGGCGTCTTCGCCCACCGTTACGGATACGTGCCGAAAGAGAACAATCCGGAACAGATTTCCGTCACCGAGATGGAATACAGGCGCGCCTTCGAGCGCACAATCCCGCGCCTAATCTTCGTGATGGACGAGTCGCACCCCATCACGATTGACCAGGTAGAACAGGGGGAGGGCGCAGCCAGGCTCAAGGCATTCAAGGAGCGCCTGCAAACGGAGAACATCGTCAACTTCTTCAAATCCCCTGCCGACCTGCGCGCGCACGTCATCAACAGCCTGTCGCGGCTGCGCAAGCCCGACCTCACCAAGTTTCACTACGTCAGCGACATCCCCGAGCCGCCCGAAGCCTTCATCGCGCACCCCTACACGCTGCTGCAGACGCACCGCCTCGTCGGCCGCCAGCCCGAACTCAACCTCCTCACCGACTGGGTCGCCAAGCCGGACTCCGAGGTTTACAAGGCGCGCATCCTCAACGTCGTCGCCGTCGGCGGCATGGGCAAAAGCGCGCTCACCTGGAAGTGGTTCAACGACATCGCCCCGCAGGAGATGCGCCCACTCGCCGGACGCCTTTGGTGGAGCTTCTACGAGTCCGACGCCACCTTCGAGAACTTCGTCACCCGCGCTCTCGCCTACACCACCCGCCGCCCGCTCGACGAAGTCCAACAAATCCCCGCGCCCGACCGCGAGACGCAACTCCTCGCCGCCCTCGACCGCGAGCCCCACCTCCTCGTCCTCGACGGCCTCGAACGCATCCTCATCGCCTACGCACGCATGGACGCGGCGCACCTGAGCGACGATGATTACGACAAGCGGACGGCGAACTTCGTCGCCAACGCCTACGGTCTGCCCGAGAGCGCCGCGCAATCCTTCACGGGCGAGCACCGCCTGCGCAAGACCGCCGACCCGCGCGCCGGTTCATTCCTCCGCAAGCTGTCAAACGTCCGCGCCTCGCGCATCCTCGTCAGCACGCGCCTCTACCCCGCCGACTTGCAAAGCATGACGGACAATCCCTTACCGGGTTGCTTCGCGGCCTTCCTGCCGGGGCTGGCCGACGACGACGCGCTCGACCTGTGGCGTGCGTTCGGCGCGACCGGCGCGCGCGATTCTCTGCTGCCGCTTTTCCAACGCGCGGATAATCACCCGCTGCTGATTCAGGCGTTGGCGAGCGAAGTGGCCCGCTACCGACCCGCGCCCGGCGACTTCGACGCGTGGCGGCGCGCACATCCTGATTTCAATCCCTCCGCCCTGCCGCTCGTGCAGGTGAAGTCACACGTACTGGCGTTCGCCCTGCGCGGGCTGGACGATAAAGCGCAGCAGGTGTTGCGCACCATCGCCGCCTTCAGAATGCCCGCGGGCTACGACACACTGGTCGCGTTGTTGATAGGTAAAAGGAAAAAGCCGTGCAGAAACGAGCGTGAGTTGGATGAGATGTTGACCGAGTTGGAAGACCGGGGACTGCTCGGCTGGGACAAGCGCGCCAACCGCTATGACCTACACCCACTCGTGCGTGGCGTGGTGTGGAGCGGCCTGAATGACGAAGCCCGACGCGGCGTCTATACGAGCCTGCATGCGCACTTTGAAGCGATGCCGATGATTGACGATTACCTCAAAGTCAACAGCCTTGAAGACCTCACGCCTGCCATCGAACTGTACAACACGCTGATCGGACTGGGGCGTTTCGATGATGCCCAGAAGATCTTTCACGACCGGTTGAGTGACGCTACACTCTACCGGCTGAGCGCCACACGACAGCGGGTCGAATTACTGGAGTTGCTCTTTCCTGACGGACTTGAGCAGTTGCCGCGGCTGAACAGACAAAATGCTCAAACCTACACACTCAATACCCTAGCGTTAGGATATGGCTTGAGCGGACAGCAGGGGCGCGCCGCCGCGCTGTATCGCCGCGCTAAAACAATGTATTTGGAGATGAAGGACGACGGCAACCTCAGCGTTGGTTTGTGCAACCTGTCAGACACGTTGAGGCTGTCAGGGGCGCTGTGCGAGTCAGAGTCCGCCGTGCGGCGCGCGCTGGTCATTACACGCGAGCAGAATAATCGTTTTCAAGAAGCAATCAGCTTGTATTGGCTTGGCTCGACGCTGGCGGCACGTGGTCTTGCGAATGGGTCTGAGGTTGCCCTACAGCGCTCTTTGCGCTTGTTTAGAGCGCAGTCTCACGGTCAAAGCGAGGGCATCGTCAATTCTTATCTCGCACAGAACACACTGTGGTTCGGCGAGTTTGCAGGCGCGCTATCGTTCGCCAACCGCGCGTGGGAGTTGGCTCATGTTCGGAGTAATGAGCGTGACTTCATTCGCGCGGCGCGAGTGCAAGGTGAGGCGGCGTTGGGCATGAATGACCTCGCCATCGCCGACGAACGGCTGCACCAAGCGCTCACCCGTGCGCGGCTGGTGAACAATGTCGAAGAAGAACTCCCCGCGCTCGTGGCGCTGGCGGAGTTGCGACGGCGGCAGGGGGACGCGAAAGCGGCGCGGGGGTTGTTGGAGGATGTGTGGGAGGCGGCGGAGCGGGGGCCGTATCCGTTGTTTCATGCGGATGCGTGTAATGTGTTGGCGGAGGTGGAGCGGGACGAGGGCAATCACGCGAAGGCGGTGGAGGCGGCGACGCGGGCGTATAAACTCGCGTGGTGTGATGGGCCGCCGTTTGCTTATCATTGGGGGTTGGAGAAGGCGCGTGGTTTGTTGAAGGAGTTGGGGGCGGGGGAGCCGGAGATGCCGGCGTTTGATGAGTCGAAGTTTGAGCCGATGCCGGTGGTGGAGATTGACCCGGCGGATGAGTTTGGGGCGGGGAGTGTTGAAGAGTCGGAGGGCTGAGTTTGGGGCTGACGCGGAGGGAGTTTTTGAAGTTGGCGGGGGCGGCGGCGGTCGTGGGGGTGGGCGGCGTGGCGGCGTATGGGAACGTGTTCGGGGCGTGGGATTATGAGGTGACGGAGACGGTCATCTCCATCAAGGATTTGCCGGAGCGATTCGAGGGGTTTCGGATAGCGCAGGTGTCGGACGTGCATCACGGGCGGCTCGTCTCGATTGAAGAGGTGCGGCGTGTGGTGGGGTTGGCGAACGCGGCGCGCGCCGACATGGTCGCGCTGACCGGCGATTACACGACCGTGGGGCGTGAGTACGTGGAGCCGTGCGCGGAGGCGTTGGGCGAGTTGAGCGCGCCGGAGGGCGTGTGGGCCGTGCTCGGAAACCACGACCATAAGACGGATGGGCCGCTCACGCGTCAGGCGCTCAGGCGGCGCGGGATAAACGTGCTGACGAACCAGAACACGGAGCTGCGGCGCGGGGAGGACGTGTTGCAGTTGGCGGGCGTGGACGATTGGGGTTGGGGCAAGGCCGACTTCGCACGGACGATGCGCGGCGTAGACACCTCACGCCCGTCGGTGCTGCTCTCGCACGAGCCGATGGCGCTCGACGTGCCCGAGACGCGCGGCGTCTCGCTCATCCTGAGCGGGCACACGCACGGCGGGCAGATCGTGCTGCCCTTCGTCGGCGCGCCCGCCGCGTACGTGTGGGAGCACCTGAAGTACCTGCGCGGGGCGTACGAGAGCGAGGGAACGCAGCTCTACGTCTCGCGCGGGACGGGCGTCATCGGCCTGCCCATCCGCGTCGGCGCGCGCCCCGAGGTAGCGGTGCTGCGGCTGCAAAGGGCCTGAGCTTGACGGAGACGGGCGCGCGGCTATGAAGGGTGCGACGACTGCGCGGCGGGGCGCGGCGCGCCCTGTAGCCTCACGGGCAGGGTCGTCGCGCAGCAGATCGTCTCCATGCGCGCGCGGTCTTTACGCATCGCCTGCTCCTCGCCGAGCCACGCCATGACCCCCGCGAAGACGCTCGCCGCGTGCGGGTCGGCGGGCGTGCTGATGCGGTAGTGCATCCACTTGCCGTCGCGCCGCGCCGCGACGACGCCCGCGCGGCGTAGGTACGCGAGGTGTCTGGAAATCTTCGGCTGGCTCTCGCCGAGGACTTCGACGAAGAAGCAGACGCAGACCTCGCCCGCCGCCATCAAATTCAAAAGCCTCAGCCGCGTGCGGTCGGCCAGAGCCCTGAAGAGTAGTTCCATCTGCGCTCCGGCGCGCGCTTCCTTTTTCGCCATCGTCAATCGACCCCCACGGTTCGGCTTCGCCGCTCAAGGAGCAGCGTGTCGCGCCAGCGCCACGCGAGACGCCCGACGCGCTCGCGCCGCCCGACCTCGCGGAAGCCGCACGAGAGATGCAGCCCCACGCTCGCAACGTTCTCCGGAAAGACGCTCGCCTGCAAAGTCCACACGCCTTCCGCTTCCGACTCGCGCACGAGCGCCTCAAGCAGCGCGCGCCCGACGCCGCGCCCCCTGAACCCACGTCCCACGTAGACGCTCACCTCCGCGACGCCCGCGTAGACCTCGCGCGCGGAGACGCGTGAGAGCGCCGCCCAACCCGCGACACTTCCTTCGGAGAGCGCGACCAGACGGCAGCACGGCAGGTGCGAGGCGTCCCAACGTTCCCAGTCGGGCGCGTCGGTCTCGAAGGTCGCGTCGCCCGTCTCCAAGCCTTCGAGGTAGACGGCGCGCACCTCCTCCCAGTGTCGCGCGAGCATCTTTTCGATTTTCAACGTCATGCGTGTCCGCGCCGGTACCGGCGTCGAAAAAAACTTCATATACGTCTTGACGAATGTGTCGGACAGGTGTAGAGTGCCTCTCACATTCGCCCCGGCGAATATGAATTGTAGGCGAGGGGGCGGCGTAAAAGCAAGGCTCCGGCGGCGCGGCCGCCGACTTTGAAAGTCATCGGAAGTCATCGGAAGGAGAGTTCTCATGTCCGGTTCAATCGAACAGGTGGTGCGCGAAAGATACGGCTCGGTCGCGAAGAGCGGGCTGTCGAGCGAGCACGGCGGTGTGCGCGCGGTGGCGGAGGCGTTCGGATACACGGCCGAGGAGCTGGCCTCGATACCGGCCGAGGCCAACATGGGTCTGTCGTGCGGCAACCCCGTCGCGACGGCTCACTTGCGCGAGGGCGAGGTGGTCGTAGACCTCGGCTCGGGCGGCGGGCTCGACGTGTTCCTCGCGGCGGAGAAGGTCGGGCCGAAGGGGCGCGCCGTCGGCATCGACATGACGCCCGAGATGCTGGAGCTGGCGCGGCGCAACGCGGCGAAGCGTCTGGAGACTGGCGCGCCCGACAACGTCGAGTTCCGACAGGCGACCATCGACCGCCTGCCGCTCGCCGACTCGTCGGTCGATTGCGTCATCAGCAACTGTGTCGTCAACCTCGCGACCGACAAGCAGGCCGTCTTCCGCGAGATGGCGCGCGTGCTCAAGCCCGGCGGCCGCGTGGCCATCAGCGACATCGCGCTCAAGCGCGAGCTGCCGGCCGAGCTGAGCGGCGACCTCGCGGCCTACGTCGGCTGCATCGCGGGGGCGATTCCAATCGAGGAGTACAGGCGCGGGCTCGTCGAGGCGGGCTTCGCGGAGGTGGCGGTCATCGACTCGGGCGCAGACCTGAACGCCTACACGCAGGTCGAGAATCAGCAGGGCTGCTGCTCGCCGTCGATGAAGGACGAAGCGCCGGAGCCGTCGGTCGAAGCGTCGAAAGCGGAGGCGGCCAAAGCGGAAACGAGGGGACTGCCCGTCGCGGCCGTGTCGTGCTGCTCGCCCGCCGGGCCGGCGGCCTCGACTTCAACGACGGTCTCGTGCTGCGCGCCGACCGCGGCGGCCTCGGGCGAGACGCAAGGCGACCTGCGCGAACTGCTCACGCGCTACAACGTCAACGATTACGCGGCGAGCGTGAAGGTCTTCGCCGTCAAGCCCGTGTAGGCGCGTCGGGCGGCCGGGCGGGGGTCGGTTCGGCCTAGCCGCCCGGCGGTGCGTCTTCGGCCGGCGCGTCGTCGCCCGGGTCTTCGCCCTCGTCGCCTTCGTCGCCGCCCTTGTCGAGCACGGGCTCGCCCTTGCGTTCGCGCACGCGGAGGATGGCGCAGTCGGCGTCGGTGTAGACCTCGTCGAACCAGCCGCTGGCGAGCGCGTCGTTGTAGAAGTCGACGTGCTCGTGATCCGTGAAGACGTAGCGCGCGCAGCGCTTCCGGTCGCCCTCGCCGACGCAGAAGTTATCGCGGATGAGCGGGCCGAGGTTGGCGACCTCTTCGTCGGAGAGGTCGCGCGCGATGGTGATCTTGCCGTGCAGCTCCGCGAGCCGCTTGTCCTTGTCGAGCAGGTAGGTCGGGTCGAGCCCGGAGACGTACGCGAGCTGCGGGTTGTAGAAGAAGAGTTTGGGGAAGTCGTCCCAGTCGGTGTTGACGATCAGCTCGCCCGGCTCGGCGTTCTTCGAGAGCCACTCGCCGCCGCCCTTGTAGTAGTCGGGGCCGGCCATCCCGGCGATGTCGTCGGACGTGACGCGCGCGTACCAGACGAGCGAGGCGGAGAGCAGCACGAAGGCCGTCGCGACCAGAATCAACTCCCACGCGCGCGCGTTCTCGACGCGCACGGCCCCGGGCGCGCTCACGGCTTCGGCCTCGGTCGAAAGCCCCGCGTCGCCGAGCGGCTCGCGCGCGGTGTAGCGCTCGCGCGCGGTGTAGCGCTCGCGCGCCGCGCGGATGAGCGGCTCGACGGCGAAGGCGGCGAAGAGCACGGCGAACGGCGGGAAGTACTCCGCGAAGCGCCGCCAGCGCATGTTGACGAGCATCAGGAAGGTCGAGAAGAGCAGCAGCAGCAGCGCCCTCTGCCGCCCGCGGTCGCCCGCGTCCCTGAACGCCAGATAGCCCGCGACCATCGCGGCCAGCGCCACGCCGCAGTTGCCTAAGAACTCCCAAGTGCTGTACGGGTACCACTCCGAGCCGACCTGCGTCGAGAAGTCCTTCGCCGTGACCTTGATGAGAAGGTGCTCGTAGAGCAGTTGGAAGTTGTGCGGGAAGTAAGGGTTGATGACGAAGCCGAGGACGGAGCCGATGCCGACGAGCAGCACCGGCTTCCACTCGACGCGCCGCTCGCTCCAGAGGATGACGGCCGACCACAGCAGCGTCGCCACGACGAGCAGCGCGAACATGTCGTAAGTGAGCGCGAAGACGAACGAGAGCGGGAGCAGCCAGCGGTACCTGCGCTCGAAGAGCAGGTGGAGCCCCGCGACGAGCAGCACGATGGAGACGCTCATCGCCTTGCCCATGTTCATGCGGTAGAGGAACGGCGCGGAGCTGCCCGTCAGCGCGACCAGCCAGACGAGCGGGTAACTCAGCCGGTTGCGCAGCATCAGCCAGTAGCACGAGAGCACCGCGAGGCACGAGAAGAGCCACGTCCCGAGCTTCGCGCCCGTCTGAAAGTCCGAGAAGAAGGTGAACGGAATCTGCAGGACGTGGAAGAGGAAGTGGTGGTCTACGTAGTCTTTCGGGTTGAGCGTCGTCAGCGGCAGCGCGTCGAACGACGGCGGGAAGTTCCCCGCGAGCAGCCCGTCCCAGAGCATGCGGCTCCAGCGAAAGTGGTAGTAGGCGTCGTAGTCGCCGCAGCAGACCGAAGCGGTCGAGAACTGTAAGTACCAGAAGACCGCGCCGACGAGCAGCGCGCCCACGACGAGCAGCGCCGCGCGGCCGTTCAGGACTTCCGCCAGCCGCGCGCGCCACGAAGGCCGCGCCCCCGCGCCGTCGTCGTCGCCCCCGGCGACCACCTCGGGCTCCGCCGTCTCGTCGGCGAGAGTCCCGCCCTGTATGTTCTCCATGTTTCCCTCGTCCGAACGCACGGGCGCGCCCCGGAAGATTTAACGGCCAGAATCGAGTCAACGAAAATATCACGAACGCGCGCGGCCGCGAAGCCGCCCCGGCGGCCGGTCGGAGGCGCGCGTTATTTAAGGAAGAGGGTTTTTAGCCGCAGAGCCGTTTGACGGCGTCGACGAGGGCGGAGGGGCTGATGGGCTTGTTGAGGAAGTCGTCGAAGCCGGCGTTGCGCGCGCGCTCGCGGTCTTCGTACATGCTGAAGCCCGTGACGGCAATGAGCGGCGTCGTGCGGTAGGCGGGCAGCGCGCGCAACGCCTCGGCCAACTGGTAGCCGCTCATCCCGGGCATCCCGATGTCGGAGATGACCGCGTCGAAGCGGTGCGTGCGCGCGGCGTCGAGCGCCTCGGCGGCCGAGAAGGCCGTGGACACCTGATAGCCCGCGTAGCTCATCATCAGCGCGATCATCTCGGTCACGTCGGGCGCGTCGTCTACGACGAGTACGTGGAGCGGCTCGGGCGCGTCGCCCGCGTCCGCGTCCGGGCGCGGCTCCGCGTCGGGGTCGAACTGTCGGCCGTCGCGGGGCGGCGGCGGCGCCTCCTGTTCGCGGTCGGGATGAGCGGCCGTCTGATACATTTCTACTGTTTCACTCCTTGGTGCCGCCCGGTTCACCGCGCCGCATGAGCTGTTCCATGCGCTCGGCCAGCTCCGCCGGGTCTACGGGCTTCGAGACGTGCGCGTCGAAGCCCGCGGCGAGCGCCGCCTCCGCGTCGCGCTGCGCGGCGTAGCCCGTGAGCGCGAGCGCCGGCACCCCTCGCAGGTGCGGCATCTCGCGCAGCCGCGCTATCAACTCGTATCCGTCGATTCGTGGGAGACCGATGTCGGAAACGATTATATCAAACCGCCCGGACTCGGCAACGCGCAGCGCCTCTTCGGGCGTCGAGCAGGCCGCGGGCGTGTAGCCGCGCGCCACGAAGGCGACGCGCAGCATCTCCAGCGTGTCGGGCGCGTCCTCGACGACGAGGACGCGGCACGACGACTCGGGGCAGGGCTCGCCCGCGCCGTCTTCCAAGTCGCCCGACGCGCCGCGGCGCGCCGCCGCGTCCTCCGTCGCGGGCAGCGAGACGGTGAAGCGGCTGCCGCGCCCCTCGCCCGCGCTCTCGACCGCGACCGCGCCGCCGTGCGCCTCGACAAAGCTCTTGACGAGCGCGAGCCCCAGACCCAGCCCGCCGTGCTGCCGGGTCGTGCCCATGTCGGCCTGACGGAACCGCTCGAAGACGTGCGGCAGAAACTCCGCGGCGATGCCGGCACCGTCGTCCTCGACCTCGACGACGGCCTTGCCTTCGCGCGCGCCGACGCGCACGCTGACGCGCCCGCCCTCGGGCGAGAACTTCACCGCGTTGTGCAGAAGGTTCCAGAAGACCTGCACGAGCCGCGTGCGGTCGCCGCTGACGACCGGGGGCGCGCCCGCCCGCACGTCGAGCGTGACCGAGTGCGCGTCGGCCTGCGGCCGGACGGTCTCGGCCGCCTCGCGCACGACGCCCGAGAGGTCGACGGCCGCGCGCTCGATGCGCATCTTGCCCGAGAGTATCGAAGACATGTCGAGCAGGTCGTTGATGAGGCGCGAGAGCGACTGCGAGTTCCTCTCGATGACGCTGATGCCCCGCGCCGACTCGTTCGCGCCGAGCCGCCCCGAGCGGATCATGTGCGTCCAGCCGAGAATCGGTGTCAGCGGCGTCCGCAACTCGTGCGAGAGCGTGGCGAGGAATTCGTCCTTGGCGCGGTTGACCTCCTGCGCGCGCGCGTAGAGGCGCGCGTTCTCGATGGCGAGCGCGGCGCGCGCGGCGATCTCGCGCGCGTAGTCGATGTCGGCCTCCGTGTAGTCGCGGCGCGCGGACGTGGACGAGAAGGTGAGCGCGCCGATGGTGCGGCCGCGCGCGTCGAGCGGCACGGTGAGGAAAGATTTCAGCCCCAGCTCGCGCAGCACGCGCTCGTGCTCGGCGTCGCGCGCCAGCCGCGGCAGCGTCTCCTCCGTCACTTCGCCGACGGCCACGGACTGGCCCGTGCGCAGGACGTGCGGCACGCCCGCGCTCTGCGGCCCCGGCGGGAACTCGCGCAGCCGCTCGACCAGCGGCCGCAGGGCGGGGTCGCGGTGCGTGGCGGCGACGCGGCGCGCGCGCCCGTCGTCGTCCACGAGGTCGATGAGGCAGTAGTCGGCCAGCGCCTCGACCGCGAGCCGCGCCAAGCCTTCGAGCGTCGTCTCGTAGTCGAGCGAGGAGCCGAGCACGCGGCTCGCCTCGGCGAGAAAGCGCAGGCGCTCCTCGACGGCCTTGCGCTCCGAGATGTCCATCGTCACGCCGCGCATCCCGGCCGGACGCCCGCGCGCGTCGAGGCTGACGCGCGACTGCGCCTCGACGTGGACGACGCGGCCGTCCCTGCGCACCCAACGGAACTGGCTGACGCCGCCGTCGCGGCTGTCGTAGATGGCGCGCGCCTCGGCCGCCGCGCGCTCGCGGTCTTCCGGGTGGACAATCGAGAGCCAGAAGTTGGGCGTCGAGAGCCATTCCTCGACGGTGTAGCCGAGCATCTGCTCGACGTGGTCGCTGACGAAATCGATACTCTGGCCCGACTCGTCGGGCTCGCCCCACGCCTCCCACACCACGCCGGGGACGTTGGCGACGAGATTCTTGAGGCGCGCGCGCTCGTGCTCGACGAGTCCCGCGAGGTGTGTGCGCTCGCCCTCCGCGCGCTTCTGCGCGGTGATGTCGCGCGCGACCGTCGACGCGCCGACGAGCCGCCCCGCGGGGTCGCGGATGGGCGAGACGGCGAGCGACACGTCGACGCGCGAGCCGTCGCTGCGGAGCCTCACGGTCTCGGCGCGCTCGACGCGCTCGCCGCGCCCGAGCCGCGTCATGATGTCCGCGAGGTCTTCGCGCAACTCCCCGGGGACGACGAGCGAGATGTGCCGGCCGACGGCCTCCTCGGCCGCGTAGCCGTAGAGCCGCTCGGCCGCCGCGTTCCAGCTCGTGATGGTGCCGTCGAGCGTCTTGCCGATGACGGCGTCGTTCGAGTACTCGACGATGGCGGCGAGGTGTGAGCGCTCGCGCTCGGACTCGCGCCGCTCGGTCACGTCGTGGAAGACGAGGACGACGCCGGTCGTGCGGCCGCGCTCGTCGCGGATGGGGGCGCCGCTGTCGTCAATCGGCAGCTCGCGCCCGTCGCGCGCGAGCAGCACGGTGTGGTTGGCGAGCGCGACGACCTTCCCCTCGCGCAAAACTTTATCCGCGGGGCTCTCGACCGTCTCGCGCGTCACCTCGTTGACGATGCGGAAGACCTCTGCGAGCGGGCGTCCGCGCGCCTCGGCGAGCGGCCAGCCGGTCAGGCGCTCGGCCACCGGGTTCATGAAGTTGACGCGCCCCGACTCATCGGTCGAGATGACCGCGTCGCCGATGCTCATGAGCGTCGTCTGCAAAGACTCGCGGCTGCGGAGCGCGTCGCGTTCGGCGCGCGCGCTGCGCGTGGCGAGCGTCGAGATGAAGAGCGAGACGGCGACGAAGATGACGGTCTGGAGTACGTCCGAGAAGTCGAGCGCGAGTGCGTAGGGCGGGCCGAGGAAGAAGAAGTTGGCGGCGAGCGCCGAGAGCGCGATGGTCAGCAGGACGGGGCCGCGCCCGCCGTAGACCGCGACGGCGATGACCGCGACGAAGTAGAAGATGAAGGGAACCTGCCCGCGCTCAAGCCCCGCGAGGTCGTAGAGCACGAACATGAGGAGCGTGGCGGCGGCCGTCGCGGCGAGCGCCAGCCCGTAGCGCGCGGGCGCCGACTCGCTCCAGGTCTGCTTCGACTGTGGCGCGCCGGGAGGGCGGGGGTCGGGCATCTCTCCACCTTGTTTCGGCCGTGGCTTTCGTGCTTTTGCTTTCGCCGACAACCTACTGTTTTCACCCCGGCAAGTCAAGAAAAGGGTGCCCGGCGCTTGCCTTTACAGACCCGCGGACTCTAACCTCTGACCTCTTATGTACCCGGCAGGCAACCTCTTCATCCCGGCTCCGCACGGGCGGCTCGAAGCCATCTGGAAGGAGCCGCGCGCCGACAGCGCGCCGCGCGGCGTGGCGCTCGTCCTGCACCCGCACCCGCTGCACGGCGGGACGATGCACAACAAGGTCGTCTTCCGCACCGCGCGCGGGCTCGAAGACGCCGGCGTCGCCACCCTCCGCGTCAACTTCCGCGGGGTGGGCCACTCCACCGGCGAGCACACGGGCGCGCGCGGCGGCGAGCAGGAGGACGCGCGCGTCGCGCTCGACTTTCTGACGGGGCGGCACCCGGGGCTTCCGGTCTTCCTCGCCGGCTTCTCCTTCGGCGCGCGCGTCGGGCTCGAAGTGGGGACGCGCGACGAGCGCGTCCGGTTCCTCGTCGGCGTCGGCACGCCCGTCAGCATCCCCGAGCGCGAGTACGACTTCTCCTTCCTCGAAGACTGCCGCAAGCCGCTCCTCCTCGTCCACGGCGACCGCGACGAGTTCGGCTCCGTCCCAGACCTCCGCGCACTCGCCGCGCGCCTCCCCCCCGAGGCGCGCGCCCAAATCAAAATCATCCCCGGCGCCGGCCACTTCTTCGACCAACAACTCGAAGACCTCCGCCGCGCCGTCGCCGACTGGGCGACCGAGATGCTCGAAGCGGACGCACGCCCGCGCTGAAGAC
>JBEVKV010000567.1:0-6046 GCA_040509515.1 Pyrinomonadaceae bacterium | reverse complement strand
CCCCGCGCGGAGCTGCCCGAACATGTCGAGCCCGAAGAGCGGGGGGCGCGCGCGTCGCGCGACGCGTGGGTCAATCGCTGACGGCGGCGACTTCGCAGGGCCGTGGCGCAGGAACCGCGCCGCGCTCCGCAAGCGCGAAGGCGGCGGCGGCCCGACCTCCGACCAGATTTGCAGCCCGGTCTTCTCGACGAGGCGCGAGAGCAGCTTCTCGCGTCCGAGGTGGAAACGTTCAGTCTTGACGAGCGAGCCGATGAAGACGAAGTCCGCGGCCGGCGCGCCTGCGCGCGCGTCGAGTCGTCCGAGCACGCGGGGCTCGAACGCGTGGTTGACGTGGCGGCTGCGGTGGCCGGCCTCGCGGAAGTGACTGACCAACTCGGGCACGCATGAAAGCACCACGTCCCACTCGCCGAAGACCGAGCCGTCGCCGTAAGGCGCGCCGCACCACCCGAGCACGAGCCGGAGGGAAGGGCACACCTCTCTCAGCCGGCGGAGGAACGCGGCGGTCACGGTCGAATAGTCGGCGACGATGAGCACGTCGGGGCGGAAGTCTCTGACCTGCGCCTCGGCGATGTCGAACAGCCAACCCGTTTCGTCGAACGCCATCCCGCGCTCCGCGGCCCACGCCCTCTGCAACGGCCCGGCGTTGATGACGAGGTCGCAGGTCTCGTAACCCAGTTCCGAGAGCGCCTTGGTCCAGAAGTCGGAGGAGCCGAAGCAGTCTTCGATGAGCGCCGCGTGTTGCGCCGCGTACGGCTCGGCCGCGAGGCCGGGGCGGCGCGCGTAGAACTGTTCGAGGTAGTTCGAGTAGTAGACCCCGAGCTTGAGCAGACGCATGCGTTCCGAGGTGCCTCCGTCGTGGCGGGTTACAGTTCCATCTGGTAGACGACGTTGCCGGTCTCCGGCTCGACGCCCGTCTGCACGAAGCCGAGCCGGCGCGCGCCGCGCGGCGAGACGTTCTCGGGGTGAATCTTCGCCATCAGTCGGGTCGCGCCCGACAGGCGGCAGATGAGCTTCGCCACGTCGAGCGAGATTCGCATGAACGCGCGTCCGCGGTGCTTTACGTCCACCAGCACGCCGAACGACGGCACCTCATAGCCGGCGTCCCACCCGCGCAGCATGAAGACGGCGGCCAGCTCGCCGCGCCAGAATACGCCCGAGTATACGTCCCTCTCGCGCGCGGCGAGGATGCGCGCGACCTCCTCTTCGCCCGAACCGAAGGCGTAGAAGAACCGCGCGTACCCGGGCGGCTGCGCCCGCAGGAGCGCCGAGAGCGCGGCGGCGTCTTCCACGCCGAGCGGCCGGATGGTGAAATCCTTCTGACCCGCCGAACTGTTCGCGTCCGTCGCCTGCATCGATTTTCGGGAGTTTACTTTTCGCGCCACTTATAACACTATTCTTCAACTTCAGTGCCATTTTACCGCGGCGGAAGGAAACGCCCACCGAGGAGCGGGCCGCTCGCCCGCACGGCACCGAAATCCTACTACATCTTATTAAACCGCGGGCGACGACGCGCCCGGCGCAACGCCGCCCGCCGGATTTGGACGAAAGGCCGGCGGGAGTTTTTTTTGTGAGCCATCGGGGGGGGGAAAGCGGGGCGGCCGAAGAGAAGGGAAACGCCGCGGCGGGGCGCTTCGCATACGCGGCGCTCGACGCGCTACCCGAACACGTCGCCGTGGTCGACGCGCGCGGCTTTATCTTCGCCGTCAACCGCGCGTGGCGCGAGTTCGCCTGCTCGAACTCGACGGCCGTGGCGGGGCTGTGCGAGGGGGCGAACTATTTCGACGCCTGCGCGGGCGCGACCGCCGAAGGCGCGGAGTACGCCGCACGCTTCGCCGCCGGGCTCCGTTCCGTCGTCGGAGGCGAGTCGGAAGAGTTCTCGCTCGAATACCCCTGCCACTCCCCCGCCGAGCGGCGCTGGTTCATCGCCCGCGCGAAGCGGTTCGAGTTCGAGGGCGAGACGCGCGCCGTCGTCACGCACGCGAACATCACGGCGCGCAGGCTGGCCGAGGAGGAGCTTAAGGAGAGCGAGGGCAAGTACCGGATGCTGTTGGAGCAGGCGTCCGACGGCATCCACACCTACGACGCGCGCGGGAACTTCATCGAGACGAACCCGAAGCTCTGCGAGATGCTCGGCTACACCCGCGAGGAGCTTTTGCGGCTCAACGTCGCCGACCTCGTCCCACCCGAAGACCTCGCCGCCGCCCCCATCAGGTTCGACAGGTTGCAGGCCGGCGAGACCGTCCTGACCGAGCGGCGTCTGCGCCGCAAGGACGGGACGCTCCTGCCCGTCGAGATCAGCGGGAGCATGGTCGGCGGCGGGGCGCTGCAATCCATCGTCCGCGACATCAGCGAGCGCAAGCGCGCCGAGGCCGCTTTGCGCGAGGCTTACGGCGAGTTGGGGCGGAGGGTCGAGGAGCGCACCGCCGAGCTGGCGTGCGCCAACGAAACGTTGCGCGCCGAGAACGCCGAGCGCCTCCGGGCCGAAGAGGCGCGCCGCGAACTGCTCGGGCGTCTGGTGACGGCGCAGGAGGAGGAGCGCCGCCGCATCTCGCGCGAGCTGCACGACCGGATGGGGCAGCAGCTCGCCGCGCTCATGATGGGGCTCAAGACTCTGGGCGCGGACTCCTACGGGCGACGCTCGGCGCTCGACACGCTGCGGCAGCTCGGGGCGATGACCGACGAGCTGTCGCGCGAGGTGCACACGCTCGCGTGGGGACTGCGGCCGCCGGCGCTCGACGACCTCGGGCTGGAGACGGCGCTCTGCAATTACGTCGAAGAGTGGGCTGAGCGCGCGCGCGTGCCCGTGGACTTTCACAGCGCGGGCTTCGAGGACGGCCGCCTGCCGCTCACGCACGAGACGGCCGTCTACCGCATCGCGCAGGAGGCGCTCAACAACGTCGCCAAACACTCTGGGGCCGACCGCGTGAGCTTCATCCTTGAGCGGCGCGGCGACCACGTCCTCGCCGTCGTCGAGGACAACGGCGGCGGGTTCGACGTGGAGGCGGCGATGTCGGCCGCGGGCCGGGGTCGCCGCCTCGGCCTGCTCGGCATGCGCGAGCGCGCGGCGCTGCTCGGCGGGACGATCAACGTCGAGTCGTCGCACGGCGCGGGCACGACGCTCTTCGTCCGCATCCCCTTCGGCGCGGGCGGCGGGGGAGGAGAGACTCCGCGTGGCTAAACTTCGCGTCTTTCTGGCCGACGACCACATGGTCGTGCGCGAGGGGCTGAAGTCGCTCGTCAACGCGCAGCCCGACATGCACGTCGTCGGCGAGGCGGCGGGCGGCGACGCGGCGTGGCGCGCGGCGTGCCGCCTCGCCCCCGACGTGGTGGTGATGGACGTGTCCATGCCGGACATGGGCGGGGCGGAGGCGACCGCGCGTCTGAAACGCGAGTGCCCGCAGGTCAGGGTGCTGGCGCTCACCGTCTACGAAGACAAGGGCTACGTGCGCCAGATGCTCGACGCGGGCGCGTCGGGCTACGTCCTCAAGCGCGCGGTGACGGACGAGCTGGTGCGCGCCATCCGCACGGTGGCCGCGGGCGGCTCCTACGTCGACCCGACGCTGGCCGCCGGCCTCGTCAGCAGCTTCTTCAACCAGAACACGGCCGAGGGGCGCGCGCCGGTCGTCGAGCTGAGCGAGCGCGAATCGCAGGTCTTGCGCCTCATCGCGTGGGGCTACAGCAACAAGGAGATCGGCTGGAAGCTCAGCATCAGCGCCAAGACGGTGGACACGTACAAGCTCCGCCTGATGGTGAAGCTCGGCCTCCGCAGCCGCACCGACATCGTCCGCTACGCCCTGAGTCACGGCCTGCTTCAGGAAGAGTGACGCGCTTCCGCGTCCGGCCGCACACAAAAATCCGGTTCGAGAATCGGGCGCGGACTTCGGCCATCTGTGCTGCGTCACACATATCGTGTAGGGAAAATCCTGACACGTTTACCGACTTTGCCGACAGTCGAAAGAACCGCGCTGGCATTAAAGTGTCTACGTTCCCAAAGTAAATTCGCTCTTCCCCCTGCGAGTTTTCGCCCGACTCAGTCTCCGCGCGGAGCGTCCGCGTCGGACGGCGGCGGGCGTACGCGAAACGGGGAGGGCGTGGTTTCGTTCGGCGGCAGGGCAATCCGAGTCCGCCGCGGCATCCGTACCTCACCCAGCCACAGACAATTTATGCGGCGGGATTGCTCTCCGGCGCCGCTAAGCGCCGGCCGCACGTCCCCCTTCCGTAAGTGAGGGCGCACCTCGCGCCCCGAACAAGGATGAACGCCCGAGTGGAACTCAAGGCTCCCGGCCTTCGCGGGCGCGGTGGGTTCAACCGGGATATCACAGGGAGAAGAAGGAAAGCCATGCGAAGATTCAGAAGAATGCTGTCACTCGTCGCCGCGCTGGGCGTCCTGACCGCGGCGTTTAGCGCCGTCCCGAACCTGCTGCCCGCCGCCGAGGCTTCGAGCCACCGCGAGGCTCCGCTCATCTCGGCCGACCCGCTGGCCGACAACACCGACCTTTACGCCTTCGTCAGCCCCGACCGGGCGAACACCGTCACCGTCCTCGCCAACTTCATCCCGCTCGAAGAGCCGGCCTCGGGGCCGAACTTCTTCAAGTTCGACGACAACGTGCTCTACCAGATTCGCTTCGACAACAACGGCGACGCGCGTCTCGACCTCGCCATCGAGTTCCGCTTCCGCACCGTCGTCGGCAACGGCGACACGTTTCTCTACAACACGAACACGATTGACAACCTCTCCGACCCGGACTGGAACGTCAAGCAGTTCATGGACGTGACGGCGCGCATCCGTCAGGGCGACCCGAACAACCCGACGTTCACGACCTTCTCGCTCGGCACCAACCTGCCGACGCCGCCCGTCAACATCGGGCCGCGCTCGACGCCCAACTACGAGACGAATCTCGCCGAGGCTTCCATCAGCACCGTGCCCACCGGCGCGGGCGACATCAAGCTCTTCGCCGGCCAGCGCGACGAGGGCTTCTACGTCGACCTCGGCTCGGCCTTCGATTTGTTGGGACTGCGCCCGTTCAACCCGGCGCACCTCGCGCCGCTGCCGACCTCGAACGGCGTCGACGCGACGGCCGGCTACAACGTCCACACCATCGGCATCCAGATTCCGACGCAGCTTTTGACCGCGTCGGGACAGCTCCCCTCGGGGCCGACCGACCCGAACGCCATCATCGGCGTCTACTCGACCGCGAGCCGCCCCTCGACGCGCGTGCTCAACACGAACGGCACCGTCACGCAGACGGGCAACTGCGCCAACGGTCAGGGCATTCCGACCGCAGACCCGACGTGCGTACAGGTCTCGCGCCTCGCCAACCCGCTCTTCAACGAGTTGTTGATTCCGATTGGCACGTCGCCCACCGTCTCGGAGAACGACAAAGACCTCTACAACGCGCAACTGCCGGCGACCGACGTGAACCGCATCGACTACGTGCGCGGCACCGCGTCGCGCGGCGTCGAGCCGGTCAGGCTCATCAACCTGCTCTACCCGCCAGTGCTCGACGCGCCCACGTCGGGGCGCAACGACCTCGTGCGGGTCTTCCTGACGGGCGTGCCCGGCGCGACCCGCCCGCCCGTGCAGAACGACCCGGCCGACCCGTCGGCGGGGCCGGGCGCGGTGCCGTCCGAGCTGATGCGTCTGAACGTGGCCGTGCCCGCGACCGCGCCGGGCAGCGTTAACCGTCTCGGCGTCATCGGCGGCGACCTCGGCGGCTACCCGAACGGTCGGCGCGTGGGCGACGACGTGGTCGACATCACGCTGCGCGTGGCGGCAGGCGTCCTGCTGCCCGGCAACGCCTGCGCGGGCGCGACGGCGAACTGCAATCAGGCTCCGAACAACCAGCTCGGCGACGGCGTGACGCAGAACGACAAGCCGTTCCGCACGACGTTCCCGTACCTCGCGACGCCGTGGAGCGGCTACGAGAACCCGTACCACGGGCGCGAGTGCTCCAGCACGCCGGACGCGCCCTGCCCGGCTCCGAGCCCGGCGCCCAGACCGTAGCCGCGCCGCGGTCTACGCCGAACGAAAGCCGACGACCACACG
>JBEVKV010000566.1:0-4378 GCA_040509515.1 Pyrinomonadaceae bacterium | reverse complement strand
GCTCTCGGCTTTCGCGCCTGCGGTTCTACTTGATGCCCTTGCGCGAGAGTTGCTCCTTGAGGGCGGAGGCGACCGCGGAGTCGAAGCCGGTCTGCCCGCCCGCCTGCTTCTTGCGCTCGGCGGCGACGTACTCGTCGCGCTGCTTCTTGAGCGTGACGATCTCGTCGCGAATCTTCTGGCGCTCGGAGAGCCGGCGCGCGACCTCCTGCTTGCGCTCGGCGGGCGAGAGTTTCTTGAGGTCTGCGGGCAGGTCTTCCGCCTTCACCTCGTCGAGCTTGGCCGAGCCGTTCTCGATTGACTGGAGCAGGTCGCCGACGTACGCGTCGCGGTTGAGCGCCTTGTTGACGGCGCGTTCGGCGCGGGCGGTCATGGGCGCGGAGGCGGCCACGGTCGTCTCGGTGCCGGCCTGCGCCGCGTCCGCCGCCATGCGGTAGCGCTCGCCCTCGGGGCCTGCGCCGCCGCCGTAGGCGAGATAGGTCGCGCCGAGCTTGTTGCCCAGCTCGGAGAGCCGCGCGTCGTAGGGCGTGGCGATGGCCTGCACGCCGCCGTCCTGCGCGATGCTGAAGTACTGCCCCTCGCCTCGCCGCGCGATCTGCTGCCAGACGGACTGCGTCAGCGAGTCCGCGCCGCACTGGATGGTGTTGACGACCATGCCGGCCGAGACGGCCTCGGCCGTCGTCGTCAGCGTGTCGGGCTCCTGCACGTAGTCGTCGTGCGGCGGCGCGTCGCCGACGAGGAAGACGATCTGCGCGGTGTTGGCGTTGGCCTTCGACCAGCCGGCCCTGCGGACGCCGTCGGCGAGCGCGCGCCGCACGTCCTCGGGGCCGTCGCCGCCGCCGTCGGCGCGGTACTCCATCAGCGTCGTGTAGACCTTGTCGAGGTCGTTGGTGAGCGGCAGGACTTGCGTGACGTAGGCGTCGCCCTTGTCGCGGTAGGCGACGAGGCCGACGCGCACGTCGGGCCGCGCGGGCGACTGCTGCACCTCGTTGACGATGCCCCAGATGCGCTGCTTCGCGCCCTCGATGAGCCCACCCATCGAGCCGGTCGTGTCGAGGACGAAGACCATCTCCAAAGTCTTGCCGTCGGCCTTCTTGGCGGGCGGCTCGTGCGGCGGCATTCGCGCGCTGGTCTTGAGCAGCGCCGAGGCCATGATGACGCCCACGGCGAAAGTCAGGACGGCGGTCGAGAATCTTAAAAGGCTGCGTTTCATAGTCTTCTCCCTTTCCACTAAAACTTGCGGGCCGGCTTCGCGGCCGATGCTGCTGTCCGAGGGTTGAACGGGTGCCGGGCGGGAGTCTTGCGGAAAAATTTCGCGGGCGCGTCAGCCGCGGACGAGCGCCTTGCGGTAGGCGCGCGGCGAGATGCCCGTGGCCTGTCGGAAGGCGCGCGCGAAGTGGCTTGAACTCATGTAGCCGACGCGCGCGCCGACCTCGGTGACGGAGAGGTCGGTCTCTGCGAGAAGCTGTTGCGCGCGCGCCGCGCGCAGGCCGGCGAGGTACGCGTGCGGAGTCGCGCCGGTCAGCTTCTTGAAGAGCCGCGCGAAGTGGAACGGCGAGAGGTGAGCGGCCGACGCGATCTCTTCGAGCGAGAGGTCGCGGTGCAGGTGCGCGTGCATCAACTCGACGGCGAGGCGTATGCGGCGGTCTACGAGGCCGGCGCGCGAGAGTTCAAGGTGCGCCGAGCGGCGGAGGTTGGCGTAGCGCCGCAGGAGATGTACGAGCGCCTGCTCGACCAGCGCGGCGACGACGAGCCCCTGACCGGCCGCCTCCTCGCGCAACTCTTCCGCGAGGTCGCGCGCGAGCCGCGCGAGCCGTTCGTCGCCGGCGACCGCGCGCGCGCGGAAGGTGACGACCATCTCGGTGCGCGACAGTCCGGCGCGCGCCGCGCTGTCGGCGACGAGGACGGGCGAGAGCCGCACGAGCACGTACTCGGCGTGCGCCGCGCCGCCGGCCGCGCTCAGCTCGTCGCCCGGCGCGGCGAGCAGAGCGCCGCCCGCGGAGAGTTCGCCCGACTCGGCCGCCTCGGATATTTTTGCCGGACTCGCCGCCGCGCCGCTCGCAGCTTTCGACCGCGTCGCTTTTGTCTCGACTGCGACGCCTTCGACGGCGGTCGGAGTCTCGCTCTCGGCGCGCGTCGCGCGCCAGCGCAGACGGCCGCCGAGCAGGAGCAGCGCGGCGTAGTCCGACTGCGCGCCGCCCGCGAGGCGCAGCCGCCGGCCCGCGCGCAGGTGCACCGAGAAGTGCGGCGGGCGCGCGTAGATTCGGTCGGCGGCCTGCTCGGCGGGGCTCATCCGTTTCTGAGCCGTGCGGCGTCGCGCGGGATGTGCTGCATGTACCAGTTGTGCATGTCGGCGGGGCAGTCGGTGAAGACCGCGCGCAGCCCGAGCGCGAACGCGCGGCGCAGCCAGAAGGGCGAGTTCACCGTCCACGTCAGCACCTCGAAGCCGCGCCGGCGCGCCTCCTCGACCGTGGACTTTCGCAGCAGCGAGCGGTGCAGAGAGATTTCGTCGGCTCCGCAGCGCTCGGCCGCGGCGATGATGTCGGCCCCCGAGACGAGCGGGCGCGGCCAACTCCGGCCGAAGAGCGCGGCGGTGCGAATCTCGGGCGCGAGCCGTTTGACCTCCGCGAGCGAGTCGTGCTCGAAGCTCTTGACGATGACGCGGTCGGCGAAGTTGTGGGCGCGCGTCAGCTCGACGACGGCGCGCGCCAGCGCCGCCCGGCGCGCGGCGACTTCACACTTCATCTCGACGTAGAGGAGGAACGAGCCGAAAGACTCGAAGACCGCGGCGAGCGTCGGGATGCGCTCTTCGGCGAAATAGTACTCCGCGTGCTTCGGGTAGCGGAGGTTGAACCAGGTGCCGACGCGGCACTGCGTCAGCATCGCCGAGGTGCACGCCTCGACCGCGCCCGGGATGAGCGCCGTCCGTTCGAGCGTCGCGTCGTGGATGACGACGGGGACGCCGTCGCGCGCGAGCCGCACGTCGAACTCGATGCCGTCCGCGGCCTCGTCGAACGCCATCTTGAAGGCGGCGCGCGTGTTCTCGGGCGCGTAGGCCGATGCGCCGCGGTGGCCGATGATGAAAAGGCGGGTGCCGGGAATGACTGGGCCGTTCAACGGGTCTTCTCCTCCCGCCGTCTCACTCGGCCTTCCGGCGCGGGGCGCGCTTCGACGGCTCGCCCGGAGACTTCTTCGCGGACTTCTTCACGGACTTCTTCGCCGCAGTCTTCTTCGCCGAACCCTTCGCGGCCGCGCGCTTCCGTCCCTTCGTCGCCTTCGACGGCGCGGGGTCGTCTTCGGTCGGGGCGGCGCAAGCCTCCGGGTTCTCGTCGGCGTGCGCCCCGGGCGCGGGGGCCTCGAACAGCAGCGCGGCGAGCGGCGGGAGGTCTACGGAGGCCGAGAAGGGGAGTCCGTGCCACGGCTGCTCGTCGGCCTGCACGCATTCGATGTGGAGCGCGTCGGAGCCCGCGTAGTAGGCCGAGTCGGTGTTGAGAATCAGGCGGTAGGTGCCGGCGGCGGGCAGCCCGAAGCGGTAGCCGGGGCGCGGCGCGGCGGCGAAGTTGAAGACGCCGACGACCGTCTCGCCTTCGGCCGAGCGGCGCATGAAGGCGAAGATGTTTTCGAGGTGGTTGTTAACGTCTATCCACTGAAAGCCGCGCGGCTCAACGTCGAGCTGGTGCAGCGCGGGCTGCTCGCGCGACAGCCGGTTGAGGTCGCCGACCAGCGTGTTCAGGCCGCGGTGGTGCGCGTCTTCGAGCAGGTGCCAGTCGAGACTGCGCTCCTCGCTCCACTCGCGCCACTGCCCGATCTCGCCGCCCATGAAGAGGAGCTTCTTGCCCGGGTGCGCCCACATGTAGGCGTAGAGCGCGCGCAGGTTGGCGAACTTCTGCTCGCGGCCGCCGTGCATCTTGTTGAGCATCGACCCCTTCATGTGGACGACCTCGTCGTGCGAGAACGGCAGGACGAAGTTCTCGCTCCACGCGTAGGTCAGGCCGAAGGTGAGGTTGTTGTGGAAGTATTTGCGCGCGAGCGGGTCGCGCTCGAAATACTTGAGCGTGTCGTGCATCCAGCCCATGTTCCACTTGAAGTCGAACCCGAGCCCGCCCTGATCCGTGCCCTTCGTGACGAGCGGCCACGACGTTGACTCCTCGGCGATGGTGATGACGCCGGGCTGCTCGCGGTGAATCACGTCGTTCAGCTCGCGGACGAAGGCGACGGCCTCAAGATTCTCGCGCCCGCCGTACCTGTTCTTCGCCGCCTGCCCCGGCTCGCGGCCGTAGTCGAGGTAGAGCATCGAGGCGACGGCGTCCACCCTCAGCCCGTCGACGTGGCACTCCCTCAGCCAGAAGAGCGCGTTGGCGATGAGGAAGTTTCTCACCTC
>JBEVKV010000565.1:0-12783 GCA_040509515.1 Pyrinomonadaceae bacterium | reverse complement strand
CCTTCGGCGACGCCCCGGATGAGCTGGGCCTGCCTCGACTCGGCGTCGGTCGGCGGCCGTGTTGGGGGTAGAGTCACGTCGGCACGTCTCCCCTCAAGGAGTTACGGTATCTTTAACACCCCCGGATTCATTTTGGAAGGAGAAAGTAGACAGCGTAAGTCAGTAGTGTCTACTGACTACTGTCTACTTCAGTTGAAAGTCCGCGGGGACGAATTCGAGGGCGACGAGCGCGCCGTCGGTCTTGGAGCGCGCGTCCGCCCGGGCGCGGTAGGTGACGACCGAAGGCGTCTCGGTCTTGCGCGCGCCGCAGGAGAGTTCGCCCCCGGCGTCGGGCGTGAAGGCGACGATGTGGAGCCCGTTAAAGCCCGCGCTCGCGAGCCGCAGCGTGCGCTCGCCCGCCTTGAAGACGAAGATTAGACCTTTCGTTCCGCACTCGATGCGCGTGAGCACGGCGCGCACGCGCGTCTCGCCCGCCTCGGGCTTGCGCAGCGCCTCGCCCAGCGCCTCGGCCATCGCGGCGGCGGCCGCCTCGTCCTGCGAGCGCGCGACCCTCTCGGGCGGGTCGGCCTCCTTCGCGCCTTCGCGCACGCCGAGCCGCGGCTCGTTCCTGCTCGCGACGTTGCGCTCGTACTCCTCCTGCCTCGACTTGTACTGCTTGACCTGCTCCTCGTAGCTCTTTATCGAAGCCATCACCGACTGCGCCGTCGAGCGCAAACCGGGCTCCGTCCCCTCGCGCGTCAGCGGCTCGGCGGTCTGCCGCGCCTGATCGAACCTCTCCTGCCGCAGGTAGATTTGCGCGAGCACGAGCGCGTAGTGCTGGTTGCCCGGGGCCATCGCCAGCGCGCGCCTGAGCAGCGCCGCCGACACCTCAAGCTCCTCGCCCGTGACGAGGTTTATCCAGCCGAGCAGGTAGTAGCTCTCGGGAAAATCGGGGCGCAGCGAGATGGCCTTGCGCAGAGACTCGCGCATCACCTTCGCCAGCTCGGGTGCGTAACCGCCGGGTCTGTAGCCGTCCTCGCGCGTCCCCTCGCGGCTGAGCGCGTAGGCGTAGTAGTAGTGCGCGAGGTAGCTCGGCGCGCCCGAGGCGATGGCCTTGCGCAGCTCCTCCTTCGCCTCGTCGTAACGCTTCTGGCGCAGCCGCGTCATGCCGAGCGAGGCGCGCGCCATCGTGAGCGAGGGGTCGAGCTGCAACGCGCGCTCAAGCCGGACAGCCGCCTCGCCCGGGCGGTTCGTGTGGAGCAGCAAATCCCCGAGGTAGCCTTCGGCCTCGGCCTCCGTGAGCGGCGCGGCCGTCATCTGCGAGTCGAACTCAAGCTTCTGCTCGAAGGTCGCGACCTTGCTCTGGAAGGTGCGCCCGTTGACGTACTTCTCAAGCTCTTTCTCCATCCCGGCCGTGTCGGTCTGGAAGGCGCGTTTGAAAGCCTCCTCGGTCGGCACGCCCTGACTCGACAGCGAGAGGAACTGCCCGAGCTGCGGCAGCCGCTTCCCCTCGTTGCCGAGGATGAGGTAGTGGACGAGCGCCCACGACTGCGCGTAGAAGAGGCCCCGCACGTCGTGCTTGTTGCGTTCGAGCGAGTACTGGTCGACGGCGAAGAGCTGCGAGAGCGGCAGCATCTTCTGCTCGCGCAGCCGGTAGAGGTGGTAGTCCACGAACTTGCCGAGGTGAACCTTGCGGTCTTCCTCGATGGCGAAGGTGCTGTAATACTCGGCCAGCCCCTCGTTGAACCACGCGGGCGCCGAGCCCTTGCCGAGCGAGTTGTTGACGAGCAGGTGGACGTACTCGTGGTAGATGATGCTGTAAGTGTCCTCCGAGCCGCGCTCGGTCGTCAGCGTGATGTAGTTCACGTCCTCGCCGGGCTGGAAGTAGCCGCCCACGGCCACGGTCTTGCCGTCGGCCACCGGCTTGAAAGGCTTGTAGGAGCCGTCGCTCTTGAAGACGACGACGGTCGTGGGCACCGGCGAACTGAAGTTGACCTGCGCGAAGAGCCGCCTGAACACGTCGCGGAACTGTTCGAGGCGCGTGGCGACCTGCCGAATCTCCTTCTCCGAGGCGTTGCCGACGAGGTAGAAGTTCTGCGAGCGGACGCCCGTCCAAGTGTCTTTGGCGGCGGCGGCCTGCGCCGCCAAGAGCATGACGAGCGCGGCGACGAGGGCGCGCGTGCGTTGAGTCTTCATGGCGTTCTCTTGGATGCCGCGGGAGCCCGGGGCGACTGTCCGTAGAGAAAAGCCCCCGGCTTTGTCGGCCGGGGGCTTTCGTCAAGGGCGGATTTTCGGCGTGAGCTTTCGCCCCGTTAGCCGCGCCGGCCCGTCCTGCGCAGAAGCGCCCAGCCCGTCGGGAGCGCGGCCGCCGCGAGCGCAATCTTGACCACGTCGCCCGGCAGGAACGGAAGCACGCCGAGCCGGAACGCCTGCTCGACGCCGACCGCCAGCGAGAGCCACGCACACCCGCACGCGAGGATGACGAGCGAGCCCAAAAACATCGCCGCCGCCGCCGTCAGGAAGCGCCTGTCCCATCCGCGCTCCGCCAGATGCCCCGTGACGTAGGCCGCCGCCGGGAAGGCGAACAGGTACCCGGCCGTCGCGCCCGAGAGGTGACCGACCCCGCCCGCGCCCCCGCGGAAGAACGGGAGCCCGGCCGCGCCTTCGGCCAGATAAGCGAGCATCGCCAGCGCGCCGAGACGCGGGCCTAAGAGCGCCCCCGTCAGCAGCACCGCGAACGTCTGACCCGTCAGCGGGACGGGCGTGAAGGGAAGCGGCACGACGACCTGCGCGGCCAGCGCCGTCAGCAGGCTGAAGCCCACGACGACGAGCGCCGAACGAGTCCAATCCGACGGCGCGACGAACGCGCCCACCAGCGTCTCCGCTTTCGCGTAGCTGTTCACAGTTCCAGCCCTCCTCGGGTTTCGGCCCCTCTAACGAGTCGTGTCGCGCCGCGCCGCGCCGCGCTCGACGCCCGCCGCGTCGAAGTCGGAAGCGCGACCGCCATCGAGCTGACGACCCGCGAGCCCTTCGGTGTCAGTCCCCATCTCGCGCGTCCGCACGTCGCGCCCGGAGTTGATGCGCATGCCGTAGAACGAGCGGTAGACGAAGTAGGCCGAGATGACGAAGAAGACGGCGGCCAGCACGTAGTTGAGCGTGTGGTCGCCGCGGCTGCGGTAGACCGACAGCGCCAGCTCGACGGCGAGCAGCCCGAAGAGCGTCGTGAACTTGATGACCGGGTTCATCGCCACCGACGAGGTGTCTTTGAACGGGTCGCCCACGGTGTCGCCCACCACGCACGCGTCGTGCAGCGGGCTCCCCTTCTCCTTCAGCTCGACCTCGACGATCTTCTTCGCGTTGTCCCACGCGCCGCCCGCGTTGGCCATGAAGATGGCCTGGTAGAGCCCGAAGAGCGCGATGGAGATCAGGTAGCCGATGAAGAAGTACGGGTCGACGAAGGCGAACGCGAGCGAGGCGAAGAAGACCGTGAGGAAGATGTTGAACATCCCCTTCTGCGCGTACTGCGTGCAGATTTCGACGACCTTCTTCGAGTCCTCGACCGAAGCCTTCTCGATTTCGGCGCCGAGCTTGATGTTCGACTTGATGAACTCGACCGCGCGGTAGGCGCCCGTCGTCACGGCCTGCATGGACGCGCCCGTGAACCAGTAGATGATCGCGCCGCCCGTGATGAGCCCGAGCAGGAAGAGCGGGTTGAGCAGCGACAGATTCTCGTAGAAGGTGGCGAGCCCCTGCGCCTCGGAGAGCGACGCGCGGGTCGCGCCCGCGAGCGCCTCGCCGCGCAAGACCTGAATGATCGAGAAGATCATCGTCGTCGCGCCGACCACCGCCGTGCCGATGAGCACGGGCTTGGCCGTCGCCTTAAAAGTGTTGCCCGCGCCGTCGTTCTCTTCGAGGAGGTGCTTGGCGCGCTCGAAGTTGACCGTGACGCCGAAGTCCTTCTTGACGTCGGCCTCGATGTTCGGCACCTGCTCGATGAGCGACAGCTCGTAGACCGACTGCGCGTTGTCGGTGACGGGGCCGTAGGAGTCCACGGCAATCGTCACCGGCCCCATGCCGAGGAAGCCGAAGGCGACGAGGCCGAAGGCGAAGACCGCCGGCGCGGCCATCAGCCCGCCCAGCCCGTACGTGCTGAAGACGTAAGCGATGGCCATCAGCGCCGTGATGGCGAGGCCGATCCAGTAGGCCGAGAAGTTGCCGGCGACGAGCCCCGACAGGATGTTCAAGCTCGCGCCGCCCTCGCGCGACGAGGTGACGACCTCCCTGACGTGGCGCGACTCGGTCGAGGTGAAGACCTTGACCAGCTCGGGGATGATCGCGCCCGCCAGCGTGCCGCAGGTGATGATGGTCGAAAGCTTCCACCACAGCGAGCCGTCGCCGAGGTCGGGAATCATCAGGTACGAGACGACGTAGGTGAGCACGACCGAGATGATCGACGTGACCCAGACGAGCGAGGTGAGCGGCGCCTCGAAGTTCATCGTCGCGGCGTTCTGGTAGCGCGACTTGGCCGCCGCCTCGTTGACGAAGTAGGCGACCGCCGAGGCCACGATCATCATCACGCGCATGACGAAAATCCAGACGAGGAGCTGCACCTGCACCTCGGCGCGCGGCACGGCGAGGAGGATGAACGTGATGAGCGCCACGCCCGTCACGCCGTAGGTCTCGAAGCCGTCGGCCGAGGGGCCGACCGAGTCGCCCGCGTTGTCGCCCGTGCAGTCGGCGATGACCCCGGGGTTGCGCGCGTCGTCCTCCTTGATGCCGAAGACGATCTTCATCAGGTCGGAGCCGATGTCGGCGATCTTGGTGAAGATGCCGCCCGCGATGCGGAGCGCCGCCGCGCCGAGGCTCTCGCCGATAGCGAAGCCGATGAAGCAGGGGCCGGCGTAGTCCCGGGGGACGAAGAGCAGGATGCAGAGCATGATGAGCAGCTCGACCGAGATGAGCATCATGCCGATGGACATGCCCGCCTTGAGCGGAATCGCGTAGATGGGGTACGGGCGCCCTTCGAGCGAGGCGAAGGCCGTGCGCGAGTTGGCGAACGTGTTGACGCGGATGCCGAACCATGCGACGCCGTAGGAGCCCGCGATGCCGACGAGGCTGAAGAGCAGGATGACGACGACCTTGAAGGCCGGGAAGCCGTGCTCGACGCCTCCCCGGTCGTTGACCGTCTCGGCGAGGAAGCCGAAGTAGATGCCGGCGATGGCCCCGATGAAGAGCCACAGGATCATGATGAACTTGCCCTGCGTCACGAGATAGGTCTTGCACGTCTCGTAGATCAGCTCGCTGATTTCGCGCATCGAGCGGTGGACGGGCAGGTTCTTGAGCTGCGTGAAGATCATCAGCCCGAAGACGAGCCCGAGCGCGCACACGACGAGCCCGGCGAGGAGCAGCGTGTGGCCGTCGACGCCGAGGAAGTTGACCGACGAGAGGTCGGGCAGCAGCAGGTTGGCCTCGCCGCCGGGGCGGTGGCCGGTCTGCGCTCCGCTGCCGGCGCCCGCGCCGGACGACGGCTGCGCGAGGGCGACGGTCGCCCCGGAGGCGAGCGCGAAGAGGGCGGTCAGCGCGCGCAGCAGCCCCTTCGAGAGAGTCGGCGATAATATTTTAGACAAGTTGAACGATTCCTTTCCTGTTGGTTCGTCTGAAAATTGGCGAGTGTAGAACGCCTCCGGGGGCGGAGGCCGGCCGCGCGGCACGCTCGACTCCCCACAGTCGCACGAGAGGACGTGCCCTTTGTCCGCACAGACCCGTTTTTTTGGTCTCGCTAAAAGAGGGGCATTATGGCTGAAAAAGCCCGAAAGTTCAAAGTCAGAACCGCGTGGTGGCGGCGGCGGGCCGCCCGGCGCGGCGCGGCCACGTCGGGCGGCGTGTCCGGCGCGCGGCGAAAGCCCCGCCGACCTTTATTCGAGCCCGACGGCGGTGTGCGCGGGCGTCAGCGTGTCCTTGCGGCGGTCGTTGCGCAGCTTGAGGAGCGCGACGACCGCGAGGTAGAGCGCCAGCGCGACGAGCGCGGCCGAGGCGACGGCGTTGACGAGTTCCACGTCGAGCCCCTTCGTCGCGCGCAGGTTGCCGACCGCCATCGACGCGAGCGCCCAGAGCGTGATGACCAGCACGAAGACCATCGGGACGAGCGTGTAGGCGATGCGCTTGCGCGCTTGGTAGAGCCATGCCGTGATGGTCAGGAGCGTCAGCGCGGCGAGAAGTTGGTTCGACGCGCCGAAGAGCGTCCAGAACTTCGACCACGAGTTCGGCGGCGCGAACGCGATGAAGTAGACGGGGGGCGCGACCGTCAAAAGCGTCCCCGCGAGCGCGCCCGCGCGCGAACGCCAGTCGAAAAGCTCCTGCACGATGTAGCGACCCAGACGCGTGCACACGTCGAGCGTGTCGAAGACGAAAGTCGAGAAGGCCATCGCGCCGAAGGTCGTGGCGAAGGCGAGGTGGTCGGGGCCGATGAGCAGCGTCAGGAAGCGCCCGATGCCGTTGCCGTAGATGGTGCCGGCGGCGAGCGGCTTGCCCGCCGCGTCGGTGAGCTGCGTGGCGATCATGATGGTGACGAGCGCGATGAGCGCGACGAACCCCTCGGCGAGCATCGCGCCGTAGCCGACCGCCTTGATGTGCGACTCCTTCTCGACCTGCTTCGAGGTCGTGCCCGAGCAGACGAGGCCGTGGAAGCCCGAGCACGCGCCGCACGCGATGGTGACGAAGAGGAAGGGGAAGAGCGAGCCCGTCATGCCCGGCACCGTCCAGCCCTTGAACGCCGGCTGCTGAATCTCGTACCCGCCGAAGAAGACGCCGACGATGCCGAGCGCAATCGCCGCGTAGAGGATGAACCCGCCGAGGTAGCCGCGCGGCTGCAGGAGCGACCAGACGGGGACGACCGACGCGACGCAGCAGTAGGCGAGTATCAAGAGCCCCCAACCCTTGTGCGACAGCACGAACGTGTTCGACATCAGCGTCCCCGCCCACGAGAGCGCGAAGGCCGCCGGCACGAAGATGACGGTGACGAGCCAGAGCGGCGGGTCGAGGTACCGCTGCACGAGCCCGAGGACGAGCGAGAGCCCGAGGTAGAGCACGCTCGCCGCCGCGACCGCGCCGCCGGGGTTGAACTGAACCGTCGCGGCCTTTAACTCTTCGGAGCCCGCGACGAAGGTGCCGGCCGTGATGTCCGCGAAGGCGACGATGACGTAGACGAGCGCGATCCAGATGAAGGCCATCATCGCGCGCCCGGCCTTCGTGCCCAGGTGCTCGCGCGTAATCTCCGCGACCGAGGTCGCGCCGTGGCGGACGGAGGCGGCTAAGGATGTGAAGTCGTGGACGGCGCCGATGAGCACGACGCCGAAGCCTATCCAGAGCAGACACGGCAGCCAGCCGAACGCCTGACAGGCGAGAATCGGCCCCGCGATGGGGCCGGCCGCCGCGATGGCCGAGAAGTGCTGGCCGAAGAGGTAGAACGGCCGCGTCGGGACGAAGTCGACGCCGTCGTTGACCTCGCGGGCGGGCGTCGGGCGCGAGTCGTCAAGGTTGAACTGCCGCGCCACCCACCCGCCGTAGAGGTGGTACGCGGCGACGAGCACCAGCAGGAATCCGATTGCGAGCAGCGTCAGGCTCAAGGCAGGAACCTCCGTCCGAACCCCGCGGCGGGGCAAGAGCGCGGAGATTATAAACACGAAGACCCGCGCGCGGGAATTTTTAACCGCGCGGGACTGGGAGAGTGCCGTGGCGTCGAGGCTTAAAGGATGAACGCGCCGAGGCTGAGCAGCGGCCGTCCGGCCATGGCCTGCCAGAAGATGAGCGAGACGCCGGCCGCGTAGACGAGCGCGAAGGCGAGGACGCAGGCGACCTGTCGTCGGCGCGTCCAGTCGGGTCTGTAGCGGCTCAAGGCGAAGCCCGCGAGCGGGAGCAGTTGGAGCGCGTGGAAGGAGAGGAAGTGCGCGACGCGCAGGTCGCCCGAGCGCGTGCTCCAGTTGACGAAGGGGAGGCCGGGGCCGCCGTCGGGCGCGCCGACCGTGTGCGCCATGTTCGAGATCATCGCCATCCCTTCGAGGCTCCCGAGGAAGAAGAGCAGCAGCCCCGCGCGTATGCCCCACAGGTAGGCGGGCGCGAGCGGCCTCGAAGTGCGCAGGAAGAAGAGCAGGAGCGCGACGGCGACGAGCAGCGTGTTGAAGGAGATGAGAAACCCCATCGTGCTGAAGACGGCGGCGTCGAAGGGCGTCTTGACGTTGAAGTGCGAGGCGACGCCGCGCGCGGCCTGCGTGACGAGGCAGAGCATCTCGCCGACGAAGACGAGCGCCGTGCCCCAACTGATGACTCGTACGGCGCGCGGGTGCGTGCGCAGGTAGCTGACGAACCACGCCAGCGCCCAGACGTAGGCCGTGATCGACAGGCAGAACTTCATGGGCTTGACCCACGGGTTGATTCCCGTGACCGTGCGCGAGTCGAACGGCGCGACCGCCAGCAGGACGGCGAAGAGCGCGAGCGTGCCCCAGCCCGTCAGCGCGAGCACAGGGTCGCGCCGGTAGAGTTCGCCGAGAAATTCGCGCGCCGTCATCCGGCCTCTCCCCCGACCAGCAACTTGCGGCGCAGCGCCGCGCGCAGCGCGAAGTAGAGTAGAAGTCCCACGGGGCCGAAGAGGAACGTGAGCAGGAGGCAGGGCACGACCAGCAGGTGGTGAACGCCGGCGCGCTGCGCGTCGCGCACCTCCCACGCGCCGACGAAGAGGTCAAAGGCGAGGTAGTGAATCCACCCGGCGAGCAGCACCCACTGGTTCTGGAAAAGCTGCGACACCTCCGCGAGCGAGCCGAAGCCGCCCGGCGTCCGCCCGAAGGTCGTCGCCACCAGCCAGAGGTAGACCAGCGCGAGCAGCAGCGGAATCACGACGGGGCAGACGAGCCGCGCCGTCCACTTCCAGCGCGGCAGAAAGACGAGCAGCAGCCAGCCCGGCAAGACCAGCGTGCCGCACAGTGAGAAGAGTTGTTCGGGGGACACGGCGGCTCCTTAGATTTGAAATTTCAAATGTGAAATCTCAAATCTCAAATTGATTCCGGGTCAGGGGACGAAGCTCTCTTCGATGCGTATGTCGCGCCGTGCGAGTTCGGCGACGAAGGCGTCGGCGGGGATGCAGCGCTCCTGCGGGACGGCGCCCTTTCGTGTGGTCAGGCCGCGCGCCATCGTCTGCGCGATGATGGAGGCGGGGAAGGCGGTCGTGCGCTGCATCGCGGAGAGGCCGGCGCGCTCGTCGAAGCGGTCGACGATGTCGTAGCGCAGCCGAGCCGCGCGCCCCTCACCCGAAAGCTCGCCGACGAACTCAAGACGGACGAAGACGAGGTCGGGCTCGTCCGCCGGCAGGTGGCGGTAGAGCATCTCCCCGAGCAGGCGTCGGGGCGCGAGGCGCGCGCCGCCCGTCTCGACGGGGTCGCTGCCCGTTAGCCCGAGGTCGATGAGAAGGCGGAAGCGTTCGCAGTGGCCGGGATAGCGGATGGTCTTGTAGTCGAGTTCCCGAACTTTGCCGAGGAAGGTCTCGGGCAGCGTCGAGGTGCCGCCCGAAGTCTGGAAAGCCTCCATCCGGCCGAAGGGCGCGGGGAAGTCGAGCGACTCAAGCTCGGTCATCGACTCGACCTCGATCAACTCGCCGCCGCGTATGACGCGGGCGCGCTCGACGTACTCGTTAATCAGCCCCTCGACCGAGAAAACGATTTGATAGTCGAGCGGCGGCCGCGGATTCTGTGGGAGCCCGCCGACGCGTATGTGCAGCTCGTCGAGCCCCGAGAAGCGCGCCGCACCGTGCGCCGCGAGCACCGAGACCATGCCGGGCGCGAGCCCGCAGTCGGGGACGATGTTGATGCCCGCGGCGCGCGCCTCCTCGTCCAGAGCGAGTTCGGCGTCCACGACCGCGTTGTTGCCGCCGAGGTCGCAGAAGTGCGTCCCGGCCTCGACGGCCGCGCGCGCGAGCGCGAGGTTGTGAAAGTACGTGACGCAACTGACGGCGGCGTCGTGGCCGCGCATCAGCTCGACGACGCGCGCGCCGTCTTCGACGTCGACCTGCGCGGCCACGACGCGCGGGTCGCGCAGCGTCTCGGCGACGGCGCGCGCGCGCCCCTCGTCCACGTCGGCGACTGTCACGCGCTCGACGCCCTCAGAGTTGTGCGCGAGGTCGTATGCCGCGCCGAGCCCCATCCGCCCCGCGCCGAGAATTAGAATCTTCATAAGGCAGGAGTCAGGAGCACGTCGTCAGGGTGCTGTGGCATTGCGAGTCGGGGTCGAGCCACGCCTCGACGTTCTTGTGGCGGACGCGCGCCCATCGGCCCTTGCAGCCGGTCAGCGCGACCTCTGTCTCGTTGGGGAGGCGCAGGGCGACGGCGCTGCGCTTGTTCGGCTCTTTGTAAAGCTTGACGCGCGGCTCCGCGGGGTCGAGCCCGGAATAGTTCTTCGTCTGCGTGGCGAGGCCGGGGCCGTAGACCCATCCCGCGCCCTTGAAGACGTTCTCGCCCGACTCCATCCTCTCCGCCTCGGAGACGCGCACCCATTGGCCGGAAGCGCCGGTGACGTGAACCGTCAGCGAGTACTCGTCGTGCGGAAGCTTGGCGACGGCGGCGAACTGTTTGCCCGGCCCCTGTCGCACGTTGACGCCCTGCGGGTCTGGGTCGAGGACGTACACCCAGAGGTCGCAAGGCGTCTCGGCGGCCGAAACGGCGGGGGGCTTCGCGCCCGCGCCGCCGCCCGCCTGCGTCGAGACGCCGGGGCGCGCGGCGCGCGGCGCGGTGTGCGCGGCCGTCACCAGCGCGGCCGTGAAAAAGAGCGGCAACAGTCTCATAGGCTCAACCCTCAGTTTCCGCGCGCGGGAGTCGCGCCGTCGCGCGAGCCGCCCGTCACCCAGCCGAGAATGCCTAGCACGAGCCCGACGGCGACGAGCATGAGGCCGTAGAGCGCGCGCCCGTGGCGGTCGGCCGCGGAGTCCGAAGCGGTGGCGAGTAGCTCCGTCGGCCCCATGTCGTGCGGGATGGCGAAGAGCCCGACGGCCAGCAGAAGGAAGCCGAGCGCCGCCACCTTGAGCATGAGCGGCGTGCGCGCGGGCCGGCCGAGCGTCTGCCCGACGCCGCTGCGCGTGTAGCCGTAGGAGAAGTAGATGGCGAGCCCGAGCGCGAGCCAGCCGATGAAGCGCCACCACGAGCCGCCCGGCAGGTAGTACATCAGGAAGACGCACGACGCCGCGCCGAGCAGCGGCAGCGCCCAAGCCCCCCCGGGCACGCGGAACGCCCGAGGCCGCTCCGGGTCTTTCATCCTCAGAATCGGGATGCCGATGCAGACGAGCACGAAGGCGAAGAGCGTCCCGATGTTCGTTAAGCTCACCATCTCGTCCACGTTGGCGAAGGCGGCGATGCCGCCGACGATAAGCCCCGTCAGAATCGTCGTTACGTGCGGCGTCTTGAACTTCGGGTGGACGCTGGCGAAGACGGGCGGGAGCAGGCCGTCGCGCGCCATCGAGAAGAAGATGCGCGGCTGACCCAACTGGAAGACTAAGAGCACCGCCGTGTGCGCGATGACCGAGCCGAGCGCGACCACCGTGTTCTGCCACTTCGCCTGCGGCGCGACCGTTTCGAGCGCCATCGTCAGCGCCTCGCCCTGTTGCGCCGGAGTCCACCGGATGAGTTCCGTGTAAGGGACGATGCCGGTGAAGACGGCGGAGACGGCGATGTAGAAGACCGTGCAGATGATGAGCGACGCGATGATGCCGATGGGCAGGTCGCGCGCGGGGTTTCTGGTCTCCTCGGCGACGGTCGAGACGGCGTCGAACCCGATGAAGGCGAAGAAGACGACGGCCGCGCCCGTGAACGTCCCCGTCCAACCCATCGGCTGGAAGGGCTTCCAGTTCTCCGCCATCGTCGAGGGCGAAACGTAGTAGAGCGCCACCGTGATGAAGAAGAGGAGCACCAGAATCTTAATCGCCACCATGACGGCGTTAAAGCCCGCCGACTCGCGGATGCCCCACACCAAGACGGCGGTGATGAGCGCGACGATGCCGAAGGCGAGGACGTTGAAGACGATGGGGATGCCGAAGATGTGCGGCGCGTTGGCGAGGACTTCCGCGCTCGCGCCGCGGTAGTTGGTCGCCAGCCAGTCTGGGAAGCCGATGCCGAGGTTTCTTAAAAGCCGGTTGAAGAACTCCGCCCAACTGATGGCGACGGCGACGTTGCCGATGGCGTACTCGATGATTAAGTCCCAGCCGATGATCCACGCCACCAGCTCGCCCATCGTCGCGTAAGAGTATGTGTAGGCCGAGCCGCTGATGGGCACCATCGAGGCCAGCTCCGCGTAGCAGAGCGCCGTGAAGCCGCAGACGACCGCCGTGATGGCGAACGAGAGCATGAGCGAAGGCCCCGCGCCCGCGCGCCCCTCGGCCCCGGCGGCGGCCGTGCCGACGGTGGCGAAGATGCCCGCGCCGATGATAGCGCCGATGCCGAGCAGCGTGACGTTGAAAGCGCCGAGCGTGCGCCTGAGCGAGAACTGCGGGCCGCCGGCCGCGGCGAGGATGTCGTCGAGATTTTTGGTGCGGAAGAGTCCTCGGAGCAAAGTCTGCCTCCAGCTTCTGGATTCGTATTTCGCTTGGGACGGGGCACCGCCAGCGCGGGCGGGCGTTTGAACGGCCGGAGTGTTACACACGCGCGCGCGGCAAGGCAACAGGAAAGAGGTCGGCCGCGCGCGCGGCCCCTAAACGCAGGGGCCGCGGCCAAACCTGCCCGCGCGCCCGGATTGAGCGGCCGCTGTGTCGCATGGGAAGGGGCCGCGGCCAAA